>NZ_QKLB01000004.1:0-283867 GCF_003224295.1 Curtobacterium sp. MCPF17_046 | reverse complement strand
AGGGTTGCGCTCGTTGCGGGACTTAACCCAACATCTCACGACACGAGCTGACGACAACCATGCACCACCTGTACACCGACCACAAGGGGGCGACCATCTCTGGCCGTTTCCGGTGTATGTCAAGCCTTGGTAAGGTTCTTCGCGTTGCATCGAATTAATCCGCATGCTCCGCCGCTTGTGCGGGCCCCCGTCAATTCCTTTGAGTTTTAGCCTTGCGGCCGTACTCCCCAGGCGGGGCGCTTAATGCGTTAGCTACGACACAGAAACCGTGGAAAGGTCCCTACATCTAGCGCCCAACGTTTACGGCATGGACTACCAGGGTATCTAATCCTGTTCGCTCCCCATGCTTTCGCTCCTCAGCGTCAGTTACGGCCCAGAGATCTGCCTTCGCCATCGGTGTTCCTCCTGATATCTGCGCATTCCACCGCTACACCAGGAATTCCAATCTCCCCTACCGCACTCTAGTCTGCCCGTACCCACTGCAAGCCCGAGGTTGAGCCTCGGGATTTCACAGCAGACGCGACAAACCGCCTACGAGCTCTTTACGCCCAATAATTCCGGACAACGCTTGCACCCTACGTATTACCGCGGCTGCTGGCACGTAGTTAGCCGGTGCTTTTTCTGCAGGTACCGTCACTTTCGCTTCTTCCCTACTAAAAGAGGTTTACAACCCGAAGGCCGTCATCCCTCACGCGGCGTTGCTGCATCAGGCTTTCGCCCATTGTGCAATATTCCCCACTGCTGCCTCCCGTAGGAGTCTGGGCCGTGTCTCAGTCCCAGTGTGGCCGGTCACCCTCTCAGGCCGGCTACCCGTCGTCGCCTTGGTGAGCCATTACCTCACCAACAAGCTGATAGGCCGCGAGTCCATCCCCAACCAAAAAATCTTTCCACCACCAGGCCATGCGACCAGTAGTCATATCCAGTATTAGACGTCGTTTCCAACGCTTATCCCAGAGTCAGGGGCAGGTTACTCACGTGTTACTCACCCGTTCGCCACTAATCACAGGAGCAAGCTCCTGATCATCGTTCGACTTGCATGTGTTAAGCACGCCGCCAGCGTTCGTCCTGAGCCAGGATCAAACTCTCCGTAAAAAATTACAACCAACACCGAAGTGCCAGCGAGTTGATCTTGACTGTTGACTGTCTACTGACAATCTTCAATCCAAAAGGAATTGCTTCATGACCCGACCGGAAAAACCGACCAGGCACGAGGTCAATAAAATTGGCATTGACAATGTGCACGCTGTTGAGTTCTCAAGGACCAGACGCACTCCCCACTCCACACCACCAGGATGCTTCGCCAGAGAGGCTGGCTCGTTGCCCGGGGAAGAACCGGAGCCAGACTGCATCTCCCGGAGTCGAACTCCGTCAGCGTCTCGGCCGATCCGTTCTCCGCCTCAGCGGCAACGAGTGATTACTCTACACAGCCTGCGAGGACCTGCCAACCGGGGTCCATCCCGGGCGTGTCGCCCACGCCTCCGCGGATCACGGCCAGCGCGCACGGGGCCGACCCCGGGACGGACGGAGGCCCGACACCGTGACGGTGTCGGGCCTCGAGGTCGGCGACGTCGCCGGTCAGTGCCGTCGCCGGTCAGTGCCGAGCGATCACGGGGTTGCGGAGCGATCCGATGCCGGAGATCGTGACCTCCACCACCTCGCCGTCGCGGATCGCGCCGACGCCCGCCGGGGTGCCGGTCAGGATGACGTCGCCCGGGAGCAGGGTCCAGATCGACGAGATGAACTCGATGAGCGTCGGGATGTCGTGCACCATCTCGTTCGTGGACGCGGCCTGACGGAGGTCGCCGTCGACGCGCGTCTCGATGCGGATGTCCGACGGGTCGATCTCGGTCTCGATCACCGGACCGAGCGGGCAGAACGTGTCGAAGCCCTTGGCGCGGGCCCACTGGCCGTCGCGCGCCTGCAGGTCACGGGCGGTCACGTCGTTCGCGATCGTGTACCCGAGGATGACGCTCGCGAAGTCCTCCTTCGCGACGTTCTTGGCGAGGGACCCGATCACGATGGCGAGCTCGCCCTCGTGGTCGACGCGGCCGATGTCGGCGGGTAGCCGGATCGGGTCCTCGGGACCGATGACCGACGTGTTCGGCTTGAGGAACACCACCGGGTCGTCGGCGGTGTGCTCTTCCATCTCCGAGACGTGCTCGGCGTAGTTGAGCCCGACGCCGATGACCTTCGACCGCGGGATGACCGGGGCGAGCAGCTTCGCGTCCGCGAGGGGCACCCGCTCCCCCGTCGTCTCGAAGCCCTGGTACATCGGGTCGCCGGCGAGCACCACCAGTGCGCGCTCGTCGAGGATGCCGTAACGGGGGTCCTCCCCCTCGGTGCTGAACCGTGCGATCTTCACGCGTCGACCCTACTCAGCACTCGTGGTGGTCGTCGGCTCCGTCAACCGGACCATCCACCCGTGCGGGTCGGGACGGCGTCCGTACTGGATGTCCGTCAGTTCCGTACGCAGCGACATCGTCAGTTGGCCGGCACCGGTGGTCGGCGAACCGATCGTGAAGCCGTCGCCACGGAGTTCCGCGATCGGCGTGACGACCGCCGCGGTGCCACACGCGAAGGCCTCGGTGATGGTGCCGTCCGCGACGCCGTCCCGCCACTCGCTGAGGCTGACCGGACGACGCTCGACCCGGAGGCCGCGGTCCACCGCGAGCTGCAGGATCGAGTCGCGCGTGATGCCCTCGAGGATGGAGTCCGAGTCGGGCGTGATCAGCGTGCCGTCGGCGCGGACGAGGACCACGTTCATGCCGCCGAGCTCCTCGAGGTACTCGCCCTTCTCGGAGTCGAGGAACATCACCTGCTGGCAGCCGTGCTCGTACGCCTCCTGCTGCGGGAGCAGGGACGCCGCGTAGTTGCCGCCGGTCTTGGCCGCACCGGTGCCGCCCCGGGCTGCGCGGGCGTACCGGGTCGACAGCCAGATCGACACCGGCTCCGGCCCCGAGGTGAAGTACGCCCCAGCTGGGCTCGCGATGCAGTGGTACTGGACCGCGTGGGCGGCGCGGACGCCGAGGAAGGCCTCGGTCGCGATCATGAACGGGCGGAGGTACAGGCTCGTCTCCGGGGCCGACGGCACCCAGGCCTCGTCCGCGCGGACCAGCTGCCGGACGGACTCGACGAAGACCGACTCGGGCAGTTCCGGGAGCGCGAGCCGTCGCGCCGAACGGGCGAACCGTCGCGCGTTCGCGTCCGGACGGAACGACCACACCGACCCGTCGGCGTGCCGGTACGCCTTCATGCCCTCGAAGATCTCCTGCGCGTAGTGCAGGACGCTCGCGCTCGGGTCGAGGGAGAGCGGTCCGTACGCGTGGACCGAGGCGCCGTGCCAGCCGTCGTTGATCGTCCACGAGACGGACGCCATGTGGTCGGTGAAGTGCTTGCCGAAGCCGGGGTCGGCGAGGATCTCCTCGCGTTCCGCCGCGGCACGACGCTCCGGGGACGGAGTGGTCGCGAAGTCCAGTGCGAAGTCGGCGCCGCTGCTGTCGCTGCCGTCGCTGGTGTCGTTGCTCATGGGATGGCTCCTGTCAGGCCGTGGTGGTGCGTGCGGTGACCGCGGCGACGATGGCGTCACCGATCTCGGCCGTCGACCGCTGTGTGGTGCCCCGGTCGGCGAGGTCGGCCTCGACCGCCTGCGTCACCGCCGCCGCGAGGTCCGGCCGGCCGATGTGGTCGAGCAGGAGGGCGACGGACAGGACGGCGGCGGTCGGGTCGGCCAGCTGCTGACCGGCGATGTCGGGCGCCGATCCGTGGACCGGCTCGAACATGCTCGGGAAGGTGCCGTCCGGGTTGATGTTCCCGGAGGCGGCGAGACCGATGCCGCCGCTGATCGCCCCGGCGAGGTCGGTGATGATGTCGCCGAAGAGGTTGTCCGTCACGATGACGTCGAACCGCGACGGCTCCCGCACCATGTGGATCATGACGGCGTCGACGTGCTGGTAGTCGACCGTGACGTCCGGGTGTTCCTGGCCCACAGCGGCGACGGTCCGCTGCCAGAGCGACCCGGCGTGCACGAGGACGTTGCTCTTGTGCACGAGGGTGAGGTGCTGCCGCGGTCGCCGCGAGGCCAGGTCGAACGCGTACCGCACCACGCGCTCCACGCCGTGTGCGGTGTTGAGCGAGACCTCGGTGGCGATCTCGTGCGGCGTCCCCACGCGGATCGCGCCGCCGTTGCCGACGTACGGGCCCTCGGTGCCTTCGCGGACGACGACGAAGTCCACGTCCCCGGGTGCGGCGAGCGGTGACGCGACGGCGTCGTGCACGGTCGTCGGCCGGAGGTTGACGTAGTGGTCGAACGCGAACCGCAGCTTCAGGAGCAGCCCGCGCTCGATGATCCCGCCGGCGAGCCGCGGGTCCCGCGGGTCACCGCCGACGGCTCCGAGGAGGATCGCGTCGTGCTCGGCGATCGCCGCCATGTCGTCCTCGGTGAGGACGTCCCCGGTCTCGAGGAAGCGACTCGCACCCAGCGAGAAGGCGGTCTCCTGCACGTCGAGCTCCGCACCGGCCACCGCGTGCAGGACCTTGAGGGCCTCGTCGACGACCTCGGGGCCGATGCCGTCCCCGCGGATGACCGCCAGCTTGAGCGTCTGCGACATGGGTCTCCTAGAGCGTGATGTCGATCTCGCGGAGCGACGCCGCGTCGATGGTGGAACGGACGTGCTCGAGCACCTCGTCCGGGACCGGCGAGTCGACGGTCAGCACGCTGAGCGCTTCCCCACCGGCCGACTGGCGGGCGATCTGCATGGCGGCGATGTTGATGCCCGCGTCGCCGAACTCCTTGCCGTACACCGCGACGATGCCCGGCCGGTCCGTGTAGGCCATGACCACGTGGTGCTTGTCGAGCGCGACCTCGACGTCGTAGCCGTTGATCTCGACGAGCTTCTCGACCTGCTTCGACCCGGTGAGCGTGCCGGAGACGCTGATCGCCGGACCGTCGGACTGCGCGCCGCGGATCGTGAGGAGGTTGCGGTACTCGGGGCTGTCGCCGTCGGTGATGAGCCGGACGGTGACGCCGCGCTGCTCCGCGATGAGCGGCGCGTTGACGTAGGAGACCTGGTCGCTGACGACGTCGGTGAACACGCCCTTGAGCGCGGCGAGCTTGAGCACGCTGACGTCGTACTCGGCGAGCTCGCCGTGCACCTCGACGTCGATGCTCGTGACCGGCGAGGTCGCCATCGCGGTGAAGACCTGGCCGAGCTTCTCGACGAGCGGGATGCCGGGCCGCACGTACGGGTCGATGACCCCGCCGGCGACGTTGACCGCGTCGGGCACGAGCTCGCCCCCGAGTGCCAGGCGGACCGACTTGGCGACGGCGACACCGGCCTTCTCCTGCGCCTCGTCGGTCGAGGCACCGAGGTGCGGCGTCACGACGACGTTCGGCAGGGAGACGAGCGGCGAGTCCTTCGGCGGTTCGGACACGAAGACGTCGAGCCCGGCACCGGCGATCGTGTTCGACGTCAGGGCGCGGTACAGCGCGTCCTCGTCGATGAGGCCGCCGCGGGCGACGTTGACGACGAACGCGGTCGGCTTCATGAGCGCGAACTGGTCGTCGGAGATCATGCCGACCGTCTCCGGGGTCTTCGGCATGTGGATCGTGGTGAAGTCGGCACGGCGGAGCAGGTCCTCGAGGGACACGAGCTCCACCCCGAGCTGCTGTGCACGAGCCGTCGTGACGTAGGGGTCGTACGCGATGACCGAGACGCCGAAGGCCTGGAGGCGCTGCGTGATGAGCGCGCCGATCCGACCGAGGCCGATGATGCCGACGGTCTTCTCGTACAGCTCGACGCCCGTGTAGGACGACCGCTTCCACGCGCCGGCGGCCAGCGACGCGTGCGCCGCCGGGATGTGGCGCGCGAGCGACAGGATGTGCCCGACGGTCAGCTCGGCAGCCGAGATGATGTTCGACGTCGGCGCGTTCACCACCATGACGCCGGCGGTCGTTGCCGCCTTGATGTCCACGTTGTCGAGCCCGACGCCGGCGCGGGCGATGACCTGCAGCTGCGGTGCCGCGGCGATCGCCTCGGCGTCGACCTTCGTCGCGGACCGGACGAGGATCGCGTGCGCGTCGGACAGCGCGGAGAGCAGGGCCGGACGGTCGGTGCCGTCGACGTTCCTGATCTCGAAGTCGGGCCCGAGGGCGTCGACGGTGGCGGGCGAGAGTTCTTCGGCGATCAGGACGACCGGCTTCGACACGACTGCTGTTCCTCACACGAGACGGGTGGTGTACCACCACCCTACCGACGCGGCGGGGTCGTTACGACGCCGTCACCGTCGCCGACCCGGACGGCCCGCCCGGCTCAGAAGTCGAGCAGGCGCGGGACGAAGAGCTGCAGGTCGAGCCAGAGCGCTCCGGCCGCCGCGAACGCGAGCAGGAACACCGCTGCCGTCACCGCGAGCGTCGACCGGCGGGTGACCCACAGCGCGACGACGAAGGCCAGCGGCGCGATCACGATGTCCAGGACGAGCCAGACCCACGGCACGGCGCGTCGGAGCGAGTCGCCTCCGGACGAGCTCGCGATGAACGCGTTGAACTCCTGCACCGAGCGCGACACGGTGACGAGGTTCCCGACGCTCTGCACGGTCATGTACGCCAGCAGCACGGCGAACACGGCCCAGATCGCGATCCGGCCGAGGAGTCCGGTGCGGGACCGTGCCGCGCGGCCCGCACGGCCGTCGACCGCCGTCACCCGAAGCTCCGCGTCATGAGGAACGGCCAGGGGAAGAGGACGACCGCGCCGAGGAGCATCCACAGCAGGCGGGTGCGGGTGCTCCGACCGCGGGCCGCCCAGAGCACCACCGTGAACCACAGCGCCGGGGCGACGATCGACAGGAAGCGCAGGACCTCGACGTAGCCGCTCAGCACCCGGTCGACGCCGGACACGTAGGTCGTCGAGGCGGTGAGCAGCCACGCCACGGTGTACAGCAGGTACAGCCCGCCGAACACGCCGAACCCGATGAGCGCCCCGGAGGTCTCGGGCGCGTCGGGGTCACGCTCGTCGCGCTCCCGGACGGCGATCGGGTTGTGCGCGGCGTCCACGTGCGTGGCGTCGTCCGCGTCACCCCACGACAGGGCGTCGTCGTCGTCGGGTTCGCGTGCCTCCGTCATGCCGTCGAGTCTACGAGGGTCGCCGCTCATGCCTGGGCTGGCTGGGTCTCGAGGACACCGGCCACGACGTCGCGGACGGCGGGGAACAGCGGGTGGCCCTCCATCAGTCCGGTGAGGATCTCGGTGAGGGCGTGCGCCGTCGCACCGGAGCGGAGCAGCGCGTGGAGTTCGTACGACTCCGGGTCGTCCTGGTCGTCGAACTCGAGCGCGACGCGGACGGCGCCGAGGAGGTGGTCCACGGGGAGGCCCCGCTCCGCGAGCTGCGCGGCCGGGCCGATGAACCGCTCGCGGCGACCGAGCTTGCGCAGCGGGTTCCGGCCGACGCGCAGCGTCGTGTCCGGCAGGAGCGGGTTCGCGATGCGCGTCAGGTTCGCCGCGACGTACCGCGCGTGTTCCTCCGGGTCGAAGCCGTGCTTCGCGACGAGCAGTGCGGTCGTCTCCGCGAGCACCCCGTCGACCTCGGCGCGCACGGCGGGGTCCTGGAGGGCCTCCCGGATCAGCCGGATGCCACGCACCCAGCCGTGGTAAGCGGCGGTCGCGTGTGCGGTGTTGACGGTGTAGAGCTTGCGCTCGACGAACGGCTGCAGGTCGTCCACCCAGGTCACGCCGTCGATGACGGGGTGCTCGGCGGCGGTCCCGGCGAAGGGCGTGCGCTCGATGACCCACTCGTAGAAGGGCTCGAGCACGACGTCGAGACCGCCGGACTGGCCGAGGACGCCGGACTGGTCCGGGACGATGCGGTCGATCGCACAGTTCGCGAAGACCGCGGCGATGTCGCGGTCCTCGAGGATCGGGGCACGGCGGATGCTCGCGTGCAGGGAGTCGGTGGCGTTGAACGCGTTCTCGCACGCGACGATCGTCACCTCGCCGCGGTCGAGCGGACGGGCCGCGAGGCCCTCCGCGATGAGCGGCGCCACGAGAGGCAGGGTGCGGGCCCCGACGGCGGTGGTGACGACGTCGGCCTCGGCGATCGCCCGGACCACGCGGTCGCGGTCCGTCTTGCTGTTCAGCGCGCGGAACCCGGCGACGGTGTGCTCGACCGGCATCTCGCCGACCTCGTGCACGACGAACCGGCCGGCCTCGTTCAGGGCGGCGACCACACGCTCGTCGACGTCGACGAAGGTCAGGTCGTAGCCGCTCGCCACGAGGAACTGGCCCACGAACCCGCGCCCGATCTTGCCGGCGCCGATGTGGACCGCTCGTCTCGTCACCGCCATCCGACGATCATCCCATGTCCGGCGGCGGGCCCGCGCCACGCCGTGGGCGCGACGACCGGCACGACGTCGGGCGTCGTCGCGCTGCGTCGACGTCCGGAGACGTCGGGGTTCTGGAGGAGATGCTGCATCGTGTCCGGGTCACATCGAGAGGCGGCGGTGCACTGCACCGCCGCCTCGCGGGTCGAGCTTGTCTCAGGCAGACTACCGCGCGGCGGAACCGTCGACGTAGTCGGAGTCCGCCTGCTTCCACGCGAAGAGCTTGCGGAGCTCGCGGCCGGTCGCCTCGACCGGGTGCCCCTCGCCCTTCTCGCGGAGGGCCTGGAACTCCGGGGCACCGGCGTCCTGGTCCTCGATGAAGCGCTTCGCGAAGGTGCCGTCCTGGATGTCGGCGAGGACCGCCTTCATGTTCTCCTTGACCTCGGGCGAGATCACGCGCGGGCCGGAGACGTAGTCGCCGAACTCGGCGGTGTCGGAGATCGACCAGCGCTGCTTGGTGAGGCCGCCCTCCCAGATGAGGTCGACGATGAGCTTGAGCTCGTGCAGGACCTCGAAGTAGGCGATCTGCGGCTGGTAGCCCGCCTCGACCAGGGTCTCGAAGCCGTACTGGATGAGCTGCGACGTGCCACCGCAGAGGACGGCCTGCTCACCGAACAGGTCGGTCTCGGTCTCCTCGGTGAACGTGGTCTTGATGCCGCCGGAGCGCAGACCGCCGATGGCCTTGGAGTAGGACCAGGCGAGGTCCCAGGCGCTGCCGGACGCGTCGACCTCGACCGCGACGATGACCGGGACACCACGGCCGGCCTCGTACTCGCGGCGGACGGTGTGCCCCGGGCCCTTCGGCGCGACGAGCGAGACGTCCACGCCCTCCGGCGCCTCGATGTAGCCGTAGCGGATGTTGAAGCCGTGACCGAAGACGAGCGTCGCACCCTGCTTGAGGTTCGGGGCGATGTCGTCCTTGTAGACGATCCGCTGCACCTGGTCCGGGGTGAGGATGACGACGACGTCGGCCCACGCGGTGGCGTCGGCCGGGGTCAGCACCTCGAAGCCGGCCTCTTCGGCCTTCTGGCGGCTCTTCGAGCCCTCCTTGAGGCCGATCTTGACCTCGACGCCGGAGTCGCGGAGGTTGAGGGCGTGGGCGTGGCCCTGCGACCCGTAGCCGATGACCGCGACCTTCTTGCCCTGGATGAGGCTGAGGTCGGCGTCGGCGTCGTACACGATGTCAGTCACGGTGCGTGATCTCCTTGGTTCGGTGGTCTCTGGCTGACCGGTGCTCAGCGCACCCGGTCGGTGATGCTCTTCGGTCCGCGGCCCATGCCGAGGAGGCCGGCGCGGGCCAGCTCCTTGATGCCGTAGGGCTCGAGGACGCGCAGGATCGCCTGGATCTTGCCGGGGTCACCGGTCACCTCGACGACGAGCGAGTCGGTGGCGACGTCGACGACCTGCGCCCGGAACAGCGTCACGGCGTCGAGCACCGCGGACCGGGTCTGGTTGTCGACACGCACCTTCACGAGCATGTGTTCGCGCTGCACCGACTGGGGGAAGTCGAGCTCCACGATCTTGATGACGTTGACGAGCTTGTTGAGCTGCTTCGTCACCTGCTCGAGCGGCAGGTCCTCGACGTCGACCACCACGGTGATGCGGCTCAGGCCGTCCACCTCGGTGCTGCCGACGGCGAGTGACTCGATGTTGAAGCCGCGTCGGGCGAACAGCCCGGCGACACGGGTCAGCAGACCCGGCTTGTCCTCCACGAGGAGGGACAGGACGTGGCTCATGCGGGCTCCCCCGTCATGTCGGCGTCCTCGTCGTCCCAGGTGGGCGCGAGTTCGCGGGCGTACTGGATGGAGGAGTTGCCGACACCCTGCGGGACCATCGGCCAGACCATCGAGTCGCGGCTGACCACGAAGTCGATGACGACCGGGCGGTCGTTGGTGTCGAGCGCGAGCTGGATCGCGGCGTCGATGTCCTCGGGACGCTCGACCCGGATGCCGAGGGCTCCGTAGGCGTCCGCGAGCTTGACGAAGTCCGGCACGCGGCGGGTGCCGTGCCCGGTCTGCAGGTCGGTGAACGAGTGCCGGCCGTCGTAGAACAACGTCTGCCACTGCCGCACCATGCCGAGCGACGAGTTGTTGATCACCGCGACCTTGATCGGGATGTCGTTGATGACGCAGGTCGCGAGCTCCTGGTTGGTCATCTGGAAGCAGCCGTCACCGTCGATCGCCCAGACCACTCGGTCCGGCTGGGCGACCTTGGCACCCATGGCTGCGGGGACGGAGTAGCCCATCGTGCCGGCGCCGCCGGAGTTGAGCCACGCGTTCGGGCGCTCGTACTGGATGAACTGTGCCGACCACATCTGGTGCTGCCCGACACCGGAGGCGAACACGCCCTCCGGTCCGGTCATCTCGCCGATGCGGCGGATGACGTGCTGCGGTGCGATGAGGCCGTCCTGCGGCTCGACGTACCCGAGCGGGAAGTCGGCACGGATCTTGTCGAGGTGCGCCCACCAGTCGGCCGTGGAGGCCCGCTCGGACTGGTCGACGGCGGCCCACGCCTCGAGCAGGTCCGCCAGCACGACCTTCGCGTCCCCGACGATCGGCACGTCGGCGAAGCGGATCTTCGAGATCTCGGCCGGGTCGATGTCGACGTGCACGACCTTGGCGTCCGGGGCGAACTCGTCGGCCTTCCCGGTCACACGGTCGTCGAAGCGGGCGCCGAGCGCGATGATGAGGTCGCTCTCCTGGAGCCCGAGGACCGCGGGCACGGTGCCGTGCATGCCCGGCATGCCGAGGTGCTGCGGGTGCGAGTCCGGGAACGCACCGCGCGCCATGAGCGTCGTGACCACCGGCGCGCCCGTCGCCTCGGCGAAGCGCAGGAGTTCCGGGGAGGCACCGGCACGGATGACTCCGCCGCCGACGTACAGGACCGGGCGGCTCGACTCGGCGAGCAGCTGCGCGGCGGCGGTGATCTGCTTGCCGTGTGCCTTCGTGACCGGACGGTAGCCCGGCAGGTCGATCTTCGGCGGCCAGATGTACGGCGCCGACATCTGCTGCGCGTCCTTGGTGATGTCCACGAGCACCGGGCCGGGCCGACCGGTCGTCGCGATCTGGTGCGCGGCGGCGATCGTGGCGGGGATGTCCTCGGGCTTCGTGACGAGGAACGAGTGCTTCGTGATCGGCATCGTGATCCCGACGATGTCGGCTTCCTGGAAGGCGTCCGTCCCCATCAGGGTCGAGAAGACCTGCCCGGTGATCGCGATGAACGGCACGGAGTCCATGTAGGCGTCGGCGATCGCGGTGACGAGGTTCGTCGCACCGGGGCCGGACGTCGCGATCGCGACGCCGACCTTGCCGGACGAGGACGCGTAGCCCTCGGCGGCGTGGCCGGCGCCCTGCTCGTGCCGGACCAGGATGTGGCGGATGGTCGTCGACGCCATGAGCTCGTCGTAGAACGGGATGATGGCGCCGCCGGGCAGGCCGAAGACGTCGGTGATCCCGAGGTGCTCGAGCGTCCGGAGGACGGCTCCCGAGCCGGTCAGGACCTCTGGTGAGCGACGTGCTCCGGCAGCGGACAGCGGTGTGGCTTCCGTGGGCATGAACGGTTCCTTGCCTGGAGGGATGGCGATGTGTCGGGTGTCGACGTCAGCCCGTGACCGCGCCGAGGGCGGCGGACTGGACGAGCTTGGCGTACTTCGCGAGGACTCCGCGGGTGTAGCGCGGGGGCAACGGTTCCCAGCCTGCTCGGCGGGATTCCAGCTCGGCGTCGTCGACCAGTAGGTCGAGCGAGCGAGCCGCGATGTCGACACGGATGCGGTCGCCATCGCGCACGAAGGCCACTGGACCTGCGTCCACGGCTTCCGGTGCGATGTGGCCGATGCAGAGGCCGGTTGTGCCGCCTGAGAATCGACCGTCCGTCAACAGTAGTACATCCTTGCCGAGGCCGGCGCCCTTGATGGCCGCCGTGATGGCCAGCATCTCGCGCATGCCCGGTCCGCCCTTGGGGCCCTCGTAGCGGATGACCACGACGTCGCCCTTCTGGATGCGGCCCTCGGTGAGGGCGTCCATCGCGGCACGCTCGCGGTCGAACACCCGCGCGGGCCCCTCGAACACGGAGGCGTCGAAGCCGGCCGTCTTGACGACGGCACCCTCCGGTGCGAACGAACCCTGCAGGATCGTCAGGCCACCGGTCGCGTGGATCGGGTTGTCGATCTTCCGGAAGACCTCGCCATCGAGCTCGGGCGGGTCGATCGCCGCCAGGTTCTCGGCGACCGTCTTGCCCGTGACGGTCATGCAGTCGCCGTGCAGCAGGCCGGCCTCGAGCAGGGCCTTCATGATCACCGGGATGCCGCCGTTGCGGTCGACGTCGACCATGACGTACTTGCCGAAGGGCTTCATGTCGGCGAGGTGCGGGACCTTCGAGCCGATGCGGTTGAAGTCGTCGAGGGTGAGCTCGACCTCGGCCTCGTGGGCGATCGCGAGGAGGTGCAGCACGGCGTTCGTCGACCCACCGAGGGCCATGAGCACGGTGATGGCGTTCTCGAAGGCCTCGCGCGTCAGGATCTGCCGGGCGGTCAGTCCCAGACGGAGCATGTTCACGACGGCTTCGCCCGAGCGGTGCGCGTAGTAGTCGCGGCGGCGGTCGGCACTCGGCGGCGCGGCGGAGCCGGGGAGCGACATGCCGAGCGCCTCGGCCAGGCTCGCCATCGTGTTCGCGGTGTACATGCCACCGCAGGCGCCCTCACCGGGGACGATCGCGCACTCGATCTCCTTGAGCTCTTCCTCGGTCATCGTGCCGGCCTTGCACGCACCGACACCCTCGAAGGAGTCGATGATCGTGACTTCCTTCATCGACCCGTCGGCCTGCTTGACGTAGCCCGGCATGACCGACCCGGCGTAGAGGAACACGCTCGCCAGGTCGAGGCGCGCGGCGGCCATGAGCATGCCCGGCAGGGACTTGTCGCAGCCGGCGAGCAGGACGGTGCCGTCCAGGCGCTCCGCGCTGACGACCGTCTCGACGCTGTCGGCGATGACCTCACGCGACACGAGCGAGAAGTGCATGCCCTCGTGGCCCATCGAGATGCCGTCCGACACGGAGATGGTGCCGAACTGCAGCGGGTACCCGCCGCCGCCGTGGACGCCTTCCTTGGCGCCCTGGGCGAGGCGGTCGAGGGAGAGGTTGCAGGGGGTGATCTCGTTCCAGGACGAGGCGATGCCGATCTGCGGCTTCTCCCAGTCCTCGTCGCCCATCCCGACGGCCCGCAGCATGCCACGCGAAGTGGTTGCTTCGATCCCGTCGGTGACGACCCTGCTGCGCGGCTTCACGTCGATGTCAGGCATGTCCAGAGTCTAGGACCGTTTGGGATACCAGTGGCGCAACACCATGCGTCTGCATCGTGTTGCGCCCTCGGTCAGCGCGTGGCCCGGAGTCGTCCGAGCTGCTTGAGCACGTCGGTCAGGGCTGTCGGATCGGCGACACGGTGGGCGGCCAGGGTGTCCCCCTCCCCCACTTTCACGCCGACGTCGCCGTCGCGGAGCACCCGGAAGCCGTCCTCGTCGGTGACGTCGTCGCCGGCGAAGAACACCGCGTCCGCTCCTCGGAGCTCCCGGAGGCGGTCGATCGCGTCGCCCTTCGTGACGTGGCGGACCGCGAACTCGAGGATGTCCTTGCCCCCGCGCTCGAGCACGCCGGGGTCGGCGTCGTGCGCGGCACGGCTCGCCTCGGCGTTCGTCGCGGCGGCCTCCTCCGCGCTCACCCGCCGGGTGTGCACGCCGTGGCCCGCCGGCTTGTGCTCGATGACGACGCCGGGGTGGCGGGCACCGACCGCGTCGAGTGCCGCGCCGATCCGGGCGACCCTGGCGGTCTCTTCTTCGGTCAGCGCGGCCTCGTCGTGGCCGTCGACACGCCACTCGACGCCGTGCGAGCCGATCAGCGCCATGGTCTCCGGCGCGTGGGACACCGCTGCCAGGCTGCCGAGCGGCCGTCCGGACACGAGCACGACCTCCGTGTCCCGCGCGCGCTGCAGGGTGAGGACGGCGGCCCAACTGCCGGGCAGCGCACCCACCCGTGCGGGGTCGTCGGCGAAGGGCGCGAGCGTGCCGTCGAAGTCGAGCGCCACGAGCAGTCGCGGCGCAGCCGCGAGCGTCTCGAGCGCCTGGGCGAGACCGGTCTCCGTCGTCCGGTCAGGCATCGCGGTCCTCCCGGGTGTCCTCGGCGGCGCGCGCGGTCTGGGCGTCCTGGTCGAAGATCGACGTGCCGTCGGTCGGTGCCTCGCGGTGCGGCTCCCCCTGGCCGGCCGCGTCCGGGTCGATCTGGGCGCTCTTCGGCGCGTGGCGGTCGAGCGCTTCGAGGAAGGAGCGGGACCACCGCGCCACGTCGTTGTCCCGCACGCGCTTGCGCAGAGCCCGCATGCGCGTCGAGCGCTCCCGTCGGGGCATCTCGATCGCACGCTGGATGGAGTCCTTCAGCGCCCCGATGTCGTGCGGGTTGACGATGACGGCCTGCTTGAGCTCGTCGGCGGCACCGGCGAACTCGGAGAGGATGAGCACGCCGTCGTTGTCGAAGCGACTCGCGACGTACTCCTTCGCGACGAGGTTCATGCCGTCGCGGAGCGCCGTGACGAGCATGATGTCGGCGGCGAGGTAGAGCGCCACCATCTCCTCGCGGGGGTAGCCGTGGTGCAGGTACGAGATCGGCTGGTGGCCGATGACGCCGAGGTCGCCGTTGATGCGTCCCACGGTGAGCTCGATCTCGTCGCGGAGCATCCGGTAGGTGTCGACGCGCTCCCGGCTCGGGCTGGCGACCTGGATGAGCGCGGCGTCCTCCACCGCGAGGCGGCCGTCCTCGACGAGCTCGCCGAACGCCTTGATGCGGTGGCGGATGCCCTTCGTGTAGTCGAGCCGGTCGACGCCGAGCAGGACGGTCGTGGGGTTGCCGAGACCGTCGCGGATCTCCTTCGCGCGCTGCTGCACCTCGGGACGGCGGGCGATCTCCTCGAAGCTCTCGGCGTCGATCGAGATCGGGAAGTGCCGGGCCTCGACGTGCCGCACGGTGACGCCCTTGCGGCTCCGCGGTGCCTGCGGGTCGTCCACCGGGACGTCGACGATCGAGCCCTTCGTCGTGTAGCCCTTGATGTGCCGCACCGCACGGAGGAAGTCGCTCGCGTCGTCCTGCCGCTGGAACCCGATGACGTCCGCACCGAGCAGGCCGTCCAGGATCTGCGCGCGCCAGGGCAGCTGGGCGTAGATGCCGACCGGCGGGAACGGGATGTGGTTGAAGAACCCGATCGTCAGGTCGGGACGCAGGGTGCGCAGGAGCGCCGGCACGAGCTGCAGCTGGTAGTCCTGCACCCAGACGATGCCGTCCTGCTCGGCGATCTCGGCGACCTGCTCCGCGAAGCGCTGGTTCACACGCTTGTACGCGTTCCACCAGTCGCGGTGGTAGCTCGGGTGCTCGATGACGTCGTGGTACAGGGGCCACAGTGTGTCGTTGCTGAAGCCCTCGTAGTACTCCTGCACGTCGTCTGCGCTGAGCGGGACCGGGACGATGTGGATGCCCTCGTTGTCGAACGGCTCGACCGTGACGTCCGGCTGGCCGACCCACCCCACCCAGGCCCCGTCGTTCTGGCGCATCACCGGCTCGAGCGCCGTGACCAGGCCGCCGGGAGAGTGCCGCCAGCCCTCCGAACCGTCCTCCTCGACCACCCGGTCGACGGGCAGTCGGTTCGAGGCGACGATGAATGCGTACCGGGTGCTGTCCGTGCGGTCTGCGGGCATGGGTGGCGGGTGCTCCGTTCCTGCCCGGCGGCCTGCCGGGGCGTCGACCCCGAAACTACCAGCGACCGGTCGACCGGGCTGAGCGGATGTTCACGGACGGGCACCGGAGCGCCCAGACCGTCGGGTGCCACCGGACCGCCTCACTAGGCTCGCCCCATGGTGAGCACGCGCTGCTGGCAGGACGGGTCGCCGGCGGAGCAGGACTTCCCGGTCGGACACGTGTCGGAACTGGTCGCCCGCGACGGCGCCTTCGTCTGGGTCGACTTCACGGATCCGACACCGGCCGACCTCGAGCAGGTCGAGGGCGAGCTCGGTATCCACGCCCTCGCCGTCGAGGACGCCGTGGAGCGCGGGCAACGCCCGAAGCTCGACCGGTACCGGGACAGCCTGTTCCTCGTCGTCTACGACGCGCACGGCCCCGGCGAGGACGGTGGACTCGTCACCCACGAGGTGAAGGCGTTCGTCACCTCCCACGCGCTCGTGACGATCCACGGCACCGACTTCGACACCTCCGCGGTCCAGCGCCGGTGGGACGCCAACAGCGACCTCGCCGACCACGGGGTCCCGTGGCTGCTGTGGGGCCTGCTCGACACGGTCGTCGACCACGCCACGAGCGTCCTCGAGACGATCGAGCGGGACATCGACGCGCTCGAGGACGACCTGTTCGAGAACGGGGACCCGCGCGAGCAGCAGATCCAGCGGCGCTCGTTCCGGCTCCGGAAGGCGCTCGGCGTGCTGCGCCGGCTCGTCGTCCCCACCCGGGACAGCGTGGGGTCGCTGCTGCACGGTGACGCCGAGACGATCGTCGACGGGGTCCGCCCGTACTTCCGCGATGTGGAGGACCACCTCGTGTCGATCGCGGACACCGTCGAGCAGCAGCGCGAAGCGGTCTCCAGCGTCCTGGAGACGAACCTGAACCTGGCGTCGAACCGGCAGAACACCGTCATGAAGAAGGTGACGAGCTGGGCGGCGATCATCGCCATCCCGACCGGCATCACGAGCTTCTTCGGGCAGAACGTGAAGTTCCCCGGCGAGGGCGAGTGGAGCGGGCTGTGGGCGTCGCTCGCGCTCACCGTGGTGACGTCGCTGGTCCTCTACCGGTCGTTCAAGCACCGCGACTGGCTCTGAGCGCCGGCACCGCGAGCGCGCCGGGCACGACGGATCAGATCTGCAGCGCCAGCACGCCCGCGACGACGGTGAGCGGCGCGACCACGCACCCGAGGGCGATGTAGCGCCCCCACGACAGGTGGATGCCCTCGGCCGTGAGCCGCGCGTGCCACAGCAGCGTCGCGAGCGAGGCCCACGGCGTGATGAGACACCCGGCGTTCACGCCGACGAGCAGCGCCGCGTACCGCAGGGCCTCGTGCCCCGCGGCCGGTTCGAGCACCAGGTAGGCGGGCAGGTTGTCGATCGCGTTCGCCGCGACGGCCCCTGCCCCGCCGAGGAGCAGCAGCGGACCGGTCCCGGTGCCCCCGCCGACCGCCTGGACGATCGGGTCGGTGACCCCGGTGGCGTGCAGGGTCTCGACGACGACGAAGAGCCCGGCGGCGAACACGAGCGTGGACCAGGGCACGCGGGACGGCTTGAGCTCCGAGGGTGCCCGCCACGCCGCGACCCCGATGAGCACGAGCGCCGCGAGGACGGCGGCGACCCAGACCTCGACCCCCGCGGTCAGGGCCACGACCAGGGCGACGAGGACGACGGACGCCGCCCAGGAGAAGACCGGATCGGACGCCTTCCGCAGCCCGACCGGCGTGTAGCGCCCGAACAGCGAGCGACGGAACACCACGAGCAGCACCGCGCAGGGCACGACGACCCCGGCGAGCGCCGCCCACACCATCAACCCGGCGAACGGCAGCGGCCCGTCGAGTCCGATGCCGTCCACCGCGAGCAGGTTCGTCAGGTTCGACACCGGCAGCAGCAGCGATGCCGTGTTCGCGAGCCAGACGGTGGTGAGGGCGAAGGGCATCGGCGGCAGCCCGACCCGGCGCGCGAGCGTGATGACGATCGGTGTCAACAGGACCGCGGTGGTGTCGATCGACAGGAACACCGTGCACACCACGGCGAGCACGACGACCGCGGCCCACAGGCCGATCGTCCGTCCGCCGCCGGCCCGCGCGGCGAGGTCGGCGAGCCGGTCGAAGACGCCCGCGTCCGCGGCGAGCTCGGAGACGATCGTCAGCCCGAGGACGAAGCCGAGCACCGGCAGGACCCGCTCCGCGAGCGCCGCGAGTTCGGGCAGCGGCAGCAACCCGAGTGCGACGCACACCGCCCCGACGGCGAGCAGGACGGCTCCGATGACGGCTTGGCGCACTATGCGACTCCTTGCTGGGATGGCCGGCGGTCCCTGTGCGCCCGGCGGCGCTCCAATGTACCGCCCGGTAACGTGGGCCGGACGACGACAGGAGGAACCCGTGCGGAAGTTCATGTTCAGCGGTGCGGTGTGGGGCTCGCTCATCAGCGGCTACAGCGTGCTGCAGACGACCAGGCGTGGACCGCGTGACTGGCGGCTCGCCCTGACCTGGGTGGCCTGGCTCTCGACCACGATCGTGGCGGTCGGCACGGTCGTCGAGGACGACCGTGCGGTGAAGGCGAAGCAGCGCGCCGCGCGCTGACGGCACCACACGACTGACAGGAGGCCCGCTACCAGCTGGTAGCGGGCCTCCCGTCCGTCATGGGGCAGCTGGTCAGCGCCGCTCGGGCGGGACGTCCTCGGCGCGGATGCCCGAGGTCTGGATCGGACCGGTGAACAGGGCGGAGCGTTCGTCGCCCTCACCGAACAGCTGGGAGTCGTTCTCGCGCCGCGGCCGGCGCGGTGCCGCGCGCTCCTGCACCGGGTCGGTGAGCTGGACGCGCTGCAGCGGGAGTGCCTCCGGGTGCTGGCGCTGCATCCACTCCACCATCTCCTCGCGGACGTAGCACCGGAGGTCGAACAGGCTGCCGGCATCGGGCGCGGTGACGAGGATACGGACGCGCACCAATCCCCCGACGGCGTCCGTGACCTGCAGCACCTTGGTGCGGCCGTCCCAGATCGTGCTCGTCTCGAGGATGCGGTCCAGCTCGTCGCGCATCTCTGACGGGCTCACCCGCCAGTCGAGGTCGAACTCGACCGCGCCGAGCAGCTCGCTGCCCGTGCGTGTCCAGTTCTCGAACGGGGTGCTCGTGAAGTAGGTCGAGGGCAGCACGAACCGCCGGTCGTCCCACAGGTGCACGACCACGTAGGTGAGGGTGATCTCCTCGATCCGGCCCCACTGCGTCTCCACCACGACGACGTCGTCGACCCGGATCGAACCGGAGAACGCGAGCTGCATCCCTGCGAACACGTTGCCGAGCATCGTCTGCGCGGCGAGACCGGCGATCACCGAGAGGAGCCCGGCACTCGCCAGGACGCTCGCGCCGGCGGCCTCCACCCCGGGGAAGGTGAGCAGGATCGCACCGACGGCGATGATGACGAGGACGGCGACGGTGAGTCGCCGGATGATGAGCACCTGCGTGCGCACCCGGCGGGCGACCCGGTTGTCGGGGACGTCCACGCGGTACTTGTGCAGCCCGAGGCTCTCGAGGAAGATCGCGAGCTCGCAGGCCAACCAGCACCCGACGCCGATCATCGCGATGAGGAAGACGTGCGACACCTCGTCCCGCCACGGGAACCGTTCGGCGTCGCGCGGGATGCTCGTGCTGAACGCCGTCCAGAGCATGGCGAGGAGCAGTGTGGTGCGGGTCGGGTGCTTCGTGCGCCGGGAGAGCGCGGCAGCCCAGCGTTCCCGCCGACCGAGCGCCCGGAAGACCAGGTGCAGGACGAGTGACGCGACGGCCGTGACGAGCAGGGCGATCCCGATCGCGACGAGGAGTCGGAGGAAGATGTCCATCCGTCCATCGTGGTGGGTCCCGCGTCACTCGTCGTCCAGGCGGCGGCCAGGGAGCGGGCCGCGGGAAGGCCATCGGGCGCGGTCGGACGGCGTGCGGACGCCGTCGGTCGGCCGGGTCGGACGTGCGGCGGTAGCGTGTCGGCCATGACAGCGAAGAACGACACGGGGGTCGACCGCGCTCCGGCGAACGACTTCTCGCACGAGCAGGAGGGCTACCAGCACGGGCTGAAGCCCCGGCAACTGCAGATGATCGCCATCGGTGGCGCGATCGGGACGGGCCTGTTCCTCGGTGCCGGTGGCCGGCTCCACACCGCCGGTCCCGCCCTCGCGGTGACGTACCTGATCGCGGGCGTGTTCGCCTTCTTCATCCTCCGGGCACTCGGGGAGCTCGTGCTGCACCGGCCCTCCTCCGGGTCGTTCATCTCGTACGCCCGCGAGTTCTACGGCGAGAAGTTCGCCTACGCCGCGGGGTGGATGTACTTCCTCAACTGGGCCATGACGTCGATCGTGGACACGACGGCCGTCGCGGTCTACCTGAAGTACTGGTCGGCGTTCACCGCGGCCCCGCAGTGGCTCCTCGCACTCATCGCCCTGGTCGTCGTCCTGGCCGCGAACATGGTCGCGGTGAAGGTGTTCGGTGAACTCGAGTTCTGGTTCGCGCTCATCAAGGTCGCCGCGCTCGTCGCGTTCCTGGTCGTCGCGATCGTCTGGCTCGTCTTCGCGTTCCCGGTGGAGACCGGCGGCGAGGCGGTCCGGACCGGCTTCTCGATCTGGGGCGACAACGGCGGGCTCCTGCCGAACGGCGTCCTGCCGGCCGTCCTCGTCATCCAGGGCGTCGTGTTCGCCTACGCCGCGATCGAGCTCGTCGGCACCGCGTCGGGCGAGACCCAGGACACCGAGAAGGTCATCCCGCGCGCGATCAACTCCGTCGTCTTCCGCATCGCGGTGTTCTACGTCGGCTCGATCGTCCTCCTGTCGATCCTGCTGCCGTACACGGCGTACAAGGAGGGCGAGAGCCCCTTCGTCACGTTCTTTTCGTCGATCGGGAACCCGCAGGTGGGGGTCGTCGTCGGGTCGATCATGAACTTCGTCGTGCTCACCGCGGCGCTGTCGTCCCTGAACGCCGGGCTGTACTCGACCGGCCGCGCCCTGCACTCGATGGGCATGAACGGCTCGGCGCCGAAGTGGACCACGAAGATGTCGAAGGGCGGCGTGCCGTACGCCGGCATCCTGCTCACCGCGGCCTTCACCGTCGCCGGTGTCGTGCTGAACTACTTCGTGCCCGGACAGGCGTTCGAGATCGCCCTGAACATCGCCAGCCTCGGCATCATCACGGCGTGGGGCACGATCATCCTCTGCCAGATGAAGCTGCGGCAGTGGGCCAAGCAGGGGCTGGCGAAGGAACCGACGTTCCGGCTGCCCGGGGCTCCCGTCACGAGCTGGCTGACGCTGGCGTTCCTCGCGTCGGTGATCGTCCTCATGGCGATCGACTACCCGGTCGGGACGTACACGATCGCCTCGCTGGTCGTCGTCATCCCGCTGCTGGTCGTCGGTTGGTTCCTGCAGCGTGACCGGATCCTCCGCATCGCCTCGCTGCGCCAGGGCGTCACCGGTCCGTACCCGATCACCGGCCGCGACCCGGCCGCGCAGGTGCGGCGGTCCACCGAGCACATGGACGGCGACGGCCGCAGCTGACCCCCCGACGTGGCACGGGTCCGGCACCCGCCGGTACGATCAGCGGGTGCCGGACTCTCCTGTTCTCCCGACGCTCGACCTGCAGCACACCTGGCGTGGCGCCACGTGCCGGGTGCGGGTGTTTCGTGACCGGGTCACCGCGGAGACGAGCTTCGAGCGCGACGCGCTGCTCCCGGTCCCGATGGACGCCGTGCAGGGGTGGCGGATCGAGGAGTGCGACGACGACGCGGTCTGCGTCGAGTTCGTCACGCCGGACGACGTCTGGCGGGTGTTGCTCTCCCCCGCCGACGAGGCGGTCGCCGACGTCGCGTTGCGCTCGGCGCTCGGTGCGCCACTCCCGCCCGCGTCGTAGCGACGTCGCCGGCAGCGGCGGGCGGGCGTCAGACCAGCAGCAGCACCGCGGCGAGCACGGAGGCCACCGCGATCACCAGCGCGATGAGCAGCAGCACGAAGTGCACGCGCCAGAACGTCGTCGGGCGGCCCGCGGCGTCCCGGGCGCGGGAGTCCTTCGCGACGCGCTGGAAGAAGCGCGGCCACGCGACCACGTTGAAGACGGCGCCGACGATCAGGACCACTGCAGCGAAGACGAGCACCCGACGATCCTACGCCCGGGCCTCGGCCGCCCCCCACGACCGGCCGAGACCCGCGACAACACCGGGTGTAGCACGTGCTACAGAGCGTACACGACCGGGTGGTCGGCCCCGGGGTCAGGTGCCCGCGAGGACCGCTTCCGCCTCTGCGAGCGCTGCCTGGTCGGCCGGGCTGAGCGGTGTGCGGTGTCGACGGGCGCCGTCGTTCACCTCGACGATGAGACGGCTGAGCCGGGTCGCGGGGTCGTCGGAGTCGGGGTACTCGTTGTCGGTGCCGAGTCGGGCGGGACCGGTTCGAGACGGCGGAGGGCATCCTGCAGCGCCCGGGTCCGTCTGCTCTGCCAGAGCCGGTGGCCGAGGACGAGCAGGAGCATGCCGGATGCGACGAGCAGCACCGCGCCCGGTGTCGTGACGTCGTACGGCAGGGCGAGCGCCCGCGTGACGTCGACCCGGCCGGCGACGTGGGCCAGGTCCATCACCGCGACGACCACCATGCGGACGACGCCGAAGACCCCGCCGGCGACGAGCGCCCACAGACCGACGCGGTCCGGACCGGTCCGGGCCTCCCGGATGCGCAGCACGCAGATGAGCCCGGTGGCGCCGAGCGCCACCCCCAGGTACGTCGTCTGCACGATCGAGTAGACCGCCGCGAGGGGCTGCGCACCGACGGCGAGCATGAACGTCGTGGTCGTCCGGACCGGGTCGAGCAGCACGAACGCCGTCACGACGGCGATGACCACGACGGAGCACGACGCGACGACCGCCCTGCGCATCCACGGCCGTGCCGCTCCCACGGCCTTCGCGACGCCCCAGAGCAGCGTGCTCGTCCCCGCCGCCATCAGGACGTCGCACACGAGGGTCAGGACGTTCCGTCCGCCGAGCAGCGGGTCGACGGCGCGGTACAGGGGGTCGACGCCGGCGACGACCGTGCCCGAGAACAGCAGGAACGTCAGTGCCAGCGTCCGGTCCTGCCCGCGTTGCACGACGGAGAGGACGACCGCCCCGACGACGAGCAGGACCGCCTGGACGACGGCGAGGATCACCCGAAGACCCCGCGGAACGCACTGGGACGTTCGCGGTGGCCGCGGATCAGCTGCGCGAGCCGGTCGGCGAAGAGCTCGGCCTCGCGCTCGTACTCGTTCTCGAAGAGCCCGCGGGCGAGGGCCCGTTCGACCTTGTACTCGGGCAGGTCCGGGATGAGGCTCCGGATGGCGGCGGCCTGCGGCGCGGTCTCGTGGTGTCCGTGCAGGACGTGGCCGAGCTCGTGTCCGATGACGAACGCGCGGAAGGTCGGGGACGGCGTCGGGGAGATCATCACGAGGTGACGGTGCTCCAGCGTCGCGACGAAGCCGCACACCGGCTCGTCGGCCAAGAACGACTCCTCGCGGACGGTGATCGGCTTGCCGACGAGGTCCTCGGCCGCCGCCACGGCGTCGTCGATCCCGGTCCAGCCCGCGTCCTCGCCCAGCTGCCAGAACCGGTCGACCAGCGTCGGCGCGGTCACACCGCACCGCCGCTGCGCGACTCCTGCTCGATGACCTCGGCGATGCGGCGGAGGGCCTCCGGCGAGAGTTCACCGGGGAAGGTCCGCGCTGCGAAGCCGCTCACCCGGGCCGAACGGACGGCCCGCACGAGGGCGAGTTGCGCGCCGATGCGCTCGGGCAGTTCGCTGTCCTCGAGCAGGAAACGGTCGTCGACCTCGAAGAAGCCCGCGAGCAGGCGCAGCAGTCGGGTGTCGCTGTTCCGCCGCCCGTCACCGGACACCATGTAGGTCCACTTCGCGCGCGAGAGCGAACCGCCGCGGTCGGCCACGTACTGCTCGATCTCCGCGAAGGGCACGGGTGCACCACGCTGCGACTCCTCGAAGTCGAGCAGCAGGTTGAGCCGTCGCGCGAGCTCCCCCGCGTCGAGCACGCCGCCCTTCGGCACCGATCCCGTCATCGTCGCCCCCTTCGATCCCGTGCCCGACCACCCTACTGCGCCACTACCCTCGGACGGGTGTCCCGCCGGTACCCCGCTTCCATCGCCGGCCCGGTCGAGCACGAGATCGTCGTGTCGCGCTCCCGGTTCGTCACCCTCGCGCACCCCGCCGCGGACCCGGCGGCGGCGGAGGCCGTCATCGCGGACGTCCGCCGTCGCTCGTGGGACGCCCGGCACCACTGCACCGCGATGGTCACCGGCGTCCGCGGGGACCAGGCCCGGTCCTCCGACGACGGTGAACCGTCGGGCACCGCGGGCGTCCCGATGCTCGAGGTCCTCCGTCGGCGGGACCTCACCGACGTCGTCGTGGTCGTCAGCCGGTGGTTCGGCGGCGTGAAGCTCGGTGCCGGTGGGCTGGTCCGGGCCTACTCGACCTCGGTGTCCGAGACCCTCGACCGGGCGGAGGTCGTCCGCCGCGCCGCCCGGACGCAGGTGACCGTGGCGGTCCCGCACGCCGACGCGGGACGGGTGGACAACGCCCTGCGCGCGTGGGTGCAGCGGCACGACGCCACCTCCGGCGCGACGGTCTACGGCGCCGAGGCGACGTTCGAGGTGTGGGTGCCGAGCGACGGGATCGCAGCACTCCGGGCGGAGTTGGCGGCGGTGTCGTCGGGCGGGCTCGACGCGGTGGTCGGCGAGGAGCGGGTGGTGGAGCTGTCCGACGGGTGACGCAGCGCCGGCACCGGGACCGGGACCGGCACCGGAACCGGAACCGTCCGATCAGGATGGCGCCCGGAACCGGGTCGGGCGTGTCGGGCACGACGGTCTCGCGAGGCACGGGGCGTGGAACGCCGGTACGACGACGAAGACCCCGACCGGATCGGTCGGGGTCTTCGGTTGGTGCACCCCCTCGGACTTGAACCGAGAACCCACTGATTAAGAGTCAGTTGCTCTGCCAATTGAGCTAGAGGTGCGTGGTGTTGCGTTGTCCTGCCGCTTCGGCGTGCGCCCCGCGACGGGAATCAACAATAGCATGACTTCTGCGTGCCGTTGACCACTCGCGGCACCGGACGAACAGGAGCCCCACTTGAGCGACCGTCTCGCCGCCGGCGACACCGCCCCCGACTTCACCCTCCCCGACCAGGACGGCACCGAGCACGCGCTCGCGGACCTCCGCGGACGGAAGGTGATCGTGTACTTCTACCCCGCGGCGTCCACCCCGGGCTGCACCACCGAGGCCTGCGACTTCCGCGACAACATGTCGTCGCTCCAGGCCGCCGGCTACGAGGTCCTCGGCGTCTCGAAGGACGAGCTGCCCGCCCTGCAGCGCTTCCACTCCGAGCAGGCCCTGAGCTTCCCGCTGCTGAGCGATCCCGACCTCGCCGTACACCGCGCGTACGGGGCATGGGGTGAGAAGAACAACTACGGCAAGATCGTCACCGGCACCATCCGGTCGACGATCGTCGTCGACGAGGAAGGCCGTGTCCAGCTGCCGCTCTACAACGTCAAGGCCACCGGCCACGTGGCGAGCCTGCGGAAGAAGCTCGGCCTGGTCTGACGGCTCGCCTCCCGGCGCTGCTCGGGCCCGGTGCTGCTCGGGCCCGTCGCCGCACGCTCCCGGCGTCGCTCGGGCCGGTCGCCGCTCAGTCCCGGCGCCGCTCAGTCCCGGCGCACGAGTGCCGCGGTCACCGGCCGGCTCAGCACGAGCGTGATGCCGAGCAGCGCCGGGATGAGCAGCGCCCACCCGACGGACGCCACCCGCGACTCGCCCTGGAACGCCCCGATCGCAAGGGCGCCCTGCAGGACCTGCCAGACGACCACGCCGCTGCGCACCCAGGCGCGGCCGCGACGGAGTCCGGCCACCATCGCGCCGAGCCACACGGTCGCGAGCACCGCGAGGACGAGCAGGGCGATCCCGGACGCGATGCCCGCTGCCGGGGACGTGAGGAGTTCGACGAGCAGGAAGACCGTCACGGCGGCCATCGCGAGGAACTCGAGCCCGACGACGGCGACGAGCACGAGGAGTGCAGCGGGCCGCCTCCGGGGGACGAGTTCGTCGTCCGTGGTGGTGTCAGGCACAGCGATCCTCCAGCAGTGAAACCCTTGATTTGGCCATACCAGTATGGAACGATGTCCGAGGTCGTTTGGACGGCACGATGTGGTGTACGTCTCCCGTGGTTCGACGCTCCTCCCCCGAGCGTTCCGCGGGCGTCGAACTCTCCCCGCGCGGGCTCCTCCCCCACAGGAAGCCTCCCGTACGTCACATGAGCATGTGCAGAGTCCCGATCCCCCGAGTCACGGCCGCGGCCTGCCGTTCGAGCATCTACCGCAAGGAGCACCACACATGGACTGGCGTGACCAGGCTGCCTGCCTCACCGCAGACCCCGAGCTCTTCTTTCCCGTCGGGAACACCGGCCCGGCCGTCGACCAGATCGAGAAGGCCAAGTCGGTCTGCGCTCGGTGCACCGTGACCGAGATGTGCCTGCAGTACGCCCTCGAGAACAACCAGGACTCCGGTGTCTGGGGCGGCCTCAGCGAGGACGAGCGTCGCGCGCTCAAGCGCCGCGCAGCCCGCGCCCGCCGCGCCTCCTGACCGCGCGCACCTGACAGGAGAGCCCGCCATCCCGAGGGGTGGCGGGCTCTCCTGCGTCCGGCCCGTGGCACTGTGCCGCAGGGGCACCGCGAGACGCCTGGAGGCCCGCACCTCGCTGTCGGCGACCGACCAGTCTGTCCCGACCCGCGCTGCGAAGCACCCGCCACAACGCCGATGTCCGGCACCGCTGCCAGATCACTTGCCCTGACGTGAGCAGCGTCCCGGTAGACGACGGTCGACCGAGCGATCTGCAAGGCTCGGGTCATGTCGTGGCCACAGGCTGATCCCCTGGATTCGGATCGTCTCGCCCTGGAACCGCTTGCCGTCGAACACGCAAGCGAGATGGTCACCACCCTGGCTCCACCAGAGCTCTACCTCTTCACCGGCGGCGAGCCACCGACCCTGGACGAACTGGGCGCACGGTACGGCCGCCAGTCCATCCACCGTCGTGACTTGGTTGCGCTCGGTCGACGTGCGGCACATCAGGGCTTCCATTCATCCCGACCACACAGCTTCCGAACGCGTCGCGCGCCGGACCGGGCTTGCACCCACGACCGCTCTCATCGACGGCGAAGTTCTCTGGGAGGTCTTCTTGCCTCCGGCCGCTGAGCACTGACCCCGTCCGATGGACGATCGGCGAGTGAGCCGCCTCACCGTCGGCGTAGCCCTCGGATGAGCAGCGCGGTGGACACCAGCATCACTCCCGAAAGCAGCAGAGTGCCGCCGAGGATGGCTACCGGTGTGCTCCCGGCGCTGACAAGCACGAACACACCGATGATGGCGAGTGGGGCACCGATGAGCAGGCCCACGAGGTCGGCGGCTCCCTGCTGTTGCGGGTTGTTCACAGGGTCAAGCTATCGGCGGGCGACAAGGGGCATGCAATCCCAGAGTTCCGTCCCGATGGCCGTTGGACCACCGAACGCTGGCTCGGTCGCTCTTGATCGTTCCGGTGGGGAATCGGCTGACGGGACGGTGTACTACTCGGACCTCAGACCACACGGAAGCCGGATTCGACGGCGACAGGTGCAGGTGAATGTGCGGCCGCTGGTTGAGCGTGCAGTCATGCCTCCGACTAGGGCTTCGCCCCGTTCCCGAACGACCCGTGCAGCGTCGTCCCGGCGAACACGGTTCCGTCAACAACACCGTGTACCCGCGCGAGCGTGGCGTCGTCCGCCGGGGAGACCCCGATCGTCAGCGAGCCGTAGTCGATGCGCATCGTCTGCGGAATGCTCGCCTCGACTCCGGTCACGCCTGGAGTGGCCGCGAGCGTGGCCGATCCGGACGCGACACCGAGGGCGGTTTCGTCAGGGATCCGCTGGTCGAACGTGCCCGAGTAGGTGACGGTGGAGAGAACGTGTCCCGGCCCCTCCGGCACCTGCAGCGTGAGGGTGACACCGGTCCAGGCAATCCGCTCCGCCATCGCGACCGGAACCGCGGACGCTTCCGACGGGGTTGCGTCCGGGTCCATCGTGACCACGAAGGCGCTCGAGAACGAGTGCGTCTCGGTCGCACCGACTGGGGGTGTGGGACGAGCCGAGGGCGTGGGTACCGGCGGGAGCGTGAGATCGTCCGGGGAGACACCGCCCATCGGCGGCGGTGCGGCCGGGCCGGCATCGCGGTTGTCCCATGCCTCGAGGCCAGGGGGCGTGACGTCTGTTCCGTCGGCGGCGGTGTAGCGCTGGTGCAGCTCGATCCGGTTCGTCGCGCTCGCGACGCCGGGGCTCGCCCGCACGGTGCGGAGCGCGTCGTCGAGCGTGGACGCGACCTGCGGGTCCAGCTGCGGGACCGCCGCCGCCGTCGTGGCGGAGGAGGCTGTGCCTCCCGGCCCGACTGTGCACCCCGTGACCGAGACGAGCGTGATCACGAGGGCTGCGGTGACGGCGGCGGTTCGCTGGAGCACCTTCCGACCGTACGGGCACAGACGACCCGACGCATCGACCATTCGGCGTAGGTCGCGTAGGTCGCGTAGGTCGCGTAGGACGGCCCCTGGCCGGACACAACCAAGTCCGGCCAGGCACCGTCTGGGCGCTTCTCAGCGGAGCGTGACCGCCCGATGGGCGATCCGTCAGCGGGGCGGCGGAGCTGACTCGCAGCGCGGTTTGCATCGCGAGATGCCGGGTTCGTTTCCTCGCTCTCTGCGAACAGCTCGGCCATGCTGCGGGGCCGCTGGTCATCCATGGGACCGGGCTACGTCGCCTCTGTCCTCGCGAAGCCACCACTCGTCCCGGTAGCCGATCCGTCAGTGCTCAAGCTCGGTAGGCTCTGCGCCCGTCGAGATCCAGAAACGTTGGAACACTCGCCCGGCGGCGTCGGTGACCTCGCTTTCGGATCGACCCCCGTTGCCCTCGATCACGCGGCGGGACCCGAGGTTCTGCGCGTCACAGGTGACCAGCACTTCTGCCAGACCACGATGATGAGCGACACGGAGGACGCCCTGGAGTGCGCGAGTGGCACGTCCTCGGCGTCGGGCACTCGGGCGAACGCTGTAGCCGATGTGGCCGCCGTAAGAGCGAAGGAAGTCGTTGAGCTCGTGACGGAGCGCGATGCTTCCCAGGTACTCGTCGTCCTGGACCATCCAGTAGTAGCTGCACGTGACGAACCCGTCGCCCGCGGGGACGCCTTCCTCGGTGCGCAGTTGCATCACCCATTGAGCGAATCCGCCTTCGGTCGCCAACAGGGCTGCGTCACGGATGCCGGCACCGTCCTGGTGCGCGCCATCCCACTCGAGCATGGACTGCTGGAACGATCTGAAGAGCCGTTCGGACGGCCGCTCGAGTTGCATTCGGTGATCCTAGAGCCGTTTCAGCAGCCGATCGTCGAACGGTCGCCGCAGCGCAGCTCTGTCAGCAGCGCGTTCAACTCGTCACTCCACACGTCGAACGTGCGTTGGTAGACCAGATGATGCTGATGGGTACGGACGAGGTACTTGCCCTCGTCGCTGCGCATCTGAATCGAGATGCTGCTACCCGTCGCACTGTCGGCAACATGCCAAGTCAGCCGCATCGGCAGCTTGCGTAATCCTCGTCGCGTGGCGCCCCACATTCGGTACGTGAACCGCGAGCCCAGATCGACAGCGCCCTCCGTCGTCGCTTCAACGGGGCTGCCGCTCTTCTCGGCTAGCCAACCGGCGATGACTTGCACTGCGCGCTCTGAGGACTTGGGGCTCTCGAGCGTGACTTCACGGGTCTCGGCAAGATCGATCATGTGACAGTCCTACAGGGCAGCCCCCTGACCCGATCAGCGGTCGCCGCGCAAACCAGGACCCGCCCTCCGCGACGAGAGGTCGGGCGACCCCGATCCCCGAGACTCGGGGGAGATGGGTCGGGTTCGGCTAGGTTCCACTTGTGGGGATGAGGCGGCGAACGCGCATCGTGCTGGTTGCATCGATCGCGCTGCTGACGATCGTCGGAGCCGCTGTAGGGGTGCGTGTCTGGTTCGACACGAATCAGCGTGAGAAGACAGACGCGGCCTTCACCGCGATGCGCGTCGTTGATCAGCGCATCGATCTTCGGAGCGTCATTCCGGATGCGAGACGCACCGAGACCGGTGTCGCGGTCCGGCCCCTGGGCGCGGGGCCGGGTCCATCCATCAACTACGCGTTCGACGCAGCGGCGACGCCAGACTGGAAGGCGCGGGTCGGCAAGCGGATGGAAGCCGCCGGATTCGGCGAGAACGGGGAGCCCTGGTTCACTCAGGTGGGCGACGAGCCCGTGTCCGTGACGATGTCCGGTGCGACCGCCGGAGGCGGCGGGCCAGTTTACTTGGTGATGTCCACGTCGTGAGATGGAGCGCTGACCTTCACCGTGTTCGGGCCCACGTAGGCGCGTAGCGGATGCGTCGCCGGAGAGCTTGAAAAGCCCCGCCGAGATGTCGCACACCGATTCGCGGAGCGGTTCCGCAGGGTCTCTGGCAGCACGCCATCGTCCTACCTGACGCACTGGCGATGGTCCGCGCTCAGCGCGCACTCCGCGACCCTGACGTCCGCGTGATGGCTCTCGCCACCGACCTCGGCTCCGGCTCGGAAAGCGCATTCAGCAGTGCCTTCGAACGCGAAGTCGGCCGATCGCCTCTCCACTACCGGCGCCAGACGACGGCGTCTCCGTAGCCGATCTTGCTGCCGGACTCACGCCGGTGCCGTATCGCTTTCAGCCGAGCAGTAGTCCGAAGCCGAGAAGGAAGGCGAACGGCGACAAGACGAAGAGGAAGACGACGAGGGCGATGGTCGCGGCCGTCACCGTGGCGACGCTCCCAGTGACGAGGGACAGGAGGCTGGCGAGGCCGACCGTTCGCCCCACGTCGCCGCCGGTTGCGACGGTGGTGGTCGCCTCCTCGAGGAGGTCGCGCATCGGGTCGGCGGTCATGGTGCAAGAGTACGGAGAGGATGACGCACGGCCGACCGGGTGCGGGCCTCCAGGCCGTCGCGGGCGACCGCGAGCGCTCAGGCGGTCGCTGCCGGTGCCGCCGTGAGCCAGCGGAACGGGATCGAGATGGTCACCTCGGTGCCGCTGCCCGTGAGGGTGTGCCAGTCGATCGTGCCGCCGAGTTCGCCCTGGATGAGGGTGCGGACGATCTGCGTCCCGAGCCCCGACCCGACCTTGCCCTCCGGCAGGCCGACGCCGTTGTCGCGGACCTGGATCTCGATGTGGTCGTCGTGCCGGTTCGCCACGATCTCGACCTCGCCGTCGCGCCCGTCGAGCCCGTGCTCCACGGCGTTGGTGACGAGTTCGGTGAGACCGAGCGCGAGCGGGGTCGCGGCCTCGGACGGCAGCACACCGAACTCCCCCGTCTTCTTCGGGTGCACGGTCGTGTTGTGCGACGCCGCGACCTCGGTCACGAGCTTGAGGACCGAGTCGAACACCTCGTCGAAGTCGACGGTCTGGCTGAGCCCCGTCGACAGGGTGTCGTGCACGACGGCGATGGCGGCCACGCGCCGCATCGCGTTCTGCAGGGAGGTCCGCGCCTCGTCCGAGTGCGTGCGCCGGGCCTGGATCCGCAGGAGGGACGCCACCGTCTGCAGGTTGTTCTTGACGCGGTGGTGGATCTCACGGATCGTCGCGTCCTTGGTGATGAGCTCGCGCTCCTGGTGCCGCATCTCGGTGACGTCGCGGCAGAGGACGACGGCGCCGATGCGGTCACCGTGGTCGCGGAGCGGGATCGACCGGAGGGTCACGGTGACGCCCTTCGCCTCGATGTCGGCCCGCCACGGAGCGCGGCCGGTGACCACGAGCGGCAGGGACTCGTCGACGTCGAGCTGCGCACCGAGCAGCTCCGTCGTGACCTCGGCCAGGGACTTGCGCTCGAGTTCGCCCTCGAAGCCCATCCGGTTGAACGCGCTGAGACCGTTCGGGCTCGCGAACGTGACCACGCCGTCGGTGTCGAGGCGGAGGAGACCGTCACTGGCACGGGGCGCACCACGGCGGGGGCCAGCGGGTGCGCCGAGGTCCGGGAAGTCGCCGGTGGCGATCATGCCGAACAGGTCGTTCGCGCTCGCGGTGAAGTTGAGCTCCTGACGGCTCGGCGTGCGCGACTCGTCCTGGTTGGAGTGGCGGGTCACGACGGCGATCGGCCGCTCGGTGGTCTCGGCGCTCTTCGCGGTCAGGCGGCGGAGCACCGGGATGGCGCGGACGCGGGTCGGGGTGTCCTCGTACCAGTCGGGCTCGGCCGAGTCGACGACGCGGCTCCCGGTGAAGCTCTGGGTGACCTGGTCGCGCCACTCCTCGCGGATCTCCTGCCCGACGATGTCGCGGTAGAACAGCGTCGCCGCCGAGGACGGCCGGGCGTGGGCGACGGCCACGAACGACGACCCGTCGGCGGTCGGTACCCAGAGGACCATGTCGGCGAAGGACAGGTCGGCCAGCAGCTGCCAGTCGCCGACGAGCAGGTGCAGCCATTCCACGTCGGCTTCGGAGGAACGGCCTTGTGCGAGGACGAGGTCACTGAGGGTCGACACCAGCCAAGTCTAGGTCCGCCGCTGTGTGGAGACGGCGCACTCTCCACAGGCAACACCGCTCTGCGAAATGTGATGTTGCACGGCCCATACGCTCAGCCCTGGAGAAAGGGGGCCGGGGTGACGGACACGGCGCAACGGATCGACGAGGAGCCGGTCGGGAGGTACGACCAGACCGAGGAGGACCGGAGGGACCGCCATCGCGCCGAGGACGACGGGACGGGCGGCACCGACGCCGTGCCCTCCTCCTCGAGCGTCATTCGGACGGTCGGCCCCGGGGTGGACGTCGGCACGGACGGGACCGACGCGGACGTCGGCACGGACGGGACCGGGGCGGTTCGGAGTCCGTCCGTGACCGGAGCGGTCCTCGGTGCGTCCGGGACCGGAGCGGCCCTGGATCCGTCCGGAACCGCGGCGGTCCTGGAACCGTCCGGGACCGGGGCGGCGCCGGGCGCGAACGAGTCGCATGCGGCTGTCGGTGCGGGTGGCGGCGGCGCGGGCACGGACCTCCCGGACGCCGGCGAGACCGCGCGGTCCCTCGCCCTGTGCGTCGCCGAGATCCTCACCGGCGCCCGGGAGGTCGACACCATCTCGCGGTGGATCACCGACGAGGTGCACCGACACCTGCAGCACCGGGCGGCGGTCGCGGCGCGTGCCCGGTCGGTGTCCCGCCACGCACGGCAGCGTGCGGTCATCCGGGTCGGCGGCGTCGTGCTCGACGGACCCCGGGACGGCGTCGCCGAGGCGGCCGTGGTCGTCCACACCCGGAGTCGCGCCCGGGCGGTCGCCATCCGGCTCGAGGTCCGCAACGGTCGCTGGCGGGCGACCGCGATCGGGGTGCTCTGAGTGCGCGGAGCCGGGCGCGTCGAGCAGGGTCGACGTCGATCTTCCTGCCGGGCCAGACGCCGCTGCCGGTCCCCGACGCCGGGGAAGGTCCCCGACGCCGGTGCAGGTCTCCGACGGCGGTCCCGAGCCCGCTCCCGGTGCCGGTCCCACGCCCGGCGCCGGTCCCGGTGTCGGCCGCCCTGCCGGTGCCGGTGCAGGCGCTGGCGCCGGCCCCGGGAAGACGGACGGGAGGCCCGGTACCAGCTGGTACCGGGCCTCCCGTCGTGTCGTACGGGCCGTCAGCCCTTCTTGGCGGCCGCCCGGCGCTCGGCGCGGTTGTTCGCGTCAGCCTGCCCGGTGGCGGTCGCGGCGGAGCCGAAGGCCGAACCCCGCTCGGGGGCCGCCGCTTCCTGCTCGGCCTGCTCGCGCTGGGCCCGCGCTGTCGCTGCCTGCTCAAGGCGGCCGGCCTCGTCGCGGACCTCGACCTCGCCGTCGATGGACGGCGCCGAGTACTCGAGTCCGGCGTTCTCACCCTCCTCGCCGAGCCCCTTCGCCTCGATGACGGCGCTGTCGCCGTCCGACTGGACCTGCACCTCGAGGTTGAAGAGGAACCCGACCGACTCCTCGCGGATCTGGCCCATCATCGTCTGGAACAGCGCGTAGCCCTCGCGCTGGTACTCGACGAGCGGGTCACGCTGCGCCATCGCGCGGAGGCCGATGCCGTCCTTGAGGTAGTCCATCTCGTACAGGTGGTCCCGCCAGCGGCGGTCGATCACCGAGAGGACGACGCGACGCTCGAGCTCGCGCATCGCCTCTTCGCCGAGGGTCTCCTCGCGCTTCTGGTAGGCGAGCTGGGCGTCGGACAGGATCTCCCGCGCGAGGAAGTCCCGCGTGGCCTTGCCCTTCGAACCGGCCTCGGTGATGACCTCGTCGATGGTGATCGAGATCGGGAACAACGTGCCGAGCTCGGTCCACATGGCGTCGAGGTCCCAGTCGTCCGGGGAACCCTCGCCGGTGTGGGTGTCGATGACGTCGTCCACGACGCTCTTCAGGAACGACTGCGCGCGCTCGTGCAGGTCGTCGCCCTCGAGGATGTGGCGGCGGTCGCTGTAGATGGCCTCGCGCTGGCGGTTCAGGACGTCGTCGTACTTCAGGACGTTCTTGCGGATCTCGGCGTTGCGTCCCTCGACCTGCGCCTGTGCGGAGCGGATCGCCCGCCCGACGAGCTTGTTCTCGATCGCCAGGTCGTCCGGCACGTTGCCGCGGCCCATGAGGCTCTCGGCGGCACCGGAGTTGAACAGCCGCATGAGGTCGTCGGTCAGCGACAGGTAGAAGCGGCTCTCGCCGGGGTCGCCCTGACGACCGGAACGACCACGCAGCTGGTTGTCGATCCGGCGGGACTCGTGCCGCTCGGTCCCGAGGACGTAGAGACCGCCGGCTTCCCGGACCTTCTCGCTCTCCTCCTCGACGGTGGCCTTCATCGCCGAGAAGACCTTGTCCCACTCGGCTTCGTACTCCTCCGGCGTCTCCGTCGGCGACAGGCCCTTCGCGTGCATCTCCTGCACCGCGAGGAACTCGGCGTTGCCACCGAGCATGATGTCGGTTCCACGACCGGCCATGTTCGTCGCGACCGTGACGGCGCCGGCGCGACCGGCCTGGGCGACGATCGCGGCTTCACGCGCGTGGTTCTTCGCGTTGAGGACCTCGTGCTTCACGCCCTTCTTGGCGAGGAGCTTCGACAGGTACTCGGACTTCTCGACGCTCGTGGTACCGACCAGGACCGGCTGGCCCTTCTGGTGACGCTCCTCGATGTCGTTCGCGACCTGCTCGAACTTGGCCTGCTCGTTCTTGTACACGAGGTCGGTCTGGTCGATGCGCTGCATCGGGCGGTTCGTCGGGATCGGGACCACGCCGAGCTTGTACGTGGACATGAACTCCGCCGCCTCGGTCTCGGCGGTACCGGTCATGCCGGAGAGCTTCTGGTACAGGCGGAAGTAGTTCTGCAGGGTGATCGTGGCGAGCGTCTGGTTCTCGGCCTTGACCTCGACGCCCTCCTTGGCCTCGATCGCCTGGTGGATGCCCTCGTTGTAGCGGCGGCCCATCAGGATGCGGCCGGTGTGCTCGTCGACGATGAGGACTTCGCCGTTCATCACGACGTAGTCCTTGTCGCGCTTGAACAGGGCGACGGCCTTGATGGAGTTGTTCAGGAAGGAGATCAGCGGGGTGTTCGCCGACTCGTACAGGTTGTCGATGCCGAGGTAGTCCTCGACCTTCTCGATGCCGGGCTCGAGCACGCCGACGGTGCGCTTCTTCTCGTCGACCTCGTAGTCCTCGCCCGGGGTGAGCCGCGTGGCGATGGAGGCGAACTCGGTGAACCAGCGGTTCGCCTCGCCCGACGACGGGCCGGAGATGATGAGCGGCGTCCGGGCCTCGTCGATGAGGATCGAGTCGACCTCGTCCACGATGGCGAAGAAGTGGCCGCGCTGGACCATGTCCGACGCCTGCCACGCCATGTTGTCGCGCAGGTAGTCGAAGCCGAACTCGTTGTTCGTGCCGTAGGTGATGTCGGCGGCGTACTGCTCGCGGCGCTCGGCCGGCGACTGGCCCGCGACGATGCAGCCCGTGGTCATGCCGAGGGCGCGGAAGACGCGGCCCATGAGCTCCGACTGGTACGACGCGAGGAAGTCGTTGACCGTGATGACGTGCACGCCGCGCGACGGGATGGCGTTCAGGTACGCCGCGGTCGTCGCGACGAGGGTCTTGCCCTCACCGGTCTTCATCTCGGCGATGTTGCCGAGGTGGAGCGCCGCGCCGCCCATCAGCTGCACGTCGAAGTGCCGCATGCCCAGGGTCCGCTTGGAAGCCTCGCGCACGGCGGCGAACGCCTCGGGCAGGAGGTCGTCGAGGGTCTCGCCGTTGGCGTACCGCTCGCGGAGCTCGGTCGTCTCCTCGAGGAGTTCCTCGTCCGTCAGACTCGCGAAGTCGTCCTCGAGGTCGTTGATCGCCGAGGCGTACGCCTTCAGCCGACGGAGGGTCCGCCCTTCACCGATGCGGAGGACCTTCTCCAGCACGTTTGCCACGTGAGCTCCTTACGAAGTCGTCGTGCGCGGTCCGCGCGCCCGATCAGCCAGTCATGCTAGCAACCCGCCGCAGCCCGGCGCTGGGAGCAGGACGAGTGCATGCCGGACAGCACGAGTGCGCACGGTCCGAACGGACCGTGCGCACTCCCGAGCGCTGCTAGGCGTTCGCGGAGGTCGTCTCCTCGACCAGGACGTGCTCGCTCCCCCGGGCGTCGGCGCCCGGGTTCTCGTCGATGCCGATGACGCCGTAGTCCCAGCCCTTGCGGCGGTAGACCACGCTCGGTCGGTGGGTCTCGGAGTCGACGAACAGGTAGAAGTCGTGTCCGACGAGCTCCATGTGGTACAGCGCGTCGTCGACCGTCATCGGGGCGGCCTCGAACACCTTCTGACGGATGACGACGGGCGAGTACGCCTGGTCGTCGTCCTCGTGGTCCGCTGCCTGGTCGACGTCGACCACGGGGACGGCGCCCGTGGCGACCTCCTCGATGAGCTTGCCGTCCGCGGGCTCGACCCCCATGCCCTCGAAGCCGGCACCGGCGGCCTCGGCGACGGACGTCGGGCGGTGGCGCCCGCGGTGCACCTTCTTGCGGTCCCGAGCCCGGCGCAGGCGCTCGGCGATGCGCGCGAAGGCCAGGTCGAATGCCGCGTACTTGTCCGACGCGGCGGACTCGGCCCGGACGAGCGGTCCGGGTCCGATGATGGTCAGCTCGACGCGGTCCTCGCCCTGCGCCCCGCTGCTCTTCTCGTGGTGCCGACTCAACCGCACCTCGAACGCGAGGGCCCGGTCGGCGAGGGCGTCGATCTTCTCGGACTTCTGCTCCACGTAGGTCCGGAATCGGTCGGTCACTCCGACGTTCCGGCCCGTGATCGTCACGTCCATGGCGGCTCCATCCACTTTCGGCGGTTCGCCTCCGTCCGGCGAACACCAACGCCTTGCCGCGAGGCTAGACCCTGCCGCCCGAGCGGGTGCTCGCGTCGGGCGGTCGGGCGGGGACACCCACCGGATGCCCAGGGGACACTCGGCGTTCACACCTCGACGCTCGCGACCGCGACGCACCGGACCACACGTCCGCCCGCGGCCCGCACTGCTCGGACCGCCTCGGCCATGGTCACCCCGGTCGTCACGACGTCGTCCACCACGACGACGTCCCGCCCGGCGACGAGCGCGGGGGCGCTGAGGGTGCCGACCGTGGCGGCGACGCGCTCGATGCCGGTGCGCTCCTTCTGCCCGCCACCGCCCCCGTGCGGGTCGGCACCCCCGCGAACGGTCCCCGCCGCCCGGTCCACACCCGGCAGCGCCGCCGGGACGGCGACCCGTCGGAGGGCGGGGGCTCGCCGCACGCCCGCGCGGCGGAGCACCGTCACCACCGGGTCGAACCCACGACGGCGGTGCCCGCGCGCCGACGGGGGCACCCGCAGGACGACCGCGCCCGGCGCCGCGGCGAGCGCCGACCGCACCAGGTCGGCCGTCCGGTCCGTCAGGGGTGCGACGACGTCCACCCGGCCGCGCAGCTTCCACTCGAGCACGAGCGTCCGCACGAGTCCCTCGTACTCGTACGCCGCGTCGAGTCGGACCCCCGCGACGAGCCGGGTCCGTCCGGGGAGGACCGCGAGCGTCCCCCGGCAGGTGTGGCACAGCGCCCGGTCGGGCGCACCGCACCCGACGCAGTCGACGGGCAGGAGCACGGCGAGCACCGCGCTGACGGCGTCACGCCATGGACGGTCCGCGCCGGGGACACGACCGGGGACACGACCGGCGACCGGACCGGACCCGGCCGGATCCGGGGCGGAGGCACGGCAGACGTCAGGAGTAGGCGGGGGCCCGGGCACGGGCCCAGGTCCAGGTCCAGGTCCAGGTCCAGGTCCAGGAGCGTGCGGTACCACGGACGGCAGCTGTGGGGACGACATGACCCGATGCTCGCCCGGCGGAGCCCCGTCCGGGTGCGCCGCCCGGCGGACTGTGGACGGGCCTCCCGGCCGGCCCCGCCGTGACGGGGAGGCGCTCAGCGCTGGATGCCGAGGACCTCGGCGTCGACGCCGGTGGTGTCCCACCCTCCGCCGGTCGACTGCAGCATCGACCCGTCGGTCATCCGGAGCAGCAGCGCACCACCGCTCCCCCCGGCGATGGTCGTCGCCGTGCCGCCGGGCTTCGCGAGCGTCTCCGGCTGGCCGCCGACCGTCGTCCGGACGACGCTCGCCCCCGTGCTCGTCCGTCCGACGGACGCGACGTCGAGTTCGTCCACCCAGGTCGCGCTCACCGGGTCGCCAGCCGCGGCCTGGACGCGCACCGGCGGACCGAGGGACGTCGGGGCGCGGTCCGAACCCCTCGTGATCGCGACCACGTACAGGGCAGCACCGTCGTCGGTGTCGAGGAGCGCGAGCGCACGGGTGGAGTCACGGGAGACCTGGAAGGACACGAGCTCCCCCTCCGGCAGGGTCGAGGTGACCTGGTGCGGGTCGCCGCCGGTGCCGTAGGCCGTGATCGACCGGGCGTCGGAGCGCTCCGCCACCCACACGAACCCCTGGTCGTCGATCGACGGGGGCACGAGGTCGTCCCGGGTGTCGACCCGGAGCGGGTCCTTGCCGCTGCGCACGACGAACACGCCGTCGCGGTTGCCGACCGCGGCGAGCGTGCCCGAGGCGGACAGCGCGAGCGACCGCGGGTCGAGCGCGGCGATCCGGCCGCTCATCCCGCCGCCGAGGCCGGTGACGTCCCCCGTGCTCGGCGTCGCGAAGCCGGCGGCACCGTCCTGCACGACCAGGGGCCTCGCGTCGACGTCGGGGTTCCGCTGGGCACTCGTGCCGCTCGAGTCCGGCAGGGGCACGGGCACGCTCTCGACGGTGAGGTCGACGGAGGAGACGGTCGCGATGGAGGACAGCGAGTCGGTCAGCTGCTCCCGCATCCGGACCTTGTCGACGGTGGTCGCGCGCAGCGCCTCGCTCGACAGGTCGACCTGGGCGCTGCCGCTCTCGATCGTCACCGCGTTGAGCGAGAGCTGGGTGCCCTCGGGGAAGGACGAGACCACGGTGCCCTCGAGCCACTCGGCGGGGCCGGCGAGGAGCGCGCTGACGATCCGCGTGCTCGTCGAGGACCGGGCGAGGAACCACCGCTCGTCCGGCACGAGGTACCGGTACGTCGGGTCGTAGAAGTAGAGCGCGTGCGGCTGGAACACCGAGACGAAGTTGATCGGGGACAGGATGATGCCGTCGGGGGCGTAGGCGATCCGCCACTCACCGTCCTCCCGCGTGAACTGGAACGTCAACGTCGACGAGGTCGGGCGGACCGCCTGGGTGTACTCGCCGTCCGCGTCGACCGAGGCGCTCGCGCTGAGCGTGTAGGTGAGCTCACGCGTCCCGACCCGCTCGACCTGCCCGTCACCCTGCCGGATCGTCACGCCCTGGCGCGGGTTCCACTTCTGCGAGAAGCCGGCGCTGAGGAACTCGCGGGCGACGGCGTAGTCGTTCTGGGCGCCGGTCGCGGCGTCGATGAACTGGGTGAGCAGCTCGGTCTGGTCGGATCCGGCCTCGGGGCCGGAGGGGCGGTAGTCCACGCCGCCGGACTGCGACTCGTCCGTGATCGACCGCCCCGCGCGGACCGGCCCCTCCTCGGGGATCGCGGCGCACGCCGAGACGGCGAGGAGCGTCACGGCCGCGAGCGCCGTCGCGAGCAGGCGTCGGAGTCGCCGGGCTCCGGGTCGAGCGGTCCTGGTCATGGTCGGTCCTCCGGTGCGGTGGGTCCGTCGTACGACTCGTCGAGTGCGGGCAGCGGGATGGCCGAGGTCGCCGGAGCCTCGTCGGTACGGCGCGGCAGGACGAGCACGAACGCCGATCCCTCACCCGGTCGGGACCAGACGTCGATGCGGCCGCCGTGCAGCTGCGCGTCGCCCAGGCTGATGGCGAGCCCCAGCCCCGTGCCGCCGATGGTGCGTTTGCGGCTGGGGTCGGCCCGCCAGAACCGGTCGAACACCCGGGCGGTGTCCTCGGGCGGCATCCCGACGCCGCGGTCCCGGACCGCGATCGCGACGGAGCGCGAGTCGCTGTCGACCACGACGTCGACCGGGCGGCCGTCACCGTGCTCGACCGCGTTGCCGACGAGGTTGCGGAGCACCCGACGGATCCGGCGGCCGTCGAGCTGCATCGGCGTGTGCCCGCCGGGGCTGGCGAAGCGGAGTTCGATGCCGACCCGTTCGGCGAGCGGACGGAACTCGTCGACGATGTCGGCCGTGAGCGCGGCCGGGACGACCGGCTCGGTCTCGAGCTCGACGGCCTGGGCGTCGTACCGCGAGATCTCGAGGAGGTCGGCGAGCAACAGCTCGAACCGGTCGACCTGGGCGTGCAGCAGCTCCGCGGAGCGGGCGGCGGCGGGTTCGAAGGCGTGCCGGGCGTCGTAGAGCAGGTCCCCGGCGAGGCGGATGGTGGTGAGCGGGGTGCGCAGTTCGTGGGAGACGTCCGACACGAAGCGCTGCTGCACGCGGGAGAGTTCGGCGAGCTGGGTGATCTGCCGGCTCACCGCGTCCGCCATGTCGTTGAAGCTCCGGGCGAGGGTGGCGATGTCGTCCTCGCCCCGGACCGGGATGCGTTCGTCGAGGCGTCCCGCGGCGATCTTCCGACTCGTCTCGGCGGCACCGCGGATCGGCAGGACGACGAGCCGCACCACGAGGGACGTGACGAGGGCGATGAGGACGATGAGCGCGACACCGCCGATGGACAGCGTCTGCGACACGAAGTCCAGGGTCTGCTGCGCGTCGGACAGGTCGTAGACCAGGTACAGCTCGTACTGGCCGGCGCTCGGGATCTGCAGCGTGGACCCGACGGCGAGACCGGGGCCGCGTCCGTCCGGCCCGTCGAGCCGCACCGGTTGCAGACTGAGTTCGCCGGTGTCCGCGGCGACCCGCTTCCGGAGTTCGTCCGTGATGACGGCGTCGGGGAACCGGGTGCTCGCGACGTTCTGCAGGATCTGCGGGGTCGGTTCGCCGGGTGTCCGCTCGATCGCGATGCTCGTGCCGCCCGGGCTCGTCGTGTTCGAGAGGATCGCGTTCTGCGCTTCGCTCTGCAGGGACTCGAGTTCGGTCTGGTTGTTGTCCTCGGCCGCGGTGGCGGCGTCGAAGATCCCCTGCGCGACGATGGTGGCGCGCGCCGACTCGGCCTCGATCTGGTCGCGACGCTGCGCGTACACGTTGTTCGAGATGCTGACCATGACGGCGGTGCCGATCACCGCGACGGCCAGACCGGTGGTCGCCACGGTGATCGCGACGGACCGGACCATGAGCGAGCGGCGCCACAGATAGGCGATCCCGCGCCAGACGCGGCGGAGCCAGTACCGGGCCCGCCGGCGCACCCGGCGGAGCGGCACCGGGACCGACGTCGACGGCACGGCCGTCAGCTCTGCGCGCCGGCCCGGTACCCGACGCCGCGGACGGTGGTCACGATGCGCGGGTTGTCCGGGTCGTGCTCGATCTTCGCGCGGAGGCGCTGCACGTGCACGTTCACGAGCCGGGTGTCCGCCTTGTAGTGGTAGCCCCAGACCTGCTCGAGGAGCATCTCGCGGGTGAACACCTGGCTGGGCTTCTCGGCGAGGGCACGGAGCAGGTCGAACTCGAGCGGGGTGAGCGCGATGGGCCGGTCTCCGCGGCGGACCTCGTGTCCGGGGACGTCCACGACGAGGTCGCCGACGTGCAGGACGGTCGCGTCCGACGCGGACGGCCGGAGCCGGGTGCGGATGCGCGCGACGAGCTCCTTCGGGTTGAACGGCTTCACGACGTAGTCGTCGGCACCGTTCTCGAGCCCCGCGACGACGTCGGCGGTGTCGCCCTTCGCGGTGAGCATGATGATCGGCGTGCCGCTCTCGGCGCGGATCCGGCGGCACACCTCGATGCCGTCGATGCCCGGCAGCATGACGTCGAGCAGCACGAGGTCGGGCTTCGTGGCGTGGAACGCGTCCACGGCGTCGTTGCCGTCGGCGCTGAAGTCGGCCTCGTAGCCCTCCGAGCGGAGGACGATGCCGATCATCTCGGCGAGGGCATGGTCGTCGTCGACGACGAGGATGCGCGGTGTCATGGGATCGGGACTCCGAGGGGCAGGGCGGGGGTGCCCGGGGACGGGCACGCTCCGCTCACGATAGCCGAGCCCTCATCGGCGCACGTTTTCCGACAGGATGGACACGGTCGCCGCGTCCGGCGGCGACCGGACGACGGGGGACGGCGCATGGTCGACGGCGGATGGCAGGTTCCGGGAGCGGGGACGCCACCGGAGCACACGGGCGGTCCCGAGCGCGCGTCCGGCGCACCAGGGTGGCCCACGCAGGGCGGTCACGGCGGCCCGGGAGGCCCGGTGTACTCCCCCGCGCGGCCGGCGTCCGTCGGTGGGCCGGGAGGTCCGGGGCACCAGCCGCCACCGCTCCCGTCCGTCGGAGGGCCGGGTCCGCAGCCCGTCCGCCCGGTCATCCCGCTCCGTCCGCTCGGCCTCGGCGACGTGCTCGCCGGCGCCTTCACGGTCTTCCGCCGCAACGCGCGGGTGCTGCTGCTCTGGGCCGTGCTGCTCTCCGGCGTGCTGGGCCTCGTGTCCACGCTCACCTCGGCCTTCGGGCAGCGCACCCTGCAGTCCCGCATGCTCGCGGCGGTGGACGGCACGGGTGACGCCGACACGATCATCGCGGGCACCGTGACGTTGTACGCCGTGCTGTCGATCGGCCTCCCGTTCCTGGCGTACCTGGCGCGCGGGTTCCTCGTCGCCCCGATCGCGGTCGACACCGGGCAGCGCGTCCTCGGACGGCGCGGCACGTTCCGTGGGCTGTGGGCACTGCTCGCCGGACGTCGGCGATCGGTCCTCGGGTGGATCCTGCTGCAGCTCGCCGGCGGGGTCGTGCTCGGGACGGTCTTCGTCCTGGTCGTGCTCGCGTTCGTGGCCGCCCTGTCCGCCGGTGACGGTGCCGTCGGGTGGTTCGTCCTGACGATCGTCGTGATGGTCCTCGGGTTCGCCGTGCTCGTCGCCTTCTTCACCACGCGGTTCGCCTTCACCGTCCCGACCATCGCGCTCGAGGGCCGCGGGGTCTTCTCGGCCGCCGGGCAGTCGTGGCGCCTCACCCGTGGCGCGTTCTGGCGGACCTTCGGGATCCTGCTGCTCGTGCAGGTGGTGCTGGCCTTCGCGGCGAGCATCGCCAGCGTCCCGCTGACCGTCGGGCTCACGCTGTTCTCCGGGGTGTTCGACCCGCTCGGTCAAACCGGATCCTCGACCGCCGGAGGGCCGCCCTCGGTCGGCGCCGTCGTCACGCTCGCCATCGGCAGCCTGCTCGTGATCGCGGTGCAGTGCGTCACGGACGTGCTGACCGCGTCGATCACCACCTTCCTGACGATCGACCGGCGCATCCGGACCGAGGCGCTCGACCAGCGCATCGCCGCGCACCTGGAGACCGGGCAGCCGGCCGACCCCTTCGCGCCGTCGAGCCCCGGCGACCGGCAGTCGTGGTCGCCCCGGCAGGGCTGGCCCCAGCAGCAGGGCTGGCCCGAGCAGCAGGGCTGGCAGCAGCAGCAGGGCTGGCCAGAGCAGCGCTGGCCCGAGCAGCAGGCCCCGCCGAGCGGTCGCCCGTGACCGCGGTCGACCCGGACGAGGCCCGCCGCCTGCTCGAGCAGGAGCTCGGCCGCGCCGAGTACCGCGGGGCGCAGGAGACCTGGTGGGACCGCGCCTCCCGGGCCTTCCTCGACTGGCTCGGGTCCCTGCTGCCGGACGGTGGCGGCTCCACCACGTTCGGGCGGACCCTGCTCGTGATCGCGGTCGTCGTGCTCGTCGCCGTCGTGGTGCTCGTCGTGGTCACCCGCGGGCTGCCGCGCCGACGAGCACGGCTGCGCGGCGAGGACCCGGGCGGGGTGTTCGACGACGACGACCTCCGCTCGGCGAGCGCCGTCGCCGCTGCGGCCAGCGCGGCGTTCCGGGCCGGGGACTGGTCGACCGCGGTGCTCGAGGGGTACCGCGCGCTGGCCCGGGGTCTCGGCGAACGGGACCTGGTCACGGTGGTCCCCGGGGCCACCGCCCGTGCCATCGCGGACCGCGCCACGGTGCCGTTCCCCACCCTCGGCACCGTGCTGCGGGACGCGTCGGACGCCTTCGACGCCGTCCGGTACCTCGGGGTCGACGCCGACGAGGAGACCGCCCGGCGCGTGCTCGACGCCTCCGCGGCGGTGCGCGCCGCCCGACCGGTCACGACGGGCGGCCCCGGCGGCCCGGGCGGACACCGCGCCGGCACAGGGACCGGCACCGACGCCGGCAGCGCTCCCGGCCCGGCGGGTCCCTCTGTCCCGGCACGGCCCGCCGACCGGACGGACGCCGACCGGACGGGCGCCGACCCGGGGGTCCGGGCATGAGCACCACCGCGACGCCGGCGGCACCGGCCGGAGCGGCTGCCGCCCCGACCGGGCCGACCCCGCGTGACCGTGCCCTGCGCATCGGTGCCTGGGCCGCGGTGGTCGTCGTCGGGCTGCTCCTGGCGGTCCTGACCGCCGCCGTCGGTCCCGGCCAGCAGCCGTCGGACGTCCCGCTCGACCCGTCGTCGACGACGGGCAGCGGCTCGCGGGCACTGGTGCGGGTCCTCGGCGAGCAGGGCACCGAGGTCACGGTCGTCTCCGACGCCGACCGGATCGGCAGCGGCGAGGGCACCGTCCTGGTGGACGACTCGGCCGGGGTGCTCGCCCCGTCCGTCGCCCGCCGCATCGCGAGGACCGCGGCCGACGTGGTCCTCGTCACCACCGACCCCGGCGTCCTGGAGGCGTTCGGCCTCGACGCGCGTCCGGCCGGCGCGTCCTCGACGGACACCACGGCGTCGACCGCGTCGTGCGCGATCCCGGCCGCCCGCGACGCCGGGACCGTCAGCACCGCCGGGGTCACCTACGCGACCGACGACCCGGACGTGGTCCGCTGCGTCCCGTCCGGCACCGGAGCGGACCGTCGGTGGGGTCTCCTCCGCACGGCGACCCCGGCCGGGCACGTCACCGTCGTCGGCACGACGGCGGCCTTCCGGAACGACACCGTGACCCGTGCGGGCAACGCGGCCCTGGCGCTCGGACTGCTCGGCAGTCAGGAGGACCTGGTCTGGTACGTGCCGACGGCCGGGGGCGCCGACGCCGCTCCCTCGCTCGGCGACCTCGCTCCGCCGTGGGTCCCGAGCGCGATCGGCGTGCTCGGCGTGGTGGCGGTCGCCGCGGCGGTCTGGCGCGGCCGACGGCTCGGCCCCCTCGTGGTCGAACACCTGCCGGTCGTGGTCCGTGCCGCCGAGACCACCGAGGGACGCGCGCGCCTCGCCGTGCGGGTCCGCGACCGGACGCACACGCTCGACACGCTCCGGATCGCCGCGGTCCGCCGGATCGGGCGGCAGCTCGGCCTGCCCCGCTCCGCACACGTCGACGAGGTGGTGCGCCGGACCGCCGCCGGGACCGGCCGACCGGTCGGGCAGGTCGGAGCAGTGCTCGTCGGCGGGCCCACCGGCGACGACCGTGCGCTCGTCGCCGGCGCGACCGCCCTCGACGACCTGGAGGACGCGGTCGGCCTGGCCGTGTCCGGGGACGTGCGCCGAGCCTCCCGGACGGCTCCGCCGAGGACCGCCGACGACGCGAGCCGCACTCCCCCCACAGGTGCGCGCGCGCGGCGCGGTCCCCGGGACGGCGTCGCCGGCCGGGCCGCACCGCCGACACCCCCGTCCACGACACCGACCCCGCCCACACCACCAGGAGGACGACCGTGACCGACCTGCCCACCACACCCGCACCCGGGCCCCGCTCGGGCGGCGACCCCCTGCGCGAGGTCCTCGGTCGCGTCCGCACCGAGGTCGGCAAGGCCGTCGTCGGCCAGGAGGGCGCGGTCTCCGGCATGATCGTGGGTCTGCTCGCGCAGGGACACGTCCTGCTCGAGGGCGTCCCCGGCGTCGCGAAGACCCTGCTCGTGCGGAGCCTCGCGGCGGCGATGTCGCTCGACACGAAGCGCATCCAGTTCACACCGGACCTGATGCCCGGCGACGTCACCGGCTCGCTCGTGTACGACGCCTCGACCGGGACCTTCCCGTTCCGCGAGGGGCCGGTGTTCACGAACGTGCTGCTCGCGGACGAGGTGAACCGGACGCCCCCGAAGACGCAGTCCGCGCTGCTCGAGGCCATGGAGGAACGCCAGGTCAGCGTCGACGGTGCCGCCCGGCCGCTGCCCGACCCGTTCTTCGTCGCGGCGACGATGAACCCCATCGAGTTCGAGGGGACGTACACGCTCCCGGAGGCGCAGCTCGACCGTTTCCTCATGAAGCTCACGCTCGACCTGCCACCGCGCGACGTCGAGTGGCAGGTCCTCCGCCGGCACGCCGACGGGTTCGTGGCGCGGGACGTCCGTTCCGCCGGCATCGTACCCGTCGTCGGCGTCGACGAGGTCCGTGCCGCGCAGCGCGCCGTACGGGCCGTCGGCGCCCGGGACGACGTGCTCGCGTACGTGGTCGACCTGGCCCGTGCCACCCGGCAGGCACCGTCCGTCCGCGTCGGGGTGAGCCCGCGCGGGTCGACCGCGCTCCTCGCCGCTGCGAAGGCCTGGGCCTGGCTGACCGGCTACGACGCCATCACACCCGACCACGTGCAGGCGATGCTCCTGCCCGTCTGGCGGCACCGGCTCCGCATCGCGCCCGACGCCGAACTCGAGGGCGTCGGGGCGGACGGCGTGCTGCAGCAGGTGCTCGAGCAGGTCAGGGTGCCGATCTAGTGGCCGTCACCGGTCGGTTCGTCGCGCTCCTCGCCGTCGCGATCGTCCCCACCGTGTTGCTCGGCAGCGGGTGGGGCGGTCTCGCGTGGATCGGCCTCGTGGTGCTCGCCGCCGCCGTCGACCTCGTGCTGGCGGCCGACCTGCGACTGGTGCGGGTGGAACGGCGGATGCCCCGCCTCGCCCGCCGCGACACCACGGCCGAGGGGACGCTGGTGCTCGCCAACGACGGTCGGCGGGTGCTGCGGGCGGTGGTCCGGGACATGTGGGAGCCCTCGGCCGGCCACGGACCGCGTCGGATCCCGATCACCGTGCCCGGAGGCGAGCGCCGCACCGCCCGGATGCGGTTCGCCCCCTTCCGTCGCGGCCGACGCACCACCGCCGGGATCGCGCTCCGGGCAGCCGGCCCACTCGGACTCGCCGCGCGGCAACGGGTCGTCGCTGCGCCGGACGCCCTGGTGGTCACCCCGCCGTTCCGGTCGCGGCGACACCTGCCGTCACGCCTGGCCCGCCTGCGGGAACTCGACGGCGAGACGACCCTGCAGCTGCGCGGGCACGGTACCGAGTTCGACTCCCTCCGCGACTACGTCCGCGGGGACGACGTCCGGTCGATCGACTGGCGTGCCACGGCCCGGCGGCAGGACCTCGTTGTGCGCACCTGGCGGCCGGAGCGCGACCGCCGGGTCGTGGTCGTCGTCGACGCCGGTCGTGCCGGAGCCGGACGGGTCGACGACGAGCCCCGCCTGGACACCGCGATCGAGACGGCGCTGCTCGTCGGGGCGCTCGCCGCCGCTGCCGGGGACCGGGTCGACCTCGTGGTGCTCGACGACACCGTCCGGGGTCGCGTGCACGGCGCCACCCGGGCGGACGTCGTGCAGCGGTTCGGGGAGACCCTGGCCACCGCCGAGCCCGGGCTCCGGGCCACCGATTGGGCGGCCGTCCCGGCGATCGTCGACGCGGTGACGACGCAGCGGGCGCTCGTGGTGCTCGCGACGAGCCTCGACTCGGTGGGCGCGTCCGGCGACCTGCTCGCGGTGCTGCCTGTGCTCGGCCGTCGGCACGCCGTGGTCGTCACGTCGGTCGAGGACCCCGCCGTGGTGCGGATGGCCGCGACCGGTGGGACGACGGACGGGGGCGGGGCGGACGCGGCGGGTCGGCGCGCCGAACGAGACCGGACCGGACGAGACCGGACCGGACGCGACGGGACCGGGCGCGCTGCCAGGGACCGGGCCGGAGACGGAGCCCCGACGGGTCGCCGGACCGGGTCGTCGCATCGGCTCGGCTCGTCACGGCTGGACGGCTGGTCGGTGCGGGACGGCTGGTCGCGGAAGGACGCGGAGCAGGTGTACCGACGCGCCGCCGCGGAACGGACGCTCCTCGACGCCGACGGCGTCGCGGAGGTCGCCAGACGCGCGGGTGCCGAGGTGGTGCGGGGGCTGCCCGAGGACGTCCCACCGCGCACCGCGGACGCGTACATCCGGGCGAAGGCGTCCGGGAGGCTCTGACCCGGTCCGGCGGGCAGGTCGCGACGGACGCGATGCACAGCCCCGGAGCGGGCAGGACGCGGCGCACGGCCGCGGATCGCGCACGGCGCCACGGACGCGGTGCGGGCACGGCGCGACGGACGCGGTGCGGGCACGGCGCGACGGACGCGGTGCGGGCACGGCGCGACGGTCGCGGTGCGCAGCTCCGGAGCGGGCAGGACGCGGATCGCCGACCGCCGACGGCCGGTCGGGGGCCGTGGACCGGGTCAGCCCGCGACGATCGCCGCGGCGCCGCGGTCGAACTCGTCGAGGTCCCCGCGCTCCCCCGCCCGGTACGCCCGACCGCCGAGCACCCACTGGTACGCCAGGACCAGGGCGAGCGCGACCGTCCCGATGCCGATCTTCACCGGCCACGGCCACTCCTGCCGGGTCACGGTGCCCTCGACGACGCCGGACAGCAGCAGCGTGAGCACGAGCCCGATCGCGACCGTGATGAGCGCCCGCCCGTCCTCGGCCAGGGCCTGCGCGCGGGTCCGGGCACCGGGGGCGATCCACGACCAGGCGATCATGAGGCCGGCACCGCCCGCGAGGAAGATCGAGTACAGCTCGAGCTGCCCGTGCGGCGCGATGTAGAGGAAGAAGTCGCCGAGCCGCCCCTGCGAGTGCATGATCGACGCCGAGACACCGAGACTGACCGCGTTCTGCATGATCGCGTACGGCACGAACAGTCCGGTGATCCCGAACGCGACCATGCTTGCCGCGATGTACGCGTTGTTCGTCCACACCTGCGCGGTGAAGGCACCGAGGCCGTGGTCCGAGTAGTAGTCGACGAAGTCCTGCGTCGCGTACTGCCGGAGCGCGGCGTCCGTGCCGAAGGTGGCGACGGCGCCCGGTGTGGAGGCGATCCAGACCGCCGTGATGCCCGCGACGAGGACGGTGGCGACCGCGACCCAGATGGTCACCCAGCGGATGCGGTACAGCGCCGCCGGCAGCTGCAGTGCGAAGAACCTGGTCAGCATGGTCAGCGGGTCGGCCGGTGTCCCGGTGAACCGGAGCCGGGCACGGTGCAGGGTGAGGGACAGCCGGTCCCCCGTGGCGGACCGGGGCGCGGCGGCCCGGATCCGCGCCAGGTCGGTCGCGGCGGCCTGGTACCCGGCGACCAGGCGGTCGACGTCGGCACCGGAGGACGGGCGGCGCCGGGCGAGCCGGTCGAGCTCCGTCCACCGCTCGCGGTGCACGTCCGCGTACGCGTCCAGGTCCATCCGTCTCCCCCTCGGTCCTCCGCCGCCGACGGCCGTCACGGCGTCGACCGGGACGTCGCCCCCACCGTCACCGCGTCGAGCCCGTCCTGCCGCTCGTGGCACGCTTCCGCCAGAATGATCCCATGCCGAAGCGCAGCACGCCCCGCGACCTGGCGGACGGACGGTTCGTCCGCGCGCTCGACGACACCGACGACGCACTCGTCGTCGGCGAGGCGGTGGCGCTCGACGTCGTCCCGGCAGGCATCGTGCTCCGTCTCGCGGCGGCGCTCCTCGACGCGCTCTGCCTCGGCGTGCTCCTCGTGATGTTGCTCATCGGCCTGTCGCGCGTCTGGCCGGCAGGCGTCGACGACGCGTGGGCAGCCGCGTCGCAGATCGCCGTCGTCGTGACCGTGTTCGTGCTCGTCCCCGCGGCCGTCGAGACGGCGACCCGGGGCAAGAGCGTCGGGCGGTACGCGCTCGGGACGCGGGTGGTCCGGCTCGACGGCGGCGCGGTGTCCTTCCGCCACGCCTTCACCCGGTCGCTGGTCGGTCTGCTCGAGCTCTGGGGCACCGTCGGGTCGCTCGCGCTCGTGGTCGCCCTGTTCGGCTCCCGACCGCGCCGCCTCGGCGACCTGCTCGCCGGCACCGTGGTCCAGCACGAACGACTCCCGCGCTCCGCTGCCCCGTCGGTGTCCCTGCCGCCGTCACTGGCCGGCTGGGCCCGCGTGGCCGACGTCCGAGCGCTGCCCCAGCGGCTCGAGAACCGGCTCGGGGCGTTCTTCCGCGGGGCCGCGTCCGTGCAGCCAGCGCACCGGGACGCTGCAGCCCGCGCCCTCGCAGCCGAGGTCGCCGAGTACGTGCACCCGGTCCCGCCGGTGCCGCCGGAGGAGTTCCTGGCCGGTGTCGTGGCGCTCCGACGACAGCGCGACGCCCGGGCGTTCAGCTCCCGGCTGCGCGCGCTCGACACGGCCACCGGTGTGGCGGGCGCCCGCCCGCCCGGCTTCCCGCGCTGACCCACGCGGACGCGAGCCGGCGCCGGCGTCAGTACCGGTAGTGCTCGGGCTTGTACGGGCCCTCGACGGCGACACCGATGTAGGACGCCTGCTCCGGACGGAGTTCGGTGAGCCGCACGCCGAGCGCGTCGAGGTGCAGCCGCGCCACCTTCTCGTCCAGGTGCTTCGGCAGCACGTAGACCCCGGTGGGATAGGCGTCGAGGCGGGTGTGCAGCTCGATCTGCGCGAGCACCTGGTTCGTGAACGAGTTGCTCATCACGAAGGACGGGTGCCCGGTGGCGTTGCCGAGGTTCATGAGGCGGCCCTCGCTGAGGACGAGGATCGAGCGGCCGTTCGGCAGGCGCCACTCGTGCACCTGCGGCTTGATCTCGACCTTCTCCACCCCCGGCAGGGTCTCGAGCCCGGTCATGTCGATCTCGTTGTCGAAGTGCCCGACGTTCGCCACGATCGCGAGGTGCTTCAGCGCCAGCATGTCCTCGACCCCGACGACGTTGAGGTTGCCCGTGCAGGTGACGACGATGTCGACCTCGCCGGCGACGTCCTGCAACCGGGCGACCTGGTAGCCGTCCATCGCGGCCTGCAGTGCGCAGATCGGGTCGACCTCGCTGACGATGACGCGCGCGCCCTGCCCACGGAGGGCCTCGGCAGCGCCCTTGCCGACGTCGCCGTAGCCGACCACGAAGGCGACCTTGCCGCCGATGAGGACGTCGGTGGCCCGGTTCAGCCCGTCGGGCAGCGAGTGACGGATGCCGTACTTGTTGTCGAACTTCGACTTCGTCACGGAGTCGTTCACGTTGATCGCCGGGAACTTCAGCTCGCCGTTCCGGGCCAGCTCGTACAGCCGGTGCACGCCCGTCGTGGTCTCCTCCGTGACGCCCTGCACCTCGGCCGCGATGCGGGTCCAGCGGTCCGGGGACTCCTCGAGCGAGGCGGCGACCGTTGCCAGCACGATCTTCCACTCGGCGCTGGCGTCCGCACCGGCCTCGGGCACCCGGCCCGCTGCCTCGGCGTCGGCACCGGTGTGCACGAGCATGGTCGCGTCACCGCCGTCGTCGAGGATGAGGTTCGGCCCGGTCCAGTCGGCCCCGGCCGCCGCGGCCTCGGCGCTCCAGTCGAAGACCTGGGTGGTGCACCACCAGTACTCCTCGAGGGTCTCGCCCTTCCACGCGAACACGGGGACGCCGGCCGGGGCATCGGGCGTCCCGGTCGGGCCGACGGCGACGGCCGCGGCCGCTTCGTCCTGCGTGGAGAAGATGTTGCAGCTGGCCCAGCGGACCTGGGCGCCGAGCGCGACGAGGGTCTCGATGAGGACGGCCGTCTGCACGGTCATGTGCAGCGAGCCGGCGATGCGCGCGCCTGCGAGGGGCTGTGAGGCGCCGAACTCCTCGCGCAGGGCCATCAGGCCGGGCATCTCGTTCTCGGCGAGGCGGATCTGGTGGCGTCCGGCCTCGGCGAGCGTGAGGTCGGCGACGCGGAACGGGACGGCGGCGCGGGTTTCGATCGGCATGGGGACCAGTCTCCCACGGTCTCCGGACCCGGGTCAGGACGGGGTGCGGTCCGGGGTCCTCGGCGGCGGGTCGCGGCGGACGACCTGCCATCCCCGCGGCACCCGGAGCGTCGCGGCATGCCGGGCGCAGAGGTCGTAGCCGTGCGGTTCGACGCGCGTGGACAGCGGTCCGACGACCACCATGGAGTCGGCGTAGTCGTACGTCAGGGTCGCCGAGGCGCCCGCGCCACAGGCGACCTTGCTGCAGATCCGTACGTCCATACCGTCTGCGACCCTACCGGCAGCCGCCGTGGGGGCCGCCGCGTACGATGGGCGGATGCGTCGCAAGCCCCCTCCCGTCCCGCGGGTCGACCGTGCTCGCGGGCGTTCCCGGCACGGCCGGGGGTACCGCTCGAGCGTCACCGGTCCCGAACTCGCACCCGTGACGACCCGCGCCGAGGTCTTCGACCGCGTCGTCGGCGACACCGCGCACTACCTGGTCGGCCTCTGGCCGGAGGAACTCGCCGGGGTCGTGTTCCAGGTCGCGGACATGCCGCACGACGCGACGCTCCCCGACGCTCTGCCGCGGTGGCGGATCGACCGGGACGGCCGCCGCGTCACGGTGTTCCGGATCCCGGTGGAGCGTGTGACGCACAGCCCGGAGAAGGACGACGTGGACCGGCGCATCGTCGTCGAGACCGCGGTGTTCCGCGCCGTGGCCGAGCTCATCGACAAGGACCCGTGGGACCTGGCACCGGACCGCTACCGGCACTGGTGACCCGGGCCTCCCGGCCGGCACCGCGCGCAGGCGACGACCGCCGGCCGACCCGGCGGACGCACCAGGGCCAGACCCGCCAGCCGCAGACCCGCCAGCCGCAGACCCGCCAGCGGCAGACCCGCCAGCGGCAGACCCGCCAGGGGCAGACCCGCTAGGGGTAGACCCGCAGGGGGCTGGACACCTCGGTGGACGGCCGGACCGGGAACCCGGCGATGCCGTCGTCGCCCTGGTACGTGACGCCGGCGACGAGTCCCGCCGCGCCGGTGATACGCAGCTGCTGCGTGCTCGGCACGCTGACCGTCGCGGTCGACCCGGAGGCGACCTCGACCTCCTGGGAGTCCTCACCGGACGCGATCGTGACGGTCGCGTCCTCCCGCGTGGGGTTGACGAGGTTGAGCCTGGCACCGGAACCGGGGGCGACGGCGGTGACCGTCGACGCGCCGAGCGGTTCCGCCGAGGCGAACCAGCCGAGGTCCGTCCGGCCGTCCTCGGTCGGCGTGGTCGTGCGCGCCGCGGCGACGATCGGCACCGTCGAGGTGATCGTGAACGAGTACCGGCCGTCCGGGAAGTCGTCGAGCGGCACGTCGGTGACGATGCCGGGCTCCGCGGTGGCGTCCACGGTGGTGCCACCGCCGTCCGCCGTCGTGATGCCGAGCGTCACCCTCGCCGCCCGGTCCCCCGGCACGTAGAGCCGGAGCGCGGGTGCCGCGTCCGCGGTGTCCTCGCCACGCTGCGCCCCCTCGGCGTCGTCGAGCACGACACCCGGGATGACCTGCGTGCGCGCGGGAGCGGCTCCGCCCGAGACGATGTCGAACCCACCGGGGGTGAGCGTCCGGACGACGGTCTCCTGCATGTGCGCGACGATCTGGCCCCCGGTCGAGGTGACGTGGACCACCGTCGCGCCCTGGTCGGTGACGAAGCCGGAGAGCGGGACGACCTTCTGGGAGTTCGGGGCGACGACGATGCCGGTCGTGCCGGGCGCGCTGACGGTGCCCTCGGCGTCGGCGATCGCCAGGTCCACGGTCGCGTTGACGTCGGTGGGGTTGGCGAGCGTGACGAGGCTCGTCCGGCCGGTCTCCGTCGAGCCGCCGACCAACCAGGTCGACTGCGACGGGTCGTCGCACGACGCCGCCCCCATGCCGACCAGGTCGCCGTCGGAGACGCTCTGGACGCTGCTGCCGGCGACCTGCGGCGCGGTGTCCCCGGCGGGCGCGGTGAGCAGGGTCGGGTCGCTGCTGCCGGTGCTCGACCCCTCGAGCTGCGTGCGCTCGACGGTCCCACCCGTGGTGGCGCTCGCGATCTCCGGGGAACCGACCGCGCTCGCCCGGGTGGCGTCGTTGCCGGCGTCGTCGGAGAGCCGCAGCGCGCTCCCCGCGCAGACCCGTTCCGCCGCGGCGGGGACGGGCGTGACGGTCCGACCCGCCGGGTGCCCGGGCGTCTCGCTGGTGCCGATGGTGTGCGCGGCGGCGATCGTGCCGGCCGCGACGACGACGGCGACGGCGGTCGCGGTGCCGCGGAGCGCCCAGCGGCGCGCGGTGCTCGTGCTCATTCGTCGCGCTCCTCGTCGAAGGTGGTGGCGGGTTCGTCGGCCTCGATCACGTTCGAGGTGGCACGGCGTCGACGCGGTGCGGTCGGGACGGCGAGCAGTGCGGCGGCACCGAACACGATCCCGATCACCACGAGGTACAGCACGTGCGTGGCCTTCGCGGCGGCGGACCCGGTGCTCGTGCGGTCGACGTCGCCCTCGTAGTGGAAGAGCGCGCCGTTCGTCGTCTCGCCGATGCTCGTGAAGAGCGCGTTCTGGCCGATCGCCCCGGCCGCGCGGTCGTGCACCGCCCGGGCCTCGGGGTCGTCCGGCGCGTCGTCGAGCAGCACGAAGCTGACGCCGAGTTCCCGGAGCGCCGGCTCGGGGTCGTAGCCACTGCGGCTCGCGAGGTTCCCGGCCAGCGTGGCCAACCGCGAACCGGACCGGCTGAGCGACAGCGCGGTCGCGTCGAGCGTGGACTGGTCGTCCAGCGTCGAGCCCTGGCCGCGCTCGAGGGAGACCGCGAGGGACCCGTCGGTCTGGGGCTGCACGACGAGGGTGCCGACGTCCGGGTTGGCCTGCGCCTCGGCGTTGACGTACGCGCTCAACACCCGTCCCGAGGTCGGCTGGATCGCCGCGCGGTCGAGGTAGAAGGCCCCGAACGCAGGCGCGACGGCGACGGCCGCGAAGACGCTCGCGACGAGACCGACGACCGGGGCCGCACGTGGCACGGTGTCGATGCCGATGCAGGCGGCGACCACGAGGGCGAGGGCCATGACGGACAGGGCGCTGCCCGGCCAGACGATCGTCGTCGTGGACCCGACACCGGTGACGGCGAGGTGGGTCGCGCCGAACGCGGTCGCGTACCCGAGGAGTGCGGCGACGAGCGCGGTGCCCGCGAGGGTCCAGCGGTGTCCCAGCACGGCGCCGAGGGCGCTCGCGGCGACCGGGAGTGCCAGGACCGCCATCGCGACGGGCAGCACCGCGCTGCCGAGGCCGAGGGGCGCGGTGGCGGAGAGCCAGCCGTTCCAGTCCGGCAGCGGCTGCCCGATGGCGAGCTGGAGTGCGCTCGGCGCGGGTGTGGCCGTCGGGACGCCCGGGTCGGCGAACACGGCGAGCGGGTTCCCCCTGCCCACCTGCGCGAGGACCAGCGGCAGGAACAGCACGGCTGCCGGGACCGGCACGAAGACGCGTCGGTGCGCGTGCCGGAAGCCGACCACCAGGGCGACCAGCCACCCGACGAGCAGCACCGGCAGGAGCGACGGGGCGCACGCGGCGACGACCGCGAAGAGCAGCGCGGCGCCCGACGCGGACGCCCACGAGCGGTGCGCCTCCACGAGCGTCAGGAACAGCCAGGGCAGCAGCACGTGTGCGATCACGGCGCCGAGGTGACCCGAGGTGACCGCGCCGACGAGCGCGGGGGCGAGCGTGTAGAGCACGGCGCCGATGACCGGGACCCAGGTCCGCGTCGTCACCTTGCGCACGGCCGCCCAGGCGCCGAACGCGGCGAGCGGGAACGAGAGCAGCATCACGACGACGACCGAGGTGGACGGCGACCAGAACGTGATCGACCCGAGGACGGCGAGCACCGCGGCGAACGGGTCCGACGGTCCGGTGGAGCCGGTGCCGAGCGAGTGCCAGCCGTACCCGACGTTCCGCCAGAGGTCGCCGACGTCGGTGCTCAGCGGCAGGAGTCCCCCGCCCGTGAGCGCCGGCGAGCCGAGCAGGGGGAACAGCGTCACGACGCTCAGCACCACCGCGGCGAGCACCACCCAGACGCCGCCGTCCCCGAGGAAGGACGCGCGGGCGACCGGTGCGTCCTCCGCCCGCGCGAGCTCGACGTCACGCGATGTGGTGCGGTGTTCGTGCACCCTCCGCCAGCTCACGCGGAGCGGCTCGATCGCCGCCCACCCGGTCCTCCGGTTCGCGGCCAGCGTCCGACGGGCACGCCGGACGCCACCGCCGAAGGCGACCGCGAGCGCGGCCGCCAGTTCACCGGCGACCGCCGCGGGGTGCTTGGCGACGAGGTGTCCGACCGCGCGGCCGACGGCGAAGGGCAGGAGCGTGAGCCAGTGCAGCCAGAGGACGCCGACGGGCGCGTAGGTGAGGCGCCGGTGCAGCTGCGCCTGCCGGTGCATCCGCACGCGGCGACGCTCGGAGACCTTGGCGCGACCGAACTCCTCGATCGGCCCGGCGCTGGTGGCGCGGGCCTCGGGCACGACGGCGACGCGGTGCCCCGCCAGGCGCGCGCGGACGGAGAAGTCGAGGGCGGCGTCGACGTCCGGCAGCGCCGGGTCGAACCCGCCGAGGCTGTTCCAGACGGACCGCCGGACGAGCATGCCGCCGGCCGAGACGCCGAGCACGTCGGTCTGGCGGTCGTGCTGCCCCTGGTCGAGTTCGTCCTGCACCAGGGTGACGGAGCGCCCGAGCCGGGTCATGCTCTCGCCGAAGGCGGCGATGCGCGCCGGGTCGTCGACGTGGACGAGCTTCGGCCCGGCGATCGCGACCGACGGGGCGATCTCGACGGCCGCCAGGAGTGCCGCGAGCGTCCCGGGCGTCGGGGTGTTGTCGTGTCCGACCAGCCAGAGCCACTCGTCGACGCCGTCCTCGGCCTCGGCGCGGGGGGCCACCCGCTCGCCGTGCCGCACGGCTTCACCGAACGGCCGGCCGGCCGGGATCCGGGAGAGCTGGGCGCTGCCGCCGAACGAGAGTTCCGAGGTGGACCCGTCGGTGGACCCGACGTCGACGACGACGAGCGCCTCGGGCGGACGGGTCTGCGCAGCGAGGGCGTTCAGCGTGCGGTCGAGGTGGTCAGCCGCATCGGCGGCGACGAGGATCGCTGTGACGCGGCGTGAGGAGGCACTGGGCTGCATGACGGCGCCACTCTACGGGCCGGGAGGCTCGGTTCCGGTGGGCGGCGGCGGCGCGTTGCGAAGGTGGCCGGACCGGCGTCGGCCGGCGGCGACTCAGGCGCGCTTGCGCAGCTTCCGACGTTCACGTTCGGAGAGGCCGCCCCAGATCCCGAAGCGCTCGTCGTTCTCGAGCGCGTACTCGAGGCACTGCGCCCGGACCTCGCACGAGGTGCAGATCTTCTTGGCCTCGCGGGTGGAGCCGCCCTTCTCGGGGAAGAACGCCTCGGGGTCGGTCTGCGCGCAGAGCGAGTCGACCTGCCAGGAGAGCGGGTTCTCGTCGTCGGTCTCGGTCGTCCGACGGACTCCCGGCACACCGAGCGCCACGGGGTCGACGTGCCAGTCGTCCGGCACTCCGGCTTCGAAGTCGGATGCACTCACCCTGATCACCCCTTGACGTCTCGGTTGCGGCCCTGACGACGATGCCGTCGGTGTAATTACAGCGGTGTGATTCCCCGGAGTCAAGTCGCGGATCATAGGAGCCCCTCCGCGTTCCGCCGTCGCATGTCCCCCATTCGGGCGTGTCGCGCCCTGTCCGGACCCGTTCCGGGGGACACGGAGCGACCCCCGCGGCCAGGACGACCACGGGGGCCGACGGTGCGGCGACCGGTCAGGCGGCGTGCCGCCGGGCCTCCCAGGCGCTCGTCACCATGTCGTCGAGCGAGTGCCGCATCGCCCACTCGAGGTCCCGCGCGGCGGCCTCGCCGGTCGCGACGATGCGGGCCGGGTCGCCGGCGCGCCGCGGGGCGACCTCGGGCCGGAAGTCGATGCCGGTCCCCCGCGCCATCGCGTCCATGATCTGCCGGACACTGACACCGTCACCGCTGCCCAGGTTGTAGGCGCGCTGCAGCGGTGCACCGGTCTCGAGCTTCCGGGCCGCGACCGCGTGCGAGTGCGCGAGGTCGGCGACGTGGACGTAGTCGCGCACGCAGGTGCCGTCCGGCGTCGCGTAGTCGTCGCCGTTGATGCGCGGCGTCCGACCGGCGAGCAGGGCGTCGAAGACGAGCGGGAACAGGTTGTGCGGGCTCGCGTCGTACAGGTCCGGCTGCCCGGAGCCGACGACGTTGAAGTAGCGCAGCGAGGTCGTGGTGAAGCCGCGTGCGACCTCCATGTCCCGCAGCAACCACTCGCCGATGAGCTTCGACTCGCCGTAGGGCGACTCCGGGGCCTTCGGGGTCTCCTCCACGACGACGTCGACGTCCGGCGTGCCGTAGACCGCCGCGCTCGAGGAGAACACGACCTTGCCCACCCCGACCTCGGCCATGGCCCGGAGGAGCGTCGCCATGCCGGTGACGTTCTGCTCGTACGTGTGCAGGGGCCGCTCGACCGAGACCCCGGCGTACTTGAACCCGGCGACGTGCACGACGCCCGTCACCGCGTGCTCCCGCATGGTCCGCTCGAGGAGCGTGCCGTCGAGGACGGTGCCCTGGACGAACGGGACGTCCTCCGGCACGAACGCGCGGAACCCGCTCGAGAGGTCGTCGAACGCGACCGTGTCGATGCCCGCCGCACCGAGCGCGCGGACGACGTGGGACCCGATGTACCCGGCACCGCCGGTGACCAACCAACTCATGCCGCCACGCTAGCGGAACGGGCGCCGGCGGCCCGGTGGCCGCCCGTCAGGCGCCGATCAGGCGCCGGTGGCGATGAACACCGTCGCGGTGGTCCCGCTGCCGGCGTCAGCCTCGACCGTCACGTCGCCCTCGTCCGGCGTGATGTAGCAGGACTCGCCCCGGCGGAGCAGGGTCGCCGAGTGCGCACCGACCAGGGTCACGACCCCCTCGGTGCAGATCGCGATCGACGGCCCGTCCAGGGGCGCGGTGCCACCGGCACCGACCGGTCGCCCGTCGTTCGTCACGCGCACCAGTGCGAAGCCGACGCCCTCCGGCGCGAACCGGTCCACCGCGGGCGCGAGGTGCTCCGGCTCGAGGAGCGGTGCCGGGTGTGCGGTGAAGTCGAGCACGCGCAGGAGCTCCGGCACGTCGACGTGCTTCGGCGTCAGGCCCCCGCGGAGGACGTTGTCGGACGGCGCCATCAGTTCGATGCCGAGCCCGTCCAGGTAGGCGTGGATGTTGCCGGCGGGCAGGTACATCGCCTCGCCGCGGGCGAGCGTCACCCGGTGCATGAGGAGCGACACCACCACGCCCGGGTCCTCCGGGTAGGCACGGGCGAGGTCGGCGGCGGTCGCGGTGTTCGGCGTCACCCGACCGTCCGCGCCTGCGGCGGCGACCGCCTCCGTCGCGAGGTGCCCGACCGCGCCGATGACCGCGCGAGCCGAGTCGTCGGTCTCCTCGAGCCAGCGGACGGTGTCCTCGAGCCCGTGCTGCAGGTGCACGACGAGCGGACCGAGCCGACCGGAACCGGCGTCGAGCGCCTCGACCTCGGCGAGCGCGTCGGCGACGGGTCGGAAGCCGCTCAGCGCCTCGAAGCGCTCGCTCAGGGCGACGACGAGCTCGGGCTTCGGGAACGGGTCCTTGTAGTTGCGCGCCGGGTCGTCGAGCGGGACCCCGGCGGCTTCCTCGCGGTCGAAGCCCTCCCGGGCCTGCTCCGGGGTCGGGTGCGCCTGCAGGGACAGCGGGGCCGCGGCGGCGAGGACCTTGAGGAGGAACGGCAGCCCGGACCGGTCCGTGCCGAGGGCGGTCTCGGGCTCGGCGGTGATCCAGTCGAGCACCGTGTCCGCGCCGCCGACCATCGCGGGGTTGACCACCACGCTGGGGCTGCCGGCGTGGGCACCGAGCCAGAGTTCGGCCTGCGGGACGCCGGTGACGGTCCGTCCGAGCAGTTCGGGGATCGCGGAGACGGAGCCCCAGGCGTAGTCGCGCGGGGTGTTCGTGATGCCGAGGAACATGGTCCGAGCGTATCCGGCCGCCTCCCGGGCGCAAGCACGGCTCGGATCCGTGCGGCAAGTAGGCTGTCCCGGTGCAGAATGCCGTCCCCGCCCCGACACCGGCCGACGACCGACGGAGCAGGGACGCCACGCGCTGGGACGTCCAGGGACTCCGGGCGTTCGCCGTCCTGGCCGTCGTGCTCTACCACCTGTGGCCGAACCGACTGCCCGGTGGGTTCATCGGCGTCGACGTGTTCTTCGTCATCTCCGGGTACCTCATCACCGGACACCTCGTCCGCGAACTGCTCTCGTCCGGGCGGATCGCGCTCGGACGGTTCTGGGCGCGCCGGGCGCTCCGGCTGCTGCCCGCCGCGTTCCTGGCGATCGCCGCGACGGGGGTCACGGTGCTGCTCGCGGTGCCGAACGCACTGTGGGGGCAGTACGGGCGTCAGCTGATCGCGTCGACCGTCTACCTGCAGAACTGGCAGCTCGCCGCGGACGCAGTGGACTACCTGGCGAGCGACAACGACCCGTCGCCGTTCCAGCACTTCTGGTCGCTGTCGGTGGAGGAGCAGTTCTACATCGCGTTGCCGCTCGTGCTCATCACGGTGGTCGGCCTGGTCCGCGTCGTCCGCCGCGGTCGCGGGGTCCCGGCCGCGGCCGTGGTGCGGGTCGTCCTGGTCGTCGTGGTCGTGGCGTCCCTGGCGTGGAGCGTCCTGCAGACCGAGTCCTCCCCGGGCGTCGCGTACTTCTCGACGGCGACACGCGCCTGGGAGTTCGCGCTGGGTGGCCTCGCGGCGACGCTGCCGATCGGGGTGGCGTCGTCCCGCGCCGGCACCTTCGTCCGGATCATGGCGACCTGGGCCGGACTGGCCCTCCTCCTGGCGTCGCTGTGGGTGCTCGACGGTGACACGCCGTTCCCGGGCAGCGCGGCGGTCCTGCCCGTGGTCGGTGCCACCCTCGTGGTGCTGCTCGGCGCGGGTACGCCCCTCGAGTCCGTCGGCCGGTGGTTCCCGGTGGCGCACCTGGGCCGGACCTCGTACGCGATCTACCTCTGGCACTGGCCCGCCATCGTGCTGGCCCCGTTCGTGATCGGGCACGACCTCGCCGCCGTCGACAAGGTCGTCATCCTCGTGGGCTCGGTGCTCGTCGGCACCCTCTCGACGCTGCTCGTCGAGGAGCCGTTCCGCTTCGCTCGTCGTGTCCGCCTCTGGCGACCGCGCCGGGTCGCGGTCATCGGGTTCTGCGCCACCCTCGTCGTGGTCGGCCTGGGTGCCGGGACGCTGACGACGCTGCAGGTGCAGCAGACACAGGCGGCGGAGGCGGCACGTCGGCTGGAACGGGGTGACGTCCGTTGCTTCGGCGCGGCGGCCGAGATCGGGTCGGCCGACCCCTGCGTCAACCCCGCGCTGCGCTCGGTGCGGGTACCGACGGCGGCCAATGCCCGGCGCGACGACGCGAACCGTGGCGAGTGCTGGTCGGCCGGCGGCGGTCAGTTCACCCGGTGCACCCTGGGTCCGAAGACCGGGTACGAGAAGCGGTTCCTCGCCCTCGGGGACTCGCACAGCAACTCCTTCATCGACGTGTACGAGCGGATCGCGAAGGCGAACAACTGGCGGATCGACGTCGCCGGGCACCCGAGCTGCTACTTCACGAAGGCGGAGCAGTCGGCTCCGAGCGCCGGGCTGCGGGCGAGCTGCGCGGCGTGGAAGCAGCACGCCGAGGACTACGTGTCGCAGCAGGACGACCTGACCGCGCTCCTCGTCACGCACTCGGCGACCTCGCGGCCGGTGCTCGGAGAGGGCGGTGTCTCGGCCGAGGAGGCGACCGTCGACGGTCTCGTCGACGCGTGGCGGACCGCGACCGAGCAGGGTGTGCCCGTCATCGCGATCCGGGACAACCCGGTGCCGGAGCCGGGGACCGTGACGTGCGTCAGTGAGATGCAGGGGCCGACCACGACGGCGTGCGACCGCTCCCGGGAGACCGCGACCGCGCCGTTCGACGGGCAGCAGGAGGCAGCGGACCGGGTCGGACGCCTGGCACAGGTGATCGACTTCACCGACCTGTACTGCGACGACCGGACGTGCCCGGCCGTCATCGGCGGCGTGCTCGTGTACCGCGACAAGACGCACATCACGACCACGTTCGCGAAGACCCTCCAGCCCTACCTGGTGCGCGGGATCGAAGACGCGCTGCGCCGAGCGGAGTGAACTCCGAGGACCCGTCACGGAACATATGCTTTCCGCGATGTCCTCACCAGCCACACCCGTCCCTGACCACACACGCTGGGACGTCCAGGCGCTCCGGGCGTTCGCTGTCCTGGCAGTCGTGCTCTACCACCTGTGGCCGAACCGACTGCCGGGTGGCTTCGTGGGCGTGGACGTGTTCTTCGTCATCTCCGGGTACCTCATCACCGGGCACCTGCTCCGCGAACAGGTGCGCACCGGTCGGATCGGCCTGGCGGCGTTCTGGACCCGACGTGCCGGGCGCCTCCTGCCGGGCGCGTTCCTGACGCTGACGGCCACCGGGGTCGCGGTCCTCGCCCTCGTCCCGAGTTCCCTCTGGGGCCAGTACGGACGGGAGCTCATCGCCTCGACCGTCTACCTGCAGAACTGGCAGCTGGCATCCGACGCGGTCGACTACCTGGCCAGTGACAACCGGCCCTCGCCGTTCCAGCACTTCTGGTCGCTCTCGGTCGAGGAGCAGTTCTACATCGCCCTCCCGGTGCTCCTGGTCCTGCTCGGCCTCCTGCTGCGCCGGTCGCGCCACGCCGACCCGGTGCGCTCCGCGCGGGTGCTCCTCGGCGCCGTCGGTGTCGCGTCGCTCGTCTGGTGCGTCGTCGAGACACGCACCGCTCCCGGCATCGCCTACTTCTCCACGGCGACGCGGGCCTGGGAGTTCGCGCTCGGCGGGTTCCTGGCCACCGTCCCGCTCGCGCCGGCCCGGACGCGTGCGGCGGCGGCGGTCCGGACAGGAGGGACGTGGCTGGGGGTCGCAGGCCTCGTCGCGTCCGTCCTCGTGATCAGTCCGTCGACGCCGTTCCCGGGGACCGCGGCACTCCTGCCGGTGCTGTCCGCGGGCCTCGTCGTGGCCGCCGGCGCCCGGAGCGGGCTGCAGGTGGTGGGCCGCGGAGCGCCCGTCGCCTTCATCGGGCGGACCTCGTACGCGATCTACCTCTGGCACTGGCCAGCCGTCGTGCTCCTGCCCGTCGTCCTCGGGCACCCGCTGGGCACCACGAGCAAGGTCGCGGTGCTCGTCGGCGCGCTCGTGCTCGCCGCCGCCTCGACCCTGCTCGTCGAGGAGCCGCTGCGCGCCCGGACCCGCGCGGTGCGGATGCGCCCGGCTCGGGTGGCGCTGCTCGGCCTGGTCGCGACGGTGGCGGTCGTGGCGATCGGCGCCGGGACCCTCACGGCGGTCCACGTCCAGCAGGTCCAGGCCCAGGCCTTCGCCGGACGACTGGCGCGAGGGGACGTCGACTGCTTCGGCGCGGCGGCGCGGATCGGTAGCGCCGACCCCTGCGTGAACCCCCGCCTCGCCGACGTCCGAGTGCCCGCACCGGCGGCAGCGGCGCACGACGACGCGAACGACGGTGCCTGCTGGTCCAACACCACGGCGGACTTCAACGTCTGCTCGCTCGGACCCCGCACCGGCTACCGGAAGCACCTGCTCGCGGTCGGCGACTCGCACAACAACGCGCTGATGACCGCCTACCGTGCCGTCGCGCAACGGGAGCACTGGCGGATCGACGTCGCCGGTCACATCGGCTGCTACTTCACCACGGCCGAGCAGCAGGCCCCGACTCAGAGCTACACCGACAGCTGCCAGGGGTGGAAGCAGAACGCGATGACCTGGGTGGCGGACCACGCGCACGAGCTGGACGCCCTCGTCGTGACACACGCCGCCACGAAGAGCCCGGTGCTCGTCGCGGACGGGGGCAGCAACGACGAGACGGTCGTCCGCGGTCTCGTCTCAGCGTGGCGGACTGCCACCGGGCGCGGCGTGCCGGTCATCGCCCTCCGGGACAACCCCGTCGCGCGCGACGACGTGCTCGCGTGCCTGGCGCAGATGCAGGGCCCGACCACCGGTGCGTGCGACCTGCCCCGCGCCCAGGCCCTCGCCGCGTTCGACGGCAGTGCGCAGGCGGTCGCGGCGGTCGGCGACCGCGCGCGGTACGTCGACATGACCGACTGGTACTGCACGGCGACGACGTGTCCGGCGGTGATCGGCGGGGTCCTGACACACCGCGACCCCACCCACCTGACGGCCACGTTCGCGACCACCCTCGCGCCGGCCCTCGGTTCACGCCTGCGGGCGGCGCTGACCTCGCTCGGCGGGTGACCGGTGCGCGCTAGCCTGTCACCCGTGACGAACACCTGGCCCCTCGCGCGCGGATCCGTCCCCGAGCGGGAGGCGTTCGCCCTCGCCACCGCGGTCCTGCTGACGCTGTTCGCCGGGGACGCGGTCCCGAACACGCTCACCTGGTACGGAGCCGCCGCCGTCTGGGCGCTCGAGGGCGCGTGGGGCATCAGCGTGGTCGTCCGGGCTCGACCGCCGATCGCCCGCACCCCCCGTGCCCTCTGGCTGTTCCTCGCCTGGTGCCTGGTCACCGTACTCTGGTCGCACTGGCGTCCGGCGACGCTCGCCAGCATGGTCGCACAGGTGGTCTGCGCCGTCGTCGCGTTCGCGATCGCCTCGACGTTGACCTGGCGGCGCATCCTGGACGCCACGAGCCTGGCCTTCCGGTGGGTGCTCGGTCTCTCGCTGCTGTTCGAGGCCGTGGTCGCCGTCGTCGTGCGGCACCCGATCGCTCCGATCTGGACCCACTACGGCGACCGGGACGTCCCCGATGCCTTCTACTTCTCCCGCGCGGAGCTCTTCACCGGTGGACGGATCCAAGGGCTCCCCGGCAACGCGAACCTGCTCGCGATGGTCGCCCTCCTCGCGGCGATCGCGGTCGCGGTGCAGCTCGCCGAGGGCCGCATGCGGCGGACCCGCGCGATCGGCTGGCTCGTCGTGGCGGGCGCCGTGTTCGTCCTGACACGCTCGTCGACGGTGATCGTCGCCGCCGTCGTGGTGGCCGCCGTGCTCGTGGCCGCGCTGTGGATGCGCCGGGTGCCCAGCGGACACCGTGCACCGCGGTACGCCGGGCTCGCCGCCGCGGTCGTCGTCGTGGTGGTCGCCGTCGCGGCCGGACGGGGACCGCTGCTCGACGTCCTGGGCCGTTCGTCGGACCTGACCGGTCGCGGCACCATCTGGGCGGCGGTGTGGGGTCTCGTCGAGCAGCACCCGGTGGTCGGCTGGGGTTGGATCGGGTACTGGTGGCCGAACATCCCGCTGCTGTCCGGCCTCGCACCACGCAACGGCGTCGAGTACCTGCAGGCGCACGACGCCACGCTGGACGTCTGGATGCAGACCGGTGTCATCGGCGTGGTGCTCTTCGCCGCCTACGTCGTCACGACCTCCGGCCGCACGTGGGCGAGCGCGACCCGACCCGGGTTCGGCCCTGACCTGAGGCCCCGGCCGTTCGACCCGGTGACCTTGTTCCCGCTGCTCGTCGTCGTCGCGCTCCTGGTGCAGTCCGTCGCGGAGTCGCGGCTGCTCTACCAGGGCAACTGGGTGCTGTTCGCGCTCATCGCGATCAAATCACGGATCGTCCTGGTCACCGAGGAACCCGTCTCGGTCGACGACGGGCCTCGGCCACCGGCGACGGAACGAGCCTTCCGACGGGCCGCCAACCCCTGACTCATCAGTCGTCGCCGAGCACCAGGGCGCACGGCACCCGTGTCGCCCACGGCAGCGCGTCGATCCGCACCGATGCCGACGGACGCCGGACACATGCGCGCTCCGCGTCGGAGAACTGCGGCTGCCAGACCGGCCCGGAGGCCCGCTGCGCCTCCGCCGGGAACGCGACCACCCACGAGGTCAGGACCAGCGCGACCACGGACCAACCGACGGCGACGAGGACGACGGCGATCGGGCCTCCCGTCCGTCCGCGACGCGCGCCGAGCGGACGGACCGCACGGTCGACGAGGGCGGCGGCGGCGACGACCACGGCGGCGGTGAGCAGCAGGCCGGCTGCGGCCGCGTAGCGGGACGGGGTCGCCTCGACCAGGGTCGTCGGCGTCGACCGTGACCACCGCCCGTTCGCGGACGCGTTGGCGACCAGGGCCGCCGTCCAGACGACTCCGGAACCCAGGGTCAGGGCGACGGCCAGCACCGCTCGGCGGGGACGGTGGTCGCGCACCGCGACGACCGCGCCGAGCAGCACGACGGCGCCGACCGCCACCGCCGGCACCGCGACCACGGCCCAGCCGTCCGCGACCACGGCCCGTCCGACCGACGCCACGTCCGCACGCAGGAGGCCGCCGACGGTCTGCAGCGTCCAGCCGGACACGACGTCCGACACGGTGGGGGAACCCGCCGGGGAGGCACGCTCGGTCGTCAGCGCCGTGACCACCTGGGCGGCTGCGGCGCCGAGTGCGGCGACGGTGACCGGGAGCGCACGCCACCGTCCTCCGTGCCGCTGAGCGCCGCCGCTCCCGGGCCGCCCCGACCAGGCGAGGACCAGGAGCGGGAGGAAGAGGACGGCCTGTGCCTCGGTACCGACCACCAGCACGGTGACCACGGCGACCACCACGCCACCCGACCAGGTGCGGACGCGGTGTGCGAACAGCCACGGCGCGAGGAAGAGGCCGTAGGTGTGCAGGTTCGCGGCGTTGCCGGAGATCTCCCAGGGGGCCGTCGGGAGCAGGACGGGCACCGCGGCGAGCACGAGTCGGAGCGCCCGGGACGGCACGACGTCCCGAGCGAGTACGAAGACGCCGGCGCAGACCGCTCCGGTGACCAGGCAGCACATGGCGGACACGGCGAGCGCGTACCACTCGACGGGCAGCAGGAACGCCGCGTCGACCACCAACCGTGGGACCAGGTGCAGGTACCCGGCGTAGGGGTGGGCGACGCTGTCGAGGGGACCGAGCGCGAGGTGCTCACGGAAGAACAGGCCGGCGTCCTCCGCCCAGGCGGTCCCCCGCGCGACCGGACCGAGTCGGAGCCAGGCGACCGCGGCGGCGAGCACGCCGACCAGCACCGCCCCGAGCACCGCCCTGAGCGACGTCCACCGTCCCGTCCCAGCATGCCGCATCGTGAAGCGACGGTAGCGGGAGAACGACGATCCGCGATATCGACGCTCCGCGATGGCGCAGGTGCAGTACGGCAGGGTGCGCCAGTATGGACGGATGACGGATGGCCGGACGACGCGACGCGTGCGCGCGCGGCGGTACCTGTCCGCCTGGATCGGGTTCTCGGCCGGTGGTCGCTTCAGTCAGGCACTCACGACCGCGATCGTCATCTTCGCCTTCGGTGAACCCACCGTCCGGGTCCTCGTCGGCGCCCCGGGCACATGGGCGGTGCTCGTCACGCTCGTCGTCCTGGCCGGGCTCAGCCTGCTCGGACAGCGCTACCGGATCGAGTGGCACGGCGTCCTGCCACTCTCGCTGCTCGCCCTCGTCGGCTACTGCGGCCTCAGCGTCCTCTGGAGCGAGTACTCCTGGGTGGCGTTACGGGGGTTCACGGCGATGGTCGGCTTCGTCGGCCTCGGCCTGTACCTCGCTCTCGGACGGGACCTCGTGCAGGTCATCCGTGCCTGCGGGGACGCCTTCCGGGTCCTGCTGGTCGTCGCCCTCGGGCTCGAGGTGCTGTCCGGCCTCGTCCTCGACCTCCCGATCCCCGCATTCGGCATCCGTGGGGACATCGCCTTCGGTGGGCCCATCCAGGGCATCGGCGGAACGCGCAACTTCATGGGGTTCATCGCGGCGACGGCGCTCGTGACGTTCGTCGTCGAGTTCCTCACCCGCTCCGTCACCCGGTGGCGGGCGATCGGGTCCACCGCGATCGCCGTCATCACGCTCATGCTCGTGCAGTCGCCGATCACCGGCCTGGCGATGATCGCCCTGACGGTGACCGCGCTCGCCCTCTGGTCACTCCGACACGCCCGACCGGGGACCCGACCGGTGGTGAACACCGTGCTCGGCACGCTCCTCGTCGCGATGGGGGTCCTCCTCGTGGTCGCGCGGGACCGGGTGCTGCGGGAAGTCGGCGCAGCGGGCGGGACGACCACCCGCCTCGAACTCTGGGCGCAGATCCGCGGCTTCATCCAGCAGTACCCGATCCAGGGCTGGGGGTGGGTCGGCACCTGGCCGAGCGAACCGGTCGTCCCGTTCGTCACGTTCGTCGACCCGTCCGGAGCGCGGTTCACCTCCGGCCTCGACGTCGTGGTCGACGCCTGGCTGCAGATCGGCCTGGCGGGCATGCTGCTGCTCGTCGGCGCGGCACTGCTCGCGTTCGCGCGGTCATGGGTGACCGCGACGACCTTCCCCGGCGTCGCCTACGTCTGGCCGACAGCCGTGCTCGTGCTCCTCGGGGTGACGAGCGCTGCCGAGAGCTACGTGCTGCACGGCGCGGGTCTCATGCTCTTCGTCACGGTGCTCGTCGTGTCGGCACGGCGTCGGTCCTGGCGCATCCGGCTCCCCCGGGCCTGACACCGTCCACAGGGCGACACGGTGACGGGCCCGGGAGCTCGCGGTCGTCTAGTGGCGGGGTGACGACCGTCGATGCCTCAGGCGCGGCGGTGCGCCCCGGGACGGATGCGACGCTGCAGCCCCCACTGGGTGGTGCGGAGCATCGCCTCGATGATGATGTCCTTGCTCATCTTGGACACCCCGTGCACACGGTCCCGGAACCGGATCGGGACCTCGACGATCCGGCCACCCAGGTCGTGCGTCCGCAGCGTCATGTCGATCTGGAAGCAGTAGCCCTTCGAGTCGATCGACCCGAGGTCCATCCGCGCGATCGCGTCGGCGCGGTACACGCGGAAGCCCGCGGTGATGTCGTGCACGTCGAGCCCGAGGATGAGGCGCGCGTAGGTGTTCGCGCCACGGCTGAGCACCTCGCGTCGCTTCGGCCAGTCCACGACCGAGCCGCCTGTGGTCCATCGGGACCCGATGGCCAGCATGACGTCCTCGGCAGGGTCGGCCTCCGCCACCGCTTCGATCAGGGCGGGCAAGCGGTCCGCTGGGTGTGATCCGTCGGCGTCCATCTCGATGAGCAGGTCGTACCCGTGCTCGAGCCCCCAGCGGAAGCCCGCGACGTACGCCGTCCCCAGGCCGAGCTTGCCGGCACGACGGAGCAGGTGCACCCGGTCGTCGGTCCGCGCCATCGCCTCGACGAGGTCACCGGTACCGTCGGGGCTGCCGTCGTCCACGACGAGCAGGGCTGCATCCGGCACCGTCTCGAGGATGCGGGCCGCGATGTCGTGGATGTTCTCGGCCTCGTTGTAGGTCGGAACGATCACTAGGGGCTTGGATTCGGTGTTCCGGGTCATTTCCTTCTCACGGTTCGCGGTCGGCCCGGCGCTCAGCGCTCGGCGTCCTGGTCGATGATGGCGCAGGGCACGGTGACGGCCCATTGCGCTCCTGGGGCGATCTGGACCGACGCGTCGGCCTCAGGCGTCCGGGTGCACTGCGGCTCCGACATCCGGATCTGCTGGTCCCACACCGGGCCGCCCTGGCGGTTCGCCTTGTCCATCGAGTAGTTGAGTGCGAACGCGAGCACGACGACGAGCGACAGTGCGACGCCGACGATCCGGAAGGCCCAGGACACGCCCGCATCCCGGGCATCGCTCGGTCCGGAGCGGACGAGCCCGCCGCGGCTCAGCGCGATGTCGGCGATGACGATGAAGGCACCGAGGACGTACATCGACGCCGACGCGCTGTACCGGAACGTCCAGTTGCCCAACCATCTGCCGTCGTCGAAGTGCGCGAACGCGAGCATCTCGTTCGGGTTGAGGAAGACCGCTCCGAACCAGACCGCCGCCGAGCCCCACAGCATGGACGCGAGCATCCACCGCTGCCGCGCCGCACCGAACCAGAAGCCCGCGACCGCGAGGAGGGCTGCGAGGACCAGCGGCAGGACGACGACCCAGACGCCGTGGCTGACGATCTGCCGTCCGACGGTCGGCATGCTCCAGGTGAACGAACCCGCGAAGGGTTGGACGGCGTAGCCGAGCACCATGTCGGCGACCGTGTTGTGCGGGACCGTCGGGGCTGCGCGGGGATGGGTCAGCGTGGTGATGACCTGCGCGGCGCCACCGATGAGGGATCCTGCGATGATCGGCCACCGGTACCGGTTGCGGATGCCGACGAAGAAGAGGGGGAAGAAGGCGACGATCTGGATCTCGGTGAGACCGGCGAGCAGCGTCGCGACCCCGAGGAGGATCCCTCTCACCCAGGAGCGCACGGGGGCGAGCAGCGCGAACGGCATCAGGAACATGAGGAACCAGTGCAGGTTCGCCGCGTTCGCCTGGATCTCCATGGGGCCGAGGGGCACGAGCGCCGGCACGAGCGCCAGGAGCAGCCGCGCCACGACGGACCGGAGGACACCGGCGGTGAGCACCCACACGGCGGCGCCGACCGCGGCCGTCACGACCACGCAGAGGACCGACACCGTCACCGCGAACCGGTCGATCGGCGCCACGCCCGACGCCACCGCGACGAGGATGCGCGGCACCACGTGCAGGTAGCCGGCGTAGTCATGGAAGAGCGCCCCTGCGAAGCCCAGCCGGTACTGCTCCTCGAGGAAGACCTTGCCGTCTTCCGCCCAGAGCGTGTTGCGCACCTCGGGCGTCAACCGGAGCCACCCGGCGGCCGCGATCACGATCCAGAGCAGCAGCGGGGCGGCGATCGCGAGGAGGCGACGACGCACCGGGCTGCCCCCGGCGACGCCGTCCGTCGCTCCCCCGACGGGCGGTCTGGTCTCAAGCACCGGACGATCCTCTCACAGCAGGCGACAGGGGACGCCTCCCCCGAGAGGCGCGTCCCCGCGGACAGCAGGAAGCCGCCGCCTCGGAGAGACGACGGCTTCGGTGCTGTTCCACGAGCGTCAGGGAACGGTCACCGTCCTGCACCCGAGCGCGGTGCCGACTCCCCCGGCCGAGTCGATCGCCTGCGCGCAGACCTCATGGGTACCGGCGGCCGTGGGGAGCGTCACGGCGAACGCATGCGCCGGTCCCGCCTTCGGGTGCGCCCGGCCGATGTCGGCACGCTCCTTCGACGCGGTGACCCGCTTGACCGTGGCGTCCACGGACAGGTCGACCGAGATCGGCCCGGTCTTGTCGAGGTCGATCGCCCAGCCGGAGACGCTGACGCCGCCCTTGACGACCTGGACATCGTCGAGGCTGCCGATCGGTGCCGCGTTCACCACGGAGACGGTCCGGCACCCGAGCGACGGGCTGACGTTCCCCTTGCCGACGTTGCGGGCGCGGACGCAGACCTCGTGCTTGCCCCTGCCGGCCGGGACGGTCACGCTGAACCCGCGGGCCGACCCGTAGGCCGGGAAGGTCTTCGCGACGTCCGGACGGGAACCGGTGGCGTCCACACGCTTGACGACCCCGTCGACGGAGACGTCGACCTGGATCGGGTCCTTCGAGTCCCCGTCGAGCGCCCAGCCCGTGACCCCGACCGAGGTCGGCGTCGCGGTCACGCTGTCGACGGAGCCGATCGGGCGCGAGCCAGGCACGTTGACGGTCTTGCAGGTGCCGATGACAGCGTCCGAACCCTTGCCGGTGTTCGCTCCGGTCACGCAGATGCGGTGGCTGCCGGCCGGGACGGGGACGGTCGCAGCGAACCCGTGCGCGGCGCCGGCCTTCGGGTAGGCCCGGGCGACGTCGGGACGGTCCTTCGCACCCGAGAGCTTCTTCACGAACGCCCCGTCGGAGCTGACCGAGACGCCGATCGACTTCGGGGTCTCCGGGTCGATCGCCCATCCGGCGACGGACACGCCGCCCGGTGCCGCGGAGGCCCGGTCGAGGGATCCGTGCGGGGACCCGTCCGCCACGACGACGGTCTTGCACCCGAGGTCGGCCTTCGTCTTGCCGGCGGCCGTGAGCGCGGACACGCAGACCTGCTGCGAGCCCACGGGCGCACTGACCGACGCCGTGAACCCGTGCTTCGCGCCGAGCTTCGGGTAGGCCCGGGCGATGTCCGGCCGGTTGCCGTTCGCGGTGACGGTCCTGGTGGCCGAACCGACCGTGACCTGGACACGGGTGCTCGCCTTGGTGCGGGTGTCGAGTGCCCAGCCGTTGACCGTGACGGTGTTGTAGCTCGACGTCAGGCCGTCGAAGCTGCCCTTCGCCGCGGTGACCACGGGCGGGGTGCCGGTCGTGGACCCGAACCAGTCGTTGTACATCCGCCAGAAGTTGCGGTTGCCGTACGCGGAGCAGCCGTCACCGGTGCCGTACAGGTTGTTCAGCGCCGCCGTGTTGGGCGTGTAGGGCGTGTAGTAGTACAGCGCAGCCGTGGCCTTGTTCTGCACCGCGACCGACTTCGTGCCGCACGAGGTCGGGACGTTGTACTGGATCGCGCGGGTGCCGCCCGGGTTGAACCAGGTGAAGTAGTTGCTCGTGCCCGGGGGGTTGCCGTACCGCTTCCACTGCCAGGCCGACCAGTAGATCTGGTTGCCGACGCCCGCGTAGGCGGGGTCGCAGTGGCCGCCGACGTTGTCCGGGCACGCGTAGCCCATCGCCCGCTCGAGCACGGCGGCCGACGGGCCGCGCGAGGTGACGAGCCCCTGTTCCTTCTGCAGGGTGACGAGCATGACCTTCGGGCTGATGCCGCAGGCCGCGCCGACGCGCGTCAGGATCTGCGCGGTCGACAGCGACGAGCCGCCGGTCACCGCGCCGCACATGGCGTCGGCCGAGCGGCTGTTCATCGAGTACCGGCCGTTGCGGAGACACCCGCTGTTCGTGCAGGACGACACCTGCGCGTTCAGGAACGACTGCACCTGGTCGACGGTCATCGACGTGCCGTTGTAGAAGTTGGCGTCCGAGATGATGTTCCCGGCCTGGAACGACGAGCCACTCAAGGCGCTGGCGGGTTCCTGGTGCGCGGACGGACCCGCGATCTGGAAGCCGACCAGGACGCTCGCGACGGCGAGCACACTGGCGGCGATGGCGACGAGCTTCTTCACGTCGGAGGCCTTTCCGGGGGCGGCGACGGGGTGGGTCCGGCACGCGGTTCGGGAGACGTGTCCGTCGACCCCTGATGGCGGCGGAACACACGCGCCACAGCAGCCTACCTGCGCCACAGCGATCACACAGCCCCCGGCATGGCCCCCGAACGGAGGGGCATGGACCACCTTGTCCGGGAGGCCCGGCCCGGCCCGCACCGCCCCGTGCGCCCGGTGGTCCCCGGGCTGCCCGCCGTCGCCGCCGGCGCCTGAACGGAGGCTCAGGCCTCAGGCGGCCGGGGCGTCGCGGCGCGCAGCGCCCTCGAGCGATGCCTCGACGGCGCTGCGTGCCGCCCGGCTCGTCCCGTCCGACCGGCGGAGGCGGCGCGCCCGCCGGAGCGCGGCAGGTGCCTCCCGGACGAGCCGTGCCCACGTGGCCGGGGTGAGCTGTGCGCGACCCGGACGGAGGAGGTCCTCCACCATGCGGACGACGGTGCGCGCGACGACCCGGGCGAGCATGCCGGCCGTCGCGTTGCGGGCGGTGACCAGCAGCCGGTTCCGCATGCTCTGGTAGCGAACGAGGGGCGAGTCGCTCCCCGAGCTCGCCGCGTGCCGGTGGACGACGACGGCGTCCGGGGCGGAGCCGATGCGGTGACCGGCCAGCCGCAGCCGCCAGGCGAGGTCGAGGTCCTCGTAGTACATGAAGAGGGACTCGTCGAAGCCGCCGACCGCCTCGACCGCCTCTCGTCGGAGGAACGCGGCACCGCCGGAGAAGCCGAAGAGCGGCGCGTGCTCGGGGGCGTCTTCGATCGGTCGGAGCCAGTCCCGGTCGCGGCCGTTGCCGTTGCGGTCGAGCACGACCCCGGTCCCGTTGACCAGGGTCACGCCACCGGTCGCGGTCCGTCGCCACCGGCGACCGTCGGCGGCGACGAGGTCGTCGTCCGAGCGCGGTGCACGGCCGTCGACCGGGACGAACCGCCCCTCGAGCACCGCCGTCGCGGCGACCGCGGCGGTCCCGGCTCCGCCGGCCGCCAGCGCGGCCAGCCCGCGCTCCAGGAACCCGTGGTCCGCGACGGCGTCGTTGTTGACCAGCACGACCACGGCCGCCGTCGACGCCGCCATGCCCCGCGCCACCCCGCCGGCGAACCCGGCGTTCGTCGGCTCGGGGACGACCACGAGCGACGGGAAGTCCGCGCGGTAGTCCCGCACGGTCGCCTCGTCGGCCTCGTTCACGACGAGGACGACCTCGACCGAGGCGTCCACGCGCTGCGAGAGCACCGACTCGACGGCGCGACGGGTGAGGACGGGCTGGTGCCAGTCGACGATGACCACGGAGACGTCCACGCCGACAGTCTCCCAGGCAGACCCGCGGGTGCGGGGACGGCACACCCCGCACCCCGGGAGGCCCGTGCACTTCTCGGTATAGTGGTGCCGCCTTCCGGGGAACCCGCGGCGCGCCCTCCGCGCTCCGCTGCCAGTCGACGTACGGAGTCCACACCATGTCCTCTTCCGCGACCCGCGTGTCCGTCGTCGTCATCAACTTCCGCGGGACCGACGACACCCTCGAGTGCATCGCCCGGCTGAGCGAGGTCGACTGGCCCGCGGACCGGCTGGAGATCGTCGTCGTCGAGAACGGCTCCGGCGACGACAGCGAAGCACGGCTCCGTGCCGCCCTCGGCGACCAGGCGAACGTCCGGATCATCGTCTCGGCGGAGAACCTCGGCTTCACCGGCGGCAGCAACCTCGGCGCCCGCGAAGCCACCGGTGACGTCGTCGCCTTCCTCAACAACGACGCGAAGCCGCACGTCGACTGGGTCAAGGAGGGCATCGCTGGGTTCGCGCCGAGCCCCCGCGTCGCCGCCGTGGCGAGCAAGGTCCTCGACTGGGAGGGCCGGACGATCGACTTCGTCGAGTCCGGGCTCAGCTGGTTCGGGATGGGCTACAAGAACCACATCGCCGAGCTCGACGACGGCCGGTTCGACGAGCCCCAGGACCTGCTCTTCGGCACCGGCTCTGCGCTGTTCGTCCGCCGGGACGTCTTCCTCGAGGTCGGCGGGTTCGACGAGGGCCTCTTCATGTTCTACGACGACGTGGACCTCGGCTGGCGCCTGAACCTGCTCGGCTACCGCGTCCGGTTCGCGCCGCGCTCGGTCGTGTTCCACAAGCACCACGGCTCGATGAAGTCGTTCGGCGATCACCGCGAGATGTACCTGCTCGAGCGGAACGCCCTGCACCTGCTGTACAAGAACCTGTCGGACGAGAACCTCGGTGTCTTCCTCCCCGCCGCCCTCGCCCTCCTCGCCCGCCGCGCGGTCGCGAAGAGCGGTCGGGACTCCGAGGAGTTCGACATCCGTCGGTTCACCGGCGCACCCGACGAGTTCGACGCGCTGACGCCGATCTCGAAGGAGACCGTCGCCGGGTTCTTCGCGCTCGACCAGTTCGTGGCCGACCTCCCCCGCCTGTCCGAGGAGCGTCGCCGGATCCAGTCGCAGCGCGTCCGGAGCGACAAGGACGTCTTCCGCCTGTTCGGCGATGCGTTCAAGCCGCTCTTCGAGGACGGCTACTTCCTGGAGGGCTACCGCGCGATCCTCGAGGCGTTCGACATCGAGGCGCCGATGCACCGCACGAAGGTCCTCGTCATCACCGGGGACGCCCTCGGCGAGAAGATGGCCGGCCCGGGTATGCGGGCCTGGAAGATCGCGGAGGCCCTGTCCTCGGACAACGACGTGCGCCTGGTCACCTGGAACGTCGCCAACCGGAAGTCCGACGCCTTCGAGGTGACCCGGGTCCCGCTCCAGCACGAGCGCGCGATGCGCGAGCACGAGGAGTGGGCGGACGTCATCTTCTTCCAGGGCTACGCGCTGCACCACTTCACGACCCTGCAGAAGTCGAACAAGATCATGGTCGTCGACCTCTACGACCCGATGCACCTCGAGCAGCTCGAGCAGGCCCGGGACAACGGTGACGTCGGCTGGCGCAACCAGGTGACGAGCACCACCGAGGTCATCAACGCGCAGCTCGAGCGCGGTGACTTCTTCCTGTGTGCCTCGGAACGGCAGCGCCTGTTCTGGCTCGGGCAGCTCGCCGCCGTCGGTCGCGTCAACCCGGACAACTACCTGGCGGACGACAACCTCAACAAGCTCATCGCGATCGCGCCGTTCGGCATGGACTCCCGGCCGCCGCAGCACGAGCGCAAGGCGATCCGTGGCGTCACGCCCGGCATCGGCGAGGACGACAAGGTCGTCATCTGGGGCGGTGGCATCTACAACTGGTTCGACACCCCGTCGCTCGTCCGCGCGGTCGCCCAGGTCGCCGAACGCCACGACGACATCCGCCTGTTCTTCCTCGGTGTCGCACACCCGAACCCGGACGTGCCCGAGATGGCGATCGTCGCCGAGACGCGCCGCATCAGCGACCAGCTCGGCCTGACCGGCAAGCACGTCTTCTTCAACGAGCAGTGGGTGGCGCTGGACGACCGCCAGAACTACCTGCTCGAGGCCGACGCGGGGGTCAGCACGCACTTCGCGCACATCGAGACGACCTTCTCGTTCCGCACCCGCATCCTCGACTACATGTGGGCGAACCTGCCGATCGTCACGACCGACGGCGACAGCTTCGGCGACCTCGTCGCGGCCGAGGGCATGGGTGTCGCCGTGAAGGAACGCGACGTCGACGCCCTCGCCGCCGCGCTCGAGTCGATGCTGTACGACCCGGAGGCCGCCGCCGCCGCCCGGGCTGCCGTCAGCCGCGTCCGCGACGACTTCACGTGGGAGCGTGCGCTCGCTCCCCTCGTCGAGTTCTGCAAGGACCCGCAGGTCGCCGCGGACCGCGCGCACGACGCGGCCGTGCCGGCGGGATCGGTCACGGCGGGCAGCCGTCCGCGCGTCGCGCTCAGCCCGGCCCGTCAGCGCGAGATGCAGTTCCACGAGATCGCGAACAGCCGCCACGGCGTCGTCCGCGACGTCCGACTCGCGACCTGGTACCTCCGCCAGAACGGCGTGTCCGGTCTCCGGGAGAAGGTCCAGAACCGCGTGCGCATCATGCGCGAGAGCAAGAACGGGCGCTGACCGTCGCAGCGGCCCCGCCCGGAGGCCGATGTACAGTTGTCCGTCGCCCCAGCGCACCTACGTGAGGAACCCATGAGCAACATCGTCAGCGAGCGGTTCGAGCGTCTCCGTCAGGAGCGCATGGCCCCCGCCGGTCGTCCTGCGACCGCGGTGCTCGGGTCGATCCGCGAGGTGTTCGCCCACCGGCAGCTGCTCGACCTGCTCATCCGGCGCGACCTGAAGTCCCGGTACAAGGACAGTGCGCTCGGCTTCGCGTGGACGCTGATCCGTCCGCTCGTGCAGCTGGCGATCTACTACTTCGTGCTCGGCCAGATCCTCGGCGCGTCGCGGAACATCCCGGAGTTCGCCATCTACGTGTTCTCCGGTCTGACGCTCTACGGGCTGTTCAGCGAGATCGTGGCCTCCGGGACGGCGTCCATCGTGTCGAACGGCGGGCTCATCAAGAAGGTCTACCTGCCGCGGGAGATCTACCCCCTGGCCAGTGTCGGTGCCGCGCTGTTCAACTTCGGCGTCCAGCTCGTCGTGCTCCTCGCCGCAGCGGTCCTGCAGAGCGGCTTCGACTGGGTGCGACCCGACCTGCTCTACTTCTTCCCGGCGACGCTCGTCATCCTCATCTGGGCGACAGCGCTCGCGCTCCTGCTCGCGGCCGCGAACGTGTACCTGCGTGACATGCAGTACCTCGTCGAGGTCCTGGTCCTGCTGCTCATGTGGGGCTCGCCCATCGTCTACAGCTGGCAGATGGTGTCGAACGCCGCGAACACCTGGCTGCTCAACCTGTACACGGCGAACCCGATCACGCTCGCGGTGCTCGGGATCCACCGGGCGTTCTGGACGGCGGGGAACGACTCGCAGTACCCGTCCGACCTGCTCCTCCGCCTGGCCGTCGCGGGCGTCGTCGGTCTCGTCGCCCTCGTCGCCTGCCAGCGCGTGTTCGCCAAGCTGCAGGGCAACTTCGCCCAGGAGATCTGATCCGATGAGCATCGACAACGACCTGACGCAGGCCACGACCTCGCCCTTCTCCGACGCTCCCGCCGTCGTCACGGTGCGGAACGTCTCCAAGCGCTTCACCATCCGCAAGGACAACTCGCTCAAGGAGCGCGTGGTCACGCTCGGTCGCGCCGGCCGCCGGCACAGCGAGGACTTCTGGGCGCTCAAGGACGTGAGCCTCGACATCCCGGCCGGCACCACGATCGGCCTGCTCGGCCCGAACGGCTCCGGCAAGTCGACGCTGCTGAAGACCATCGGCGGCATCCTCGAGCCGACCACCGGCACCGTGGAGCGCCGCGGTCGCCTCGCCGCCCTCATCGAGCTCGGCGCGGGCTTCCACCCGGACCTGACCGGCCGCGAGAACGTCTACCTCAACGCCGCGATCCTCGGGCAGACGCAGGAGGAGACCGAAGCCCGCTTCGAGGACATCCTGCAGTTCTCCGGCATCGGCGACTTCATCGACACCCAGGTGAAGTTCTACTCGTCCGGCATGTACGTCCGGCTCGCCTTCGCGGTCGCGATCAACACCGACCCCGACGTGCTGCTCGTGGACGAGGTCCTGGCCGTCGGTGACGAGCAGTTCCAGAAGAAGTGCCTCGACAAGATCCGCGAGTTCCAGGAGCAGGGCCGCACGATCATCCTCGTGTCGCACTCGCTCGGACAGGTCCAGGAACTCTGCGACTCCGCCGTCGTCCTGCACCACGGCGAGGTCATGTTCCAGGGGTCGGCACGCCTGGCCGTGAAGAACTTCCGCGAGATCCTCGAGGACCGCCGCGTCGCCGAGGTCGAGGCGAACCACCCGGAGGAGACCGCCAGCCCGGGCAAGGTCGAGCACGTCGAGCTCGAGATCCCCGGCAAGCCCGCGGGCGCCGAGCACCGCCACGGCGACGACCTCGTCGTCCGCGCGACGTTCTCCCACACCACGGTCCTGCCCGAGTGGCGCGCGGGCATCAAGATCGAGAACCACCTCGGGCACCCCGCCTTCGGCGTCGACAGCCGGCAGCTCGAGACCCGTCACGACCCCCTGCGCGGGACCGCGACCGTCGAGTGGCACCTGCACGACCTGCGGCTGGGCGGCGGCCAGTACTTCGTGCACGTCTTCCTGGCGAAGCCGAACGGGGAGCACATCGTCATCCAGCGCGAGGCGGCGCGGTTCGTCGTCGTCGACGAGGACACGCAGTCCGGGATCGCCTGGACGCGGACCACCGAGCGCCAGGTCAGCTGAGGTGCGGGCACTCCCCGTGCTCGTCGACGCCACCTCGATCCCGCCGAACCGCGGCGGCGTCGCCCGCTACATCGCCGGGCTGCTGCAGGGCCTCGCCGAGCTGGACGTCCGTGTCGACGTGGTCGTCAAGCCGGGCGACCTCGCCTGGTTGCGCGAGACCGCACCCGGACACCGCTACCACGCGGCACCGCGGTGGACCGCCTCCCGCCCGCTGCGCCTCGTGTGGGAGCAGACGCTGCTGCCGGTGACGGCGCGTCGCGTCGGCGCCGAGGTCCTGCACAGCCCGCACTACACGTTCCCGGTGACCCGGGCCTCCCGGACGGTCGTCACCCTGCACGACGCGACGTTCTTCTCCGACCCCGCCGCGCACTCGCGCCTGAAGGTGCTGTTCTTCCGGACCTGGACCCGTCTCGCACGGCGACTCGCCCGACGGACGGTCGCGCCGAGCGCCGCCACCATCGCCGAGCTCGACCGGTTGGCGGGTCGGTCGGCGCGTCCCACGGTCGTGGCCCACCTCGGGGTCGACCGCACGCTCTTCCGGGTGCCGACGGCCGCGGAGACGGCCGCCTTCCGTGCGGCGCACGCGCTCGGCGACGACGCGTGGATCGCCTTCCTCGGCACGGTCGAACCGCGCAAGCGGGTGCCGGAGCTCATCGCCGCGCACCGCGCGCTCACCGCACGGGCTGCCGACGGTGGCGGCGCGGCGGTGCCGGCGCTGCTGGTCGCAGGCGGACTCGGCTGGGACGAGGACGCACGCGCCGAGCTCACCGCCGCGGGTGACGTCCCCGGTGCCCCGGTCCGCTACCTCGGGTACCTGCCGGTCGAGGAGCTCCGCGCGTTCCTCGGGGGCGCGCGCGTCGTGGTCTACCCGAGCACCGCGGAGGGCTTCGGCCTGCCGGTGCTCGAGGCGATGGCCTCCGGCGCGGACGTCCTCACCACCCGTCGACTGGCGATCCCCGAGGTCGGCGGCGACGCCGTGACCTACACCGAGCCGGACGCCGGCCCGATCGCGGACGCCCTCGCCGTGCTGCTCGCCGAGGCGCCGGAGCTCCGGGCCGAACGGACGGCCCGCGCCGAGGCCCGCGCCGCGACCTTCACGTGGGCCGCGTGCGCCGAGCGCCACCTGGAGGTCTTCGCATGAGCACGGACACGCACCCCGCGCGGGTCGCCGTCGTCACGGTCACGTACGAGTCGGTCGACGTCCTCCCCCCGTTCCTCGCGTCGGTGCCGGCCGCCAGCGGACGCGACGTCGAGGTCGTCGTCGCGGACAACGACTCCACGACCGCCGACGAGCTCCGCGCGGTCACCGAGGCCGCCGGTGCCCGGTTCGTCGCCGTCGGTGCGAACCTCGGCTACGGTGCGGCCGTCAACCGGGCCGTCGCCACGCTCGCCCCCGACGTGCGCTGGGTGCTCGTGTCGAACCCGGACGTCGTGCTCGAACCGTCCGCCCTCGACCGGATGGTCGCGACGGCGGAGTCCGACCCGACGATCGGCGCCGTCGGCCCGAAGCTGCTGGAGACGGACGGGCAGGTGTACCCGTCGGCGCGGCTCGTGCCGTCCCTCCGCACCGGTCTCGGGCACGCCGTGTTCGCGAACGTCTGGCAGGACAACCCGTGGACGAGGCGGTACCGGCAGGACGGCGACCACACCGGCCGCCGTGACGCGGGCTGGCTCTCGGGCGCGTGCGTGCTCGTCCGCCGCGACGTCTTCGACCGCCTCGGCGGGTTCGACGAGGGCTTCTTCATGTACTTCGAGGACGTGGACCTCGGCTGGCGGATCGGCCGGAGCGGCTACCGGAACGTGTACGAACCGGCCGCCGTCGCCACGCACGTCGGTGGGACCGCGACCCAGGGGTCCTCGGACCGGATGCGCCGTGCACACCACGAGAGCGCCTACCGTTTCCTCGCGCAGAAGTACTCGGCGTGGTGGCTCTGGCCGCTCCGCGTCGCGCTCCGGGTGGCGCTCACCGTCCGCGCCCGCGCCACGCACACGCGCTGAACCCCGATAACCTCTCAGGGAGCATCCCCACCCGAACCGGAGCGCACCCCATGATCCTCGCCGTCACCCTGATGGTCCGCGATGAAGCGGACGTCATCACCGCCTGGCTCGACCACCACGTCGCCCAGGGCTTCGACGTCTTCGTCATCACCGACAACGGGTCGGTGGACGGCACGGCCGAGCTGCTCGCCGCCTTCGCCGAGCGGGACGACGTCACGGTGGACCTGCGACACGACCCGGTGCACCGGAAGCAGCAGGGCGTCGTCGTCACGACGATGGCGCGCGAGGCCGCATCGGTCCACGGCGCGGACTGGGTCGTCAACGCCGACGCGGACGAGTTCATCGTGCCGGTCGACCGGACGCGGACGGTCCGGCAGGTCTTCGAGGAGCTCGACCCGGTGGTCGGCGCGTTCTTCGTGCCCGTCGTCAACCTCACCGGCGCGATGGCCACGTCCGGTGCCGGCCTCGAGCGTCTCCACTGGCGGGACGAGCGCTCCCTCGACGAGCTGCGTGCCGCCGGCCTGGTCGCTCCCCCGACCCCGAACACCGTCCACGTCGGCGACCCGGGCGTCACCGTCGTGCAGGGCAACCACCGGGCGAGCGTCGCGAACGGTGCACCCGTGCCGGCCGGGCTCGAACTCGAGGTCCTGCACCTGCCGTGGCGGTCCTGGGCGCAGTACGAACACCGCGTCGACGTGAGCGGTCGGAGCTACGAGGCGAACCCGGACCTGACCCCGAGCCCCCGGCACCACGGCATGCGCGACTACCGGCGGTTGCAGGAGGGGGTGCTGCAGGCCGTGTTCTCGCTCCGCTTCGTCACCGACGAGGACGCCGCGACCGGCCCCTTCACCCGCGACGACACGATCGCCGAGGTGCTGCGTCGGGCCGGCTCGACGGCGCTCGACACCCCGGCCGAGCCCCTCGTCCCGGCCGACGAGCTCCACGAGCTGCAGACCCTCGGGCGTGCGGTGGCGTCGCGCGACGAGCGGATCGACGAGCTCGAGGACGCCCTGCGCGCGGCCGAGACGACCGCGACGACGTTGCGGGAGACCGTGCAGTTCGAGCGGGAGCGCGCCGAAGCCGCCCGGGCCGAGACGGCGGCGTTCCGCCAGCGCCGGATCGTGCAGGTGGCCGACCGGGCCGCCGGTCTGGCCCGCCGGGTCCGCTCGCGCTGACGTCGGACAGCGCCCGGGCCGAGCCCGGCTCGACCTGGGCCGGACCCGGTCAGGTCGTCCGGCGCCGCCGGTGCTGCCGGACGGCGTCCACCAGCGTCTCCGCTCGTCGGCGGAAGGAGTGCTCGGTCCCGATCCGCGAGCCGCGCTCGGCGCGTTCGTCGTCCGAGGCCATGTCCCGCCGACCCAGCAGCGTCCGCAGTTCGGCGACGTCGCGGTAGGGCAGGACCGCCCCGCCGAACAGCTCCTCGACGCCGGGCACCGGGTCCGTCACGACGAGCGCACCCGACGCGGCGGCGTCGAACAGCCGGTTCGACAGGAAGCCGTCCCGTGCCATGTCGTCCCAGTGGTCGTTGAGGACCACCCGGGCGCTCCGGTACAGGGCCGGCAGGTCCTCGTTCGGCACGAACGTCCCGCGGTGCACCCCCTCCGGCACCAGGCCGGCCCAGCCCTCGCCCCACACCGCCAGGTCCGCCCCCGCCTGCAGGGCGTCCGAGACGACCGGCCGGAACACCTGCCGGGTCTTGCCGACGAACACCGTGTCCAGGCCGGCGTAGGCGTCCTCGGCGGCACCGGGGTGGAAGCGCTCCGGATCGGTCGCCTGCAGGAGCGGGGCCACCGGCAGACCGGTCGCCGCCTCGGTCCGCTCGGCCCACACGGGGCCGGCCGCGAACCGCAGGTCGTACCGGGCGAGTTCCGCGGGCGTCACGAGGTCGGGGTGCGAGATGACCCAGAGCACGTTGGTGGCCGAGGGGTGCACCGGGGTGTCGTCGAGCCCGCGCAGCGTCAGGGTGACGTCGTCCAGGTGCTCCGACAGCGGACGGGCGTGCGACTCGCGGTGGTCCACCACGACCTCCTGCCCGAGGGACCGCAGGGCCGCGGCCAGGTCGCGCGCGAAGAACGTGTCCCCCCAGTCGTCGCCGCGCGGGCCGGGGTGTGCGGCGATCCGGACCGACCACCGGAGCCGCTCGCCGCGCTCACGCGCCGTCAGGCGCGACGGGCCGCGTTCGGCTCGGAGGACCGGTTCGCGGAGGGCCACCGGTGCCGCGGCGGGGTCGGCGGCCACGGTGCCCACGGCGAGGTCGAGCGCGGCGAGCACCCGCTCGGCGCTGTCGTCGCCGCGATCCCGCCACACCGCCAGGGCGTCCGCGCCGTCGGTGTCGATGCGCCGCTCACGGACGGTCCCGGTGCGGTAGACGCGACCGAGCGGGAGCACGACGCACGTGCCGCCGGCGGCGTCGGCGGTGTCCCGGGTCAGTCGGGCGACCGCGGTGCGGGTGTCGACGGTCCGGACCGGAAGCGCGAGGTGCGCTGTGCGTGCCGCGAAGCAGGGCTCGTCGCCGGCGAACGCCGCGACACCGTCGGGGAGCCGCTCGGCGTCCTCCGCCGGGTGCCCACGCAGCAGGGCGGCCACCGGGGCGGTGCCCTGCACCAGCGCCGCGCCCGCACTCGCCACCACGTCGTCGCGGGTGCGGACGACGGGGACGGCGACCACGGCCTCCCGGTCGGATGGGACGGTGCCTCCCGCTCCCGCCGGCGCGACGGCGGCGACCAGTGCGGCCGCGGCGCCGTCCGGCAGCGCGATCGACGCGTCCTGCACGAGCACCAGCGGGGCGCGCAGCAGCGGCCGGGCGGCGGCGACCGCGCCGCCCCAGGTCGCCGCGACGGTGTCCCGGGACACGGTCCAGCCGTCGCCCGCCGTGACCGGCGGGTACGTGCTCGTGGGCCCGGCGTGGACGTCGTACACGGTGACGACGACGCGCGCGGCCCCCGCCGCTGTCAGCGCCTGCACGGTCCGCACGTGGGCGCCGTCCCGGTACGCACCCTCGGCCACCGTGACGACGGCGTCGAACGCTCCGGCCGGGCCCTGCTCGACGACGGGGGGCGCCGTCTCGAGTGACGTGTCGACCGGGAGGCGCGGCCCGCTCCCGTCGGACGCCCCTGCGTCCACAGCGCGTGCGTCCGACGTCGGCCGGACACCGGCCAGGGTGCGCCGGAGCCGGCCACGCAGCGCCACGGTCAGCCGCGGAGCAGGTTCTGCAGGTAGACGCCGTAGCCGCTCTTCGCGAGCGGGGCGGCGAGCGCCGCGAGGGCGTCGTCGTCGATCCACCCGTTGCGCCAGGCGATCTCCTCGATGCACCCGATCTTGTGGCCCTGGCGGTCCTCGATGACCTTGACGTACTCGGACGCCTGCATCATCGACTCGAAGGTGCCGGTGTCGAGCCACGCGGTGCCGCGGTCGAGGACCTCGACGCCGAGCGTGCCCGCCTCGAGGTAGCGCTCGTTGACGGTGGAGATCTCGAGCTCACCGCGGGCGCTCGGTTCGATGGTCTTCGCGATCTCGACCACGTCGTTGTCGTAGAAGTACAGGCCCGGGACGGCGTAGTTCGACTTCGGTTCGGCCGGCTTCTCCTCGATCGAGACGGCGGTGAAGTCGTCGTCGAACTCGACCACGCCGTACGCGGTCGGGTCGGCCACGTGGTACGCGAAGATCGTCGCGCCCTGGACGGTGTTGTTCTTCTGCAGGCTCGTGCCGAGGCCGGTGCCGTGGAAGATGTTGTCGCCGAGGACCAGGGCGACGCTGTCGTCCCCGATGAACTCCTCGCCGATGACGAACGCCTGCGCGAGGCCGTCCGGGGAGGGCTGCACGGCGTACTGGATGTCCATGCCGAGCGCCGACCCGTCACCGAGCAACGCCCGGAACTGGTCGTTGTACTCCGGCGTCGTGATGACGAGGACCTCGCGGATGCCGGCCATCATGAGGGTCGACAGCGGGTAGTAGACCATCGGCTTGTCGTAGATCGGCATGAGCTGCTTGCTGATGCCCTTGGTGATCGGCCAGAGACGCGTGCCGGATCCCCCGGCGAGGATGATGCCCTTCATCGGCTGCCCCTCCTAGTTCTTGGTCCGGAGCGACTCGGTGTAGGCGATGCACTCCTCGTACGTCGGGAGGAGCCCCTGCTCCGCGGCCTGCTCGAGGGTCGGAGCGCTCGTGTCCTTCTCGGACAGGACCGGCTCGCCGATGCCGTCCGGCAGCTCCAGGCCCACCGTGGGGTCGAGGATGCTGATGCCCTTCTCGCGCTCGGGGTCGTAGTGCGCGCTGACCAGGTAGTTCACCGTGCTCTGGTCCTCGAGCGCGACGATGGCGTGGCCGAGTCCCTCGGACAGGTAGACGGCACGGCGGTCGACGTCGTCGATCCGGACCGCGTCCCACTGCCCGAACGTCGGGGAGCCGACGCGGATGTCGACGATGTAGTCGATGAACGCGCCGCGGACGGCGGTGACGTACTTCGCCTGGCTCGGTGCGACGAGGGCGTAGTGGATGCCGCGGGCGACGCCCTTCGACGAGATCGACATGTTCACCTGCCGGAGGTCGAGCGGGTGTCCGACCGTCTCCTCGAGCACGTCGGCGCGGTAGGCCTCGAGGAAGGCCCCTCTGGCGTCGCCGTGCTGGACGGGCGTGAACTCCCACGCGCCGGGGATCTTCAGTTCGCGGATCTGCACCGCTGCAGCCTAGCAAGGGGCACGTCCGCCGCGGGGAGCGCCCCCGCACGTCGTGCGGACGCCTCGCCCGACCGACTCAGGACAGGCCGAGCGCGGCCCGCCAGGCCCGTTCGCCGGGCTGGTCGGCCCCGACCGTGCGCTCCGTCACGACGTACCGGCGAGCGCGCGCCACCCGGTCGTCGGCCTCGCGGAAGGCGGTGCGCAGGGCCTCCTGCCACGCCGCCGGGTCGTCGCCGGCGAGCAGGCCACCGTGCCGGTCCGCGCCGCGGTAGGACGGCCGGTCGGACCCGACGAAGGGCAGCCCGAGCATCGTGTACTCGAGGAACTTGAGGTCGCTCTTCGCGTCGTTGAACCGGTCCCCGGTGAGCGGGGCGACCCCGGCGGACCAGCGTCCGGCGTGCGCGCGGAGGAACGCGACGAAGTCCGGGTAGTGGGTGGCGTCGCCCGGCAACGGCAGGCGGTCGAACCAGGTCGCGTCGTCCCCGGTCACGCCCACGACCTCGAGCCGGACCGGACGGCCATCGTCGTCCGTCGCCTCCGCGAAGACCGGGCGCAGCAGGTCGAGGTCGCCGCCGTGCGTGGCGCTCCCCATGTAGAGCACGCGACGGGTCCCGCCGGTGTCACGGGCGCGCACCCCGTCCGCGTCGGCGTCCCAGAGGCCGGGTTGTACACCGTTCGGCACGACCACGGCGTCGACGCCCTCCGCGGCGAGCACCCGCCGGAGCGGCTCGGTGGACACCACGACCGCATCGGCGGACCGCACCACGCGGTCGACGGCGGCGAGGCGGTCGGGGTCGTACTCGGCCTGCGCCAACCGGGCACGGGCCTCCGGGGTGAAGAAGTCGTCGTCGACCTCCGCGACGACCCGGGTGCCCTCCCGCGCCGCGCGGGCGAGGGCGGCGTCGAGCGCGGCGAGCGGGAACGCGTCGCGCTGCACCAGGAGCACGTCGAGGTGCGCGGTGTCGAAGCCGTCCGCCCAGCGCACCGGGTCCACCTGCGCGACCCGTGCAGCGCCGGAGGCGGCGAGAGCGGTCATCCTGCCGGTCACGCGGACGTGCGCGGAAGCGGGGTGCACGCCACCTGCGCCGTGCACGACGAAGCCGACGAGCGGCGGGGTTGGAGCGGACGGGGTCGGGGTGGTCCGCCCCAGGAGACGGGCGACGGTCGACCGGAGGGCTGCCATGGCCCCATCGTGGCACGCGGGCACATGAGGCTGCATAGACTTGGCAGTCTGTGCGCCCACGTAGGATGGTCGCCGACTTCCCACACCCGGATCACCGCGCCGGCCGACGACACCAGGGACCCACCGACTCGTGAAACTGTTCGTCCAGATCCCCTGCCTCAACGAGGAGCAGACGCTCCCCTCGGTCCTCGAGACGATCCCGACCTCGATCCCGGGCATCGACGAGATCGAGGTCCTGATCATCGACGACGGTTCGACCGACCGCACGGTCGAGGTCGCGAAGGCGCACGGCGTCCGGCACTTCGTCCGGCACACCACCAACATGGGCCTCGCACGCTCGTTCCGCGACGGCGTCGACTACGCGCTCCTGCACGGTGCGGACATCGTCGTGAACACCGACGGTGACAACCAGTACCCGCAGGCGCACATCACCGAGCTCGTGCAGCCGATCCTGCACGGCGAGGCAGACATCGTCATCGGCGACCGGCAGACCCGCACCATCGAGCACTTCTCCGGCTTCAAGAAGGCCATGCAGCAGTTCGGCTCCTGGGTCGCCAGCCGGGCCGCGGGGCTCGACCTGCCGGATGCCGCGAGCGGGTTCCGCGCGTACTCGAAGTACTCGCTCATCCGGCTCAACATCGTCACGCGCTTCAGCTACTGCATGGAGACCATCGTCCAGGCGGGCTACAAGCGCCTGGCGATCGCCAGCATCCCGATCACGACCAACGCGAAGACCCGCGAGTCGCGGCTGTTCAAGAACATCTGGCAGCACATGTTCCAGTCCGGGTCGGCGATCGCCCGCGTGTACCTCATGTACCGCCCGATGGCCCTGTTCGCCTGGGTCAGCGCGGTCTTCGGCGTCGCCGGGCTCATCCCCTTCGTCCGGTACCTCGTGCTCCTCTGGACCGACAGCGGCGGCAACCACCTGCAGTCGCTCATCCTCGGCATGGTGCTGATGATCAGCGCCCTGCTCTCGATCACCATCGGTGTGGTCGCGGACCTGACCCGGTTGAACCGGACGCTCGCCGAGGAGCAGCTCGACCTGCAGAAACTCGCGCGGTACGGGGACTGAGCGCCTCCTCCCCGGCGGCACGCCTCCCCCACTAGACTGCTGGCCGACCGCCGTCGGCTCCTCCGCCGACGCCCATCGGCCACCGAAAAGGAAACCAGCGTGAAGATCCTCGTCACCGGAGGGGCCGGCTTCATCGGCTCCAACTTCGTCCGTCGGACCCTGGAGGACGCCTACCCGGGTCTCGAAGGCGCCGAGGTCGTCGTCTACGACGCCCTGACCTACTCGGGCAACCTCGAGAACCTGGCCCCGGTGGCCGACTCCCCCCGCTACACCTTCGTGCAGGGCGACATCCGCGACGCCGCGAAGCTCGACGAGGTCGTCCCGACGGTCGACGCCATCGTGCACTTCGCCGCCGAGTCGCACGTCGACCGCTCGGTCCGCGACTCCGGGATCTTCGTCGAGACGAACGTCGTCGGCACCCAGCGCCTGCTCGACGCGGCCCTGCGCCACGGCACCGAGCGCTTCGTGCACGTCTCGACCGACGAGGTCTACGGCTCGATCAGCGAGGGTTCCTGGGCCGAGGACCGTCCGCTCGAGCCGAACTCGCCGTACTCGGCGTCGAAGGCCGGCAGCGACCTCCTCGCCCGCAGCTACCACCGCACGCACGGGCTGGACCTGTCGATCACGCGCTGCTCGAACAACTACGGTCCGTACCACTTCCCCGAGAAGGTCATCCCGCTCTTCGTCACGAACCTCATCGACGACCGGCACGTGCCGCTCTACGGCGAGGGCGACAACATCCGTGACTGGCTGCACGTCGACGACCACACGCGCGGCATCGCGATGGTCCTGACCCGCGGTCGTGCCGGCGAGATCTACAACATCGGCGGCGGCACCGAACTGACCAACAAGGAGCTCACGCAGCTCCTCCTCGACGCCACCGGCAAGGACTGGTCGTACGTCGACCGCGTCGCCGACCGTCTCGGGCACGACCTGCGCTACTCGGTCGACATCTCGAAGATCCAGGCCGAGCTCGGCTACGAGCCGCAGGTGCCGTTCGAGCAGGGTCTGGCCGACGTGGTGCAGTGGTACCGCGACAACCGCGCCTGGTGGGAGCCGCTCAAGGAGCGCGCGGCCATCGCATGACCCGGTACCTGATCACCGGGGCGGCCGGCATGCTCGGCCAGGACCTGCAGCAGGCCCTCGCCGGTCGTGACGTCACCGCACTGTCCCGCGCCGACCTCGACATCACCGACCAGGACGCGGTGGCCGCCGCCGTCGCCGGACACGACGTCGTCGTCAACGCCGCCGCGTACACCAAGGTCGACGACGCCGAGTCGCACGAGGACGACGCCTTCGCCGTGAACGCGCGGGGGCCGGCGGTGCTCGCCACCGCCGCCGTCGCAGCCGGTGCCCGGCTGGTCCAGGTGTCGACGGACTACGTGTTCGACGGGACCGGCACCTCGCCGTACGCCGAGGACGAACCCACGCGGCCGATCGGTGCGTACGGACGGACGAAGGCCGCCGGCGAGGACGCGGTCCGCGCGATCGCCCCGGACTCGTCGTACATCGTGCGCGCGGCCTGGCTGTACGGGGCGGGCGGCCCGAACTTCGCGAAGACGATGGTCCGACTCGCCGCATCGCACGACACGGTGAGCGTCGTGACGGACCAGGTCGGCCAGCCCACCTGGACCGGAGACCTCGCGCGGCAGATCGTCGCGATGCTCGACGCGGAAGCCCCGGCCGGCGTCTACCACGGGACGAACAGCGGGCAGGCGTCATGGTTCGACTTCACCCGGGCGATCTTCGCCGGGACCGGGCTCGATCCGGAGCGCGTGCTCCCGACGGACAGCGCCGCCTTCGTGCGCCCGGCACCCCGACCGGCGTACAGCGTGCTCGGTCACGACGCCTGGACCGCCGTCGGCATCGCGCCGCTCCGCGACTGGCGTGACGCGCTCGATGCGGCGATCGCAGCAGGGGTCCTCGCAGCCTGAGACGGGCCTCGCCCGGACCGACGACGACGGCCGACCACCGCATCCGCGGGGTCGGCCGTCGTCGTCCGGTCAGCGCGTCACGGTGAAGGTGATCGTCGAGCGGACCTGTCGGCCGTTGTCCGCGATGAACTCGAGCGTCCGCGTGCCGACGGCGCGCGCGGTGGGCTCGCCGACGATCCGCTGGGTCTCCGGGTCCCACTGCAGCCCGGCCGGGAGCGACTTCGAGAACGCCGTCAACACGGTCGGGAACGGACTCTCCGCGTGGAGCTGCACGGATGCGGGGCGACCGACCCGGAGCGAGACCTGCTCGGGTGCGGTGATCACCGGCGGCCGCTTGACCTCGACGGTCCGGCCGTAGGACAGGGTGTTGTCGTAGCGCGCATCGGTGCTCAGCCGGCACGTCACGACGGTCTGCCCCGGGTAGTACAGCCCCTCGAGCTCGCGGCAGGTGTTGTTCGTGATCCCGGGCTGGTTGCCGGCAGTCAGGGTCACGAGCACCGGGTCGTCGTCCTCCACCCAGCGGGAGTACTGCGACGACGCGAGCACGGTGTCCTCGACGACCATGCCGGAGATCCCGGCGTTCGTGAAGTCGGTGGCGCCGAGCGACGCGCCGGTCAGGTCCGCCTGGGAGAGGTCGGAGTCGGACAGGTCGGCCCGCCGGAGATCCGCGCCGCGCAGGTCAGCGCCGTAGAGGATCGCTCCGCTCAGGTCGGCGCCACGCAGGTCGGCACCGTGCAGGTCGGCGAGCCGGAGGTCAGCCCCGGCGAGGTCGGCGTCCACGAGGTCGAGCCCGGCGCACTCGGCGTGCGATCCGACCGAGGCGCCCGGGACGATCGTGCACCCGGAGACCGTGGTCGGTGCGGGCCCGGCCGACACGTACTCGTACCCGACGGCCACGACGAGCAGGACCAGTACGGCCGTGCCGACGGACCATCGACGGCGGCGGTACCACGGTGTCGTCTGCGTGCTCATCATCGGACCCCCGTCAGGAAGTGCGGCAGGACCCGCTGCGCCAGCGGCGTGTACCAGCTCGGGTCGTGGGCGTACGCCGCGAAGGCGAATGGACCCGCGTAGGTCGCGGCGACCACCACGGCGATGACCACGGCTGGCAGCGCGAGTGCTCGGCGCCACCCGGGCGGCAGCGTGCGCCACAGGGCGATCACCGACACGATCGCGAACGCGACGAGCAGCGGGTACACGGGCAGGATGTACCGGCCGGCGAAGGCGTACTGGTTGTCGAGCCGCAGGAAGGTACGCAGGTTGAAGAAGAACATCGCGACGAGGTAGGTCGACGTGACCACGGTGCCCCAGACGAACGCCCGTGTCCGGAGCAGGGTGCGCATGGTCAGCAGCATGGCGACGACCGCGATGATCAGGACGACGCCACCGACCACCTGCACGCCCGTCACGACCTGCCATTCGGTGTCGCGACCGCGGTAGAAGAACATCGTCTGGAAGTAGGAGCTGACCCAGTCGCCGATGAAGCGGAACAGGTCGAACTGGTCCGGCGGGGTGCCGTGCAGGATCGCGACATCGTGCGCCCGCTCGGCCATGTAGTTGCGGCGGTAGATGTCGAACGACAGGCACTGCTGGTGCGTGTGCACCTTCACGCACGCGGGGTTGAACTGGCCGTAGCGCAGCAGGTTGCCGCCGGTGCGTTCGATCATGATCGCGGAGGTGACGGCGAGGAAGAGCGCCCACAGCGACGACATCACCGGGCGGAGACGGAAGGCAGCACCGAGTCGCCGGACCGGGTGCGCGTACGCCTGCAGACCGTCACGCTGCATGACGAGGACGACAGCGACGACGAGGGCCACGATCACGAAGGGCACGAACGTGTACTTGACGATGATCGCCGCGATGCCGAACGTGACGGCACGGACGAGGTGCCCCCAGTGCCGGTCCGACGAACGGATCATCCGGGCACACCAGTACAGGCACAGGAAGAACAGGGTGTTCGCCGGGGTGTCGTAGGTCACGCCGGCGCTCTGCCACTCGTAGCGCCCGGTCAGTGCGACCACGATGACCGCCAGTGCGCCGATGGACGCGGAGAAGCCCATCACGCGGAACAGCCGGTGGATGACGACCAGGCCGAGCGCGCCGATCACGACGTTGACGGCCCGCAGCATCACGACGATGACGGTGTACGGCGCCCCGAGGTCGATCAGGGGCTTCACCGGGAAGCTCATCAGGTAGTAGTAGACGTAGCTCGGGAAGCGCTCGATCTCACCCATCGTCAACAGGTGCGGCGCGGCATCGGTGATGATCGGCCCGGCGGTCCAGCTGCGTCCGGCGTAGAAGAGGATGTTGGCGATGTGTCGCCCCTCGTCCGGGGCGATCGTGCCGGCGTACGGCACGTGCCCGACCCCGTCCACGACCGGCATGTGCACGGCCACGGACAGGAACGCGCCGACGACGACGAACACGATCAGTGTGACCCGGAGCGTCCACGGGTGTTCGAGCACGACGATGACGCGTCGCGGGTCTGCGATGCGGCGCAGCGCGTCGTTCCTCACGGTGGTCAAGGCTTCCCCTCGTCGATTGCCGCACAAGCCTAGCGCGCGAGGATCGCTCACCGGGCACGGTCGGCGCCTCTCCCGGCGGCCCTGGTAGTGTCTGGGCCGCTGTCCGACCCCGCGATCCGAAGAGGAGCTCCATGACGACACTCCGCGTGATCGTGGACCAGGTGATCTCCCCGGTCCCGGGCGGTGTCGGACGCTACGCGGAGGAACTCACCCGCCAACTCGTCGAGACCGCGCCGGACGGGTGTGACGTCGAGGGCATCGTGTCGGCGGCGTCGCCGTCGGAGATGCAGCGTTTGCGGACCCTGTTCCCCGGGATCGCCGGCATCGACCGCCTGGCGCTCCCCCGCCGCGAGCTCTCGCTCGCGTGGCAGCTCGGGATGGCCCGCGGAGCGTCGCACGGCATGGTGCACGCGCCGAGCGTGCTGGCGCCCCTCGTCCGGCACGACCGGACACGTGACCTCGGGAACCAGATCGTCGTCACCGTGCACGACACCGTGCCGTGGTCGCACCCGGAGACCCTGACGCCGCGCGGGGTGCACTTCCACAAGGCGATGGTGAAGCGCGCCTTCCGCCACGCCGACGCCGTCGTCGTCCCGACGCACGCCGTCGCCGAGGACCTCAACCGGATCCACCGCTTCGACGACCGCATCCGGGTCATCGGCGGCGCGCCGAGCAGCAGACTCCGGGTCCCGGTGGACGCCGCCGTCCGCGCTGAGCGGCTCGGCCTGCCGGATCGCTACGTCCTCGCGGTCGGCACGCTGGAGCCCCGGAAGGGCCTGGACCATCTCATCCGGGCGATGGCCCACCCCGAGGCGCCCACCGACGTACCCCTCGTCATCGCCGGACCCGACGGCTGGGGCGACGTGGACGTGGTCGAGACGGCCGAGCGCGCCGGTCTGTCCGCCGACCGGGTCAAGATCCTCGGCCGGATCGACGACGCCGACCTCGCCACCGTGTACGACCGCGCGACGGTGTTCGTGTTCCCGAGCCTCGCCGAGGGCTTCGGCCTCCCCGTGGTCGAGGCGATGAGCTTCGGCACCCCGGTCATCCACTCCGACGACCCGGCGGTCCGGGAAGTCGCCTCCGACGCCGGCGTGACGGTCGAGCGCATGCCGCTCGACTCCTACCCGACGCGCCTGGCTCAGGCGGTCTACCAGGTCGTGAACGACCGCCTCCTGGCCGAGAAGCTCGCCGTCGTCGGACCGGACCGAGCCCGGATGTTCGACTGGCGGGACTCGGCACTCGAGACCTGGCAGCTGCACGCCGACCTCTGACGGCCCGGGTCACCAGCGCCGGTCACGGCTCGGCATCGATGCGGTGAACCGCCCGTGTCGTCGTCGGGTGTGCGCCGGGTGGCCTGTCAGGATCGGACCCATGTCGCGTCGTCTCCGTCCGGTCAGCACCGCCTCGATCCTCCTGGTCGCCGTCACGGCGACTGTGCTCACCGGTTGCTCCGGTGGTGGCACCCCCGACCCGACCCCCTCGGCCTCACACCACCGGACGGCCTCCCCGACCCCGACCCGGAGCGCCGCTCCGTCGTCACCTGCGTCGTCGCCCTCGTCGACGTCCGCCCCGGCGGTCCCGTCCGCCGGACCGTCGGCCGGGGCCGATGACGGCACCGGCACCGGGACGGGGAACGGCAGCGGCGTCGACGACCCCGAGACCGTCGACTTCGCCGCGGTCTCGGCGCAGGGCGTCGCCGCAGCCGGCGGTGGCACGGTCATCTCGCTCGCCGGCTCGGGCGACAACTGGACCGTGCTCGTCGCGGGTCCGGACGGCTCCCGCACGCAGTCCGTCGTCTCGGCGACGCTCGGTCGGGTGACCTCGGGTCCGTTCCCGAGGGACAGCGACGCGCCCACCAAGGCGGCAGACGCGGCGCGCGCCACCGCGGCCACGGTCGACGCCGCAGCCGCGGCCAGCACCGCCACGAACACCGTGTCCGGCAGCAGGCTGGTGTCCGCCGAGCTCGGCGGTCCGGAGTCGGCGCCGGTGTGGACGGTCCTGGTGACCGTGGACGGCGCGCAGCGCACGGTCACCGTCGACGCCCGCACGGGCGCGGCCACCGCGAGCTGACGGCACCAGCTGGCACGGTGCCAGCTGGCACAGTGCCTGTCGGTACAGTGCCGGTCGACACAGTGCCGGTCGGCAGGGCGTGGGACGGCGGCTCAGCGCCACGTGGGACTCACGAAGCCGCAGACTCAGCACTCCACGCGTCACCGCCGCGCACGGCGCAGCCCGACCGACCCGTCGCGCTGCTTCCGCGTCAGAGCTGCTCGCGGAGCGCTTCCGCCTTGCGTTCGACCATCTCGATGAGCCCGTCCGCGTGGTCGGCCAGTCGAGCCGCGACGACGGGGTCGGAGCTCCCGATGACCCGGGCGGCGAAGAGTCCGGCGTTCGCGGCTCCGTTGATCGCCATCGTCGCGACCGGGATGCCTGCGGGCATCTGCACGATCGACAGGAGCGAGTCGATCCCGTCGAGGCGGGCGAGCTGCACCGGCACGCCGACGACCGGGAGCGTGGTCATCGACGCCACCATGCCCGGCAGGTGCGCAGCTCCCCCCGCACCGGCGATGACGACGCGGATCCCGCGCCCTGCGGCGGCACGGGCGAACCGCACCATCTTGTCCGGGGTGCGGTGCGCCGAGACGACGTCCGCCTCGAACGCGATGCCGAGTTCGGTCAGGACGTCGGCAGCGGCCCGCATCGTCGGCCAGTCCGAGTCGGACCCCATGATGATCGAGACGAGCGGAGCGGTGGCGGTGGTGTCGGTCACGCAGGAGAGCCTAACCGGCGCGCGGACGCGAGCCGCGGGTGGACGCCTGCGGGCCGCACGCCGTGCCGGGGCCGCCACCAGGCGTCCTGGAGGCCCGACCCACGTCGCGGACGTGGCCGACGTCGTCGAGGCGGCCCACACCTCCAGGACGGCCCCCGAGAACGCTCGTCGGCCGACCCGGCGTCAGTCGAAGTGGGCCGCCGCCGCCCGCGCTCGGTGGACGACGTCGTCGACGTCGGCTCCGGTCACCGTCACGTGCCCGATCTTCCGACCGGGCCGCGGGGCCTTGCCGTACAGGTGGTACTTGGCCTCCGGGAAGGCGGCGAGCGCGGACGGGTACCGCCCGGCCAGGTCACCGTCGGCCGGCCCACCGAGCAGGTTGACCATCACCGCTGCGGGCGCGTGCATGCCGGTGGCGCCGAGGGGCAGGTCGAGTACGGCGCGCAGGTGCTGCTCGAACTGGCTCGTCGTGGCACCGTCGATGGACCAGTGACCGGTGTTGTGCGGACGCATCGCGAGCTCGTTGACCAGGATGCGCTCGTCGGCGGTCTCGAACAGTTCGACGGCCAGGACACCCGTCACGCCGAGCTCCTCGGCGATGCGCACTGCCAGGGACTCGGCCTGGTCGGCGATGCGTCCGGCGCTGCCGGGGGCGGGCGCGATGACCTCGGCGCAGACGCCGTTCCGCTGGACGCTCTCGACGAGCGGCCAGGCGACGACCTCTCCGGAGGGGCGCCGGGCGACGGACTGCGCGAGCTCCCGGGTGAACGGCACGAGCTCTTCGACCAGGAGGGCCTGGTCGCCGCCGGCCTCGGCGACGGCGACGAACCAGTCGTCGACGTCGGACGGGTCGTCGACGACACGGACGCCCTTGCCGTCGTAGCCGCCGCGTGCGGTCTTCACCACGGCACGACCACCGTGGTCGGCCAGGAACGTGCGGAGCTCGTCGGCGTCGTGCACGGCCGCCCACTCGGGGACGGGCAACCCGAGTTCCGTCAGGCGGGTGCGCATGAGGATCTTGTCCTGCGCGACCGCGAGGGGCTCGGGTCCCGGGTGCACGGGGACGCCGGCGCCGACGAGCGCGCGCAGCACGTCCTGCGGGACGTGCTCGTGGTCGAACGTGACCACGTCGACGTCCTGTGCGAACGCCAGCACCGTCTCGGCGTCGTGGTAGTCCCCCTCGGCCGTGGCGGCGATCGCCGCCGACATGCCGGGACCTTCGGCGAGGACGCGGATGTCGATGCCGAGCTCCACGGCCGCCGGCACCATCATCCGAGCGAGCTGGCCTCCGCCGACGACTCCGACCCGCAACGCCATGGGAGCTTCCTTCCTCGGTCCGCAGCCATCGACTCGGACCCGCTCGACTACAATCCTGCGAGGCCGATCGTCGATCCGCCCGTTGCCGACCACCAGACCGGCAGCGACAACTCTACGGAATCCTGGAGACCACGTGCGGCGCCTCATCGCCCAGCTCGCCCGCTTCGGCATCGTCGGCGCGGTCGGTTTCGTCGTCGACTTCTCCGTCTTCAACCTGCTGCGGGCGACGGTGTTCGCACCGGACGAGGTGCACTCCGGACCCTTCTGGGCGAAGGTCGTGTCCACGGTCGTCGCGATCTCCGTGAACTGGATCGGCAACCGGTACTGGACGTTCCGTCACCAGCGCCGCTCCGTCGCCGCGAAGGAAGGCGTCGAGTTCGTCATCGTCTCCCTCGGCGGCATGGTCATCTCGCTCGGTTGCCTCGCCGTCTCCCACTACGTGCTGCACTTCACCTCGGCGCTCGCGGACAACGTCTCCGGCAACGTCATCGGCCTGGCGCTCGGCACTGCCTTCCGGTTCTGGCTCTACAAGACATGGGTGTACCACCCCGACCGGGCCGACCGGGTCGACCGTCTCGATGCTGCCGACGGTGTGGCCGCGCTCCGCGACGACGAGCCCGCCCAGCACGGGACCCACGCGCGCGGGGCGTGACCCCGCTCCCGTAGGATCGTCGGATGGCGACGGGAACGGAACCGCACACAGCACCGATGCCCGACGTCGAGTCAGCGCACCCCCCGGTCGCCGCGTGGGAGCGGATCGCCGTCGTCGTGGTGACCGCCGCTTTCGGCCTCTGGTTGATCCTCTGGGCGGTCGTCGTCCCCGCGTTCCAGGCGCCCGACGAGACAGCCCACTTCGATTCCGCCGTGCACCTGGCGGTCGGTGACCCCTGGGCCGCCCCCGGCGACCTCCGTGTCCTGAACGCCGTCCAGGCCGCCGCCGCGCAGCAGGGCTCGGTCTCGCGCGACGAGTGGTCGACCATGACCGAACTGCTCGCCGGTGCCCCCGGGACGTCCGACACGGTCGATCAGATGACGCAGCACCCGCCGACCGTGTACGCGGCAGGAGCAGTCGTCCTCCGCGCGGTGCACTTCGGCGATCTCCGGTGGGACCATGCGGTGCTGGCACTCCGCGTTGCCGACGCCGTCGCGGTGACGCCGCTCGCGGCACTCGCCTGGGCCACGGTCCGCCGCCTCACGCGGTCCCCGCGCGCCGGCCTCGTCGGAGCCCTGGCGCTCTTCGCGACACCCGAGCTGGCTTCCATCGGCGCCTCCGTCTCGAACGACGCCCCCGTCCTGCTGGTGGCGGGCGTCGTCGTCTGGCTCGTCACGCGCCTGCTGACCGGCGACCTCCGGTGGCGGACCACCGTCGCGCTCGGGCTCACCCTCAGCGTGTTGGTGTGGCTGAAGGGCACTGGTCTGCCCGCCGTCCCGTTCGTCGCCATCGCGGTCCTGGTGGCCGGCACCGGGACGCTCCGGCTCGGGCAACGCTGCCTCCGGACCGTGGTCACGCTCGGCATCTGTGCGACCCTCGGCTCCTGGTGGTGGGTGCACAACCTCGTCACCACCGGCCGCGTCCAGCCGAACGGGTACACCGCGATGCGCCCACCTGCCGACTTCCCGTCCGGAGAGGGCCCGTCCCTCACACACTTCCTCGACGTCAGCTGGGGCACCCTCACCCGGACGTTCTGGGGCAGTCCCGGCATCAAAGCGCAGGTGAGCATCGGCGACCTCTTCACCGCCGTGCTGACGATCGTGGTGCTCGTGGTGCTCGTCGCGTTCGCCTTCCGCCGCGGACCGCTGCTCCGCCCGGTCGTCGTGCTGGCGGTGTTCCCCGCGCTCCTCATCGTCGTGCAGACCGCGACGAGCGCCCGCGCGTACCTCACCACCACCGAGGTCGCCGCGACCCAGGGCCGCTACTACTTCCCCGCTGTGCTGTGCCTCGTCGCGATCAGCGCGGTCGCCTGGCGCCGGGTCTTCCCCCGTGGCCGTCGGGTGGTCGCCGTGGTCGTGGCGATCGTCGCGCCGGCCATCGGGCTGTACGGCGTCGCGGTCGCCGGGAACTGGTTCTGGAACGCCGCGCACCCGCTGCCGTCCGGCACCGCCGTCGAGCGGTACCGGGAACTCGGCCCCGTGCCGCCGGGCCTGGTGGCTGCGGTGCTCGTCCTCGTCGTCGTCGGGCTCATGGTCTCGGCCATCGCGGTGGCTCGCGCTCCACACACGGCGCCCAGAGGAGCGGTGGAGCCGGTGCGCGCTTCGGCCTGAGCCGACGGCACGCAGCTCCGGCCAGTACCGGTATGGGCCCCGGCCGATCCGATCCGTTCGGGTCGGTCCTGGAGGCTCGTCAGGCCTTCGTCGCGTCGGCGTTCGTCGGCGAGGTCGTCACGGCCGCGCGCTTGCCGCGCCCGAACCACGTCGGCACGGCGGTCGTCAGCAGGAAGAGCGCGTCCACGGCGAGGCTCCAAATGCGCGTCACGACCACGACGACCAGCGCGACCGGCCCGGGCATGACGAGGGCGAGCAACAGCCCCTGCACGCCCTCCCGGACCCCCAGACCGCCGGGCGCGAACACGGCGAGCATGCTGATCGCCGACGCCATGCTCGCCGCACCGATGACGAACGCCGCGTCCTGCACCCGCAGCGACGGGTACACCGCGAGCGAGATGAAGTAGTAGGCGGTCCCCGAGATGACCGCGCCGAGGACGTACAGCCCGGCACCGACGACGACGGTGCCGAGCGCGGGCTTGACGTCGTCCTCCAGCGGGCGCCGTCGGAGGATCCGGAGGGCGAACCCGATCAGGGCGACGAACACCCGCGGAACCAGGCAGATGACGCACACCACGAAGGCCGCGATCATCAGCACGATGATCCACGGATCGAGCGCGTGCGTCCGGGGGTCGATCAACAGCAGCACGAGGGCGAGTGCCAGGGTCGCCGCGATCTGCAACGCTCCCTCGAGCAAGCCGCTGACCCCGAGACGGGCCTTGGAGACACCGTGCTGGGAGGCGAAGTAGACCTTGCCGATGATCCAGGTCGCAGCGCCGGGGATGTAGCGCCCCATCCACGACTTGGCGTACACGTGGGTCAGGGTCACGCCGCTGCCACGGAGGTTCTCCGCACCCAGGCGGCGCAGCAGGAAGAACCAGATGCCGACGCCCCAGTAGCGGAAGCCGAGGCTGATGACCGTGGCGACGGCCACCCACCACCAGTTCCACTCGACGCCGGCGAGCTGGCCCCAGTCGACGCTCCGGACGTACAGGAAGAGGAAGCCGGCGAGGGCCACGTAGAAGACGATCGGTACGGCCCGTCGGAGGACGCGACGGCCGCGGCCGCCCGTTCCTGACTCTGTCTGCTCCACAACACCCTCCACGATGACGCCCCAGTGTACGAGACGCGCGGGCGCGGGCAGTTCGATCTGGGCGTCAGCCTGCAGTAGCATCCACCGAGATGGCCACCACGTACAGTTTCTACGGCATTCTCGATGTCAACCTCCAGACCGAGCACCGCGGTTGGCGCCGCTACTTCGACAACGAGTACGCGCGCATAGCGAAGCCCAGCGCCGACGCACCGAGGGCGACCCTCACCGTCGACGTCCGCATCGAGGAGAAGGCGCCCAGCCGCGAGCCGGGTGACGTCCGCGGTACGGAGCGGTTCAAGGGGCTGTTCAAGTTCTCCTACGTGATCCGTGGACTCGACACGGACCACGTCACGATCTGGTTCCGCAGCCACTGGCTCGACCGGGTCTACATGAACGCGATCGGCGTGTACCTGCAGGCCCAGGTGCTCGAGCCGATCATCTACGCGAAGTTGCTCGAGCGCGACGTCCTGCTGATGCACGCCGGCGGTGTCGCGTCCGACACCAAGGGCTTCCTGCTCCCGGCCTACGGCGGGACCGGCAAGACGACGCTGAGCATGTCGCTGATGGCGGCGGGCTACAAGCTGCTCGGTGACGACCTGCAGTTCGTCGACCTGACGAGCGGGATCGTGCACCCCTACCCGCGACCGCTGCACATCTTCACGTACAACGTGCAGAACCTCGTCGGCGCGAAGGTGCCGCTGAAGTACTCCTCCGCGGTGTACGCCAAGAACGTGCTGCGCTGGGTGCTCGAACGCCTCCTGCACCGCGAGTTCCTCATCTCGACGCGGATCCATGCCGACGAGCTCTACCCGGGCGAGGTCTTCGCGAAGGCGGTGCCGTACACGGCGGTCGGGTTCCTCCGGAAGACCGGCCCCGGCGTCGAGTCCGTCGACATCACCGACGACAACGTCGACGAACTGGCCGACGGCATCGCGGCGTCCGCGGACCTCAACGACAGCCTCGCGGCGATCCTGCACGGTGACCCGCGACTGACCGCGATGATCGAGCGTGAGCACCGGGTCCTCGTGGCTCTGCTCCGCCAGTTCGACCGTCTGCTCTACGTCAACACGCGGCAGATGGACCTCTCGAACCCGGACGAGCTGATCCGACAGCTCGAGGCGGGCACCCTGCGGTCGAGCGACAGATGACCCGGGCTGCCGGGTCCGGTCGGCCGCGCCTGCTCGTGCTCGCCTCGACGTTCCCGTCGCACCCCGACGACGGCGTCCCCGCGTTCGTGCTCGACCTCGCCCGACAGGAGGCCGTCGAGTTCGACACCGCCGTGCTCACACCGCGCGTCGCGGGTGCCGCCCGCGCCGAGACCGTCGACGGCGTCCGGGTCCGCCGGTTCGCCTACTTCCCGCGACGGTTCGAGGACCTCGCGGACGGCGCGATCCTCGACAACCTCAAGGCCGACCGGAAGCGTGTCCTGCAGGTCCCGGCGCTCGTGGCCGCGCAGTGGCTCGCCGTCCGTCGTGCCGTCCGCGCCGGGAAGCCCGACGTCATCCACGCGCACTGGGCGATCCCGCAGGCCTTCGTCGCGGCGCTCGCGGCCCCGGGCGTCCCCCTCGTCGTGACGACCCACGGCGGGGACGTCTACGCGCTGCGTGCCGCTCCGCTGGTGCGGCTCAAGCAGTGGGTGTTCGGGCGCTCCGCCCACGTCACGACGGTCAACGACGAGATGCGCGAGCGTCTGACGGAGTGGGGCGTGCCGGAGCACCGGTCGAGCGTGATCCCGATGGGCGTCGACCTCGGACCGGCCCGCGCCGCCCGCGAGCAGGCGACCCGCCGACCGGGGCACGTGGTGGCGGTCGGTCGTCTCGTCGAGAAGAAGGGCTTCGGGATCCTCATCGAGGCCCTCCGGGGCGTCGAGGACGTCCCGTGGTCGCTCACCGTCGTCGGCGACGGTCCGTGGCGGGAGCGCCTGGAACGGCAGGCCGCCGGTCTGCCGGTGACCTTCCTCGGGCAGCGCGGCAAGTCGGAGGTGCTCGCCACGCTCGCATCGGCGACCGTGGTCGCACTGCCCTCCGTCGCCGCCGCGAACGGCGACCAGGAGGGACTGCCGGTGACGCTGCTCGAGGCCGCCGCGGTCGGGGCCGCGATCGTCGCGAGCGACCTGCCCGGCATCCGTGAGGTCGTCCGGGACGACCGGTCCGGGCTGCTCGTGGCCCCCGGCGACGTCGACGCCCTGCGGGCCGCGCTCGTCCGGGAGTTGACCGACGACGAGGCACGGACGCGCCACGGGGCAGGCGCTGCCGCTGCCGCCGCCGAGTACGCGACGGAGCGGATCGGCGCACGCTACCGCGACGTGCTCCGCTCGGCGCTCCGCGGCGGTCGGCGCTCCGGCTGACCCGGACGTCCTCGGCTGCAGGCCCACCCGACGGTGGTCCCGCAGCCGGTGACCGGTGCTGCGGTCAGCGCCCCATGCCGCGGTAGGTGAAGCCGGCGGCGCGCCAGGCCTCGCGGTCCAGGCAGTTCCGACCGTCGACGACGACCGGCGAGGACACGAGGGCCGCCACCGCCGTCGGGTCGAGTTCGCGGAACTCGTTCCACTCGGTCAGCACGAGCACCAGGTCGGCACCGGTGAGGGCGTCCGTGGCGGTCTCGGCGTAGTCGAGCTCGGGGTGCACGCGGCGTGCGGTGACCACGGCCTCCGGGTCGTACGAGGCGACCGTCGCCCCGAGGTCGCGCAGGCGTGCGGCGATGTCGAGGGCGGGCGAGTCGCGGACGTCGTCGGAGTTCGGCTTGAACGCGAGGCCGAGGACCGCGATCCGCTTGCCCGCGACGGCACCGCCGAGCAGCTCCTGCGCGAGCTCGACGACGTGCGCGCGACGACGGAGGTTCGTGGCGTCGACGTCGGCCAGGAACGCCAGCGACTCGCCGACCCCGAGCTCGTCGGCCCGGGCCTGGAACGCACGGATGTCCTTCGGCAGGCACCCACCGCCGAAGCCGAGGCCGGCGTTCAGGAACTTGCGGCCGATGCGGGCGTCGTGTCCGATGGCGTCGGCGAGCGCCGTGACGTCCGCGCCGACGACCTCGGCGATCTCGGCCATCGAGTTGATGAAGGAGATCTTCGTCGCGAGGAACGCGTTCGCGCTGATCTTCACGAGCTCCGCGGTCGCCAGGTCGACGACCAGGCGCGGGGTGCCGTCGGCGAGGGCCGTGGCGTAGACCTCGTCGAGCGCGGCGACCGCGCGCTGGCCGTCCTCGCCCTCCGGGACGCCGTACACGAAGCGGTCCGGCGTGATGGTGTCCTGCACGGCGAAGCCCTCGCGGAGGAACTCGGGGTTCCAGACGAGCGTGGCACCGGGGACGGCCGCGGTCAGGTCGGCGCCGAGTCGGGCGGCCGTGCCGACGGGCACCGTGGACTTGCCGACGACGAACTCGCCGGCGGAGACGAACGGCGTGAGCGAGGCCATCGCCGCGTCCACGTAGCGGAGGTCGGCGGCGCCGGTCGGGCCCTGCGGGGTGCCGACGGCGAGGAAGTGCACCTGTGCCCCGGCCACCTCGGCCATGTCGGTGGTGAACCGGATGCGCCCGGACGCGATCGCTTCGCCGAGGATCTCGGGCAGTCCCGGCTCGAAGAACGGTGCCTCACCGGCGGCGAGTCGTTCGATCTTCTCCGGGTCGACGTCGACGGCGACGACGTCGTGTCCGAGCTTGGCCATGGAGGCGGCATGCACGGCACCGAGGTAGCCGCAGCCGATGACAGAGATACGCACGCCACGACGCTACCGGTTCCCGGGCCGATCCACGTGACGGTGGTCCGCGCGGCCGGCCACCCGACCCACGGAGCACTCACGCGTCGCGCGGTGCGGTGCCCCTGACGATGTCGTCCCAGTCCGGTTCCCGGTGCCGACGACGGGCTTCGTGCGCCTCGACGAGGTCGTGCAGCACCGCGACCACGAGGTCGGCGTGCGGGACGTCGGCGAGCACGAGCGCGGGGTCGTCCCCCGGGAACACGAGCACGTCCCCGGACCGGAACAGGCCCTGCGCACCACGGCGTCGCACGGTCACGTCGTACCCGCGGGAGTGCAGGAGCTCGCGTCTCGTGCGTGTCCCGAGACCCTGCACGACGACGAGTCGCCTCGTGGTGACGACGTACCGCTGCGACAGCCAGCGCAGGAGCGGGACGACCCCGCCGAGCACGACGAGCGCGAGGGCCACCACGGCGACCACCACGTTCAGCCAGGCCAGCTCGGCCCGGAACACCCCGAAGCCGAACCCGCCGGCGGCGGCTGCGAGCACCACCGTCACCGCCGGACGGACGAGCCGTCGGGCGTGCGGTCGGAGCCGCGCCACGACCAGCTCGGGCGGCGGTTCGTCGGTCATGCCGTCATGCATAGCGCAGGTGGGTGACGTCCCCCACCGCGACGCCCCTGGGCACGCCGCTCCGGTCCCGGATCGTGATGCGCCCATCGTCGTCGACACCGGTGGCGTCCGCTTCGACCGTCGAGCCGTCGGGCAACTCGAGCCGCACGCGCTGGCCGACGGTCCCGCAGACCGCCCGCACGTGGGAGCGGACCGCCTCGGCCGCCGCCCCGCCGGCGGCGAGCCCCGACACCGCGTCCTGGAGGCCCGTCCAGAGGTCCGCCAGGACCGTGTCGGCGAGCACTGCGGCCGGCTCGGTCGCGCCGGCGACCAGCAGGGAGGTCGCCGTCGGGGTGGGCAGGGCCTCCACCGGGATCGTCGTGTTCACGCCGACGCCGACGACGACGGACCCGTCGGACGCCACCTGGCAGAGGACGCCGGACACCTTGCGGCCGTCGACGAGGACGTCGTTCGGCCACTTCACCAGGACCCGCTGCCCGGTCGACCGCCCCGGCTCGTCCGGCTGCCCCTGCTCCGGTGCCCGGGCGGCGAGGACCCCGGCGACCGCGTCCCGCACCGCGGCGCCGGCCACGAGCGGCAACCACCCGCGGTCGCGGGGTTCGAGTCCCGCCCGCACGAGCACGCTGGCGGCGAGGGTCTGCCCCGCCGGTGCCACCCAGGAGCGGTCGAGTCGGCCCCGCCCCGCGGTCTGGTCGAGCGTGACGACGACACTGCCGTCCGCGAGGCCCGGTGCGTCACGGAGCAGGTCGGCGTTCGTCGAACCCGTCGTCGCGTGCACCACGAACGTCGCTCCGGCCGCTTCGACGAGGGCACGGGCACGGGGGAACGAGGGCGCGACCGGTGTGGACATGCACGCAAACCTACGGCGCGGAACCGTGGGGGTCCTCCAACGGGTGCGGTCGGGACCGCCGGTAGGGTGAGCGGGTGACCACAGGAGACACCCCCGATCTCTCGACGACCGCCGGCCGCCTGGCCGACCTCCGCGACCGGTACCACGAAGCCGTGACCGCCGCCGGCGAGGCCGCGATCGCGAAGCAGCACGCCAAGGGCAAGATGACCGCCAGGGAGCGCATCGCGCAGCTCCTCGACGAGAACTCCTTCGTCGAGCTCGACGAGTTCGTCCGCCACCGCACCTTCGCGTTCGGGATGGAGTCGAAGCGCCCCTACGGGGACGCTGTCGTCACCGGACACGGCACGATCCACGGCCGTCAGGTCGCGGTCTACGCGCAGGACTTCACCGTCTTCGGCGGCTCCCTCGGCGAGGTCGCCGGCGAGAAGATCGTCAAGGTGATGGAGCACGCCCTGAAGACCGGCGTGCCGATCATCGGCATCCTCGACTCCGGCGGCGCCCGCATCCAGGAGGGTGTGGTCGCGCTCGGCAAGTACGGCGAGATCTTCCGGCTCAACACCGCGGCCTCCGGGGTCATCCCGCAGATCTCCATCGTGATGGGGCCGGCGGCCGGCGGAGCGGTCTACTCCCCCGCCCTCACCGACTTCGTGATCATGGTCGACAAGACGAGCCACATGTTCGTCACCGGGCCGGACGTCATCAAGACCGTCACCGGCGAGGACGTCGGCTTCGAGGAGCTCGGCGGTGCCCAGACGCACAACGCCGTCTCCGGTGTCGCGCACTACCTGGCCGAGGACGAGACCGACGCGCTCGACTACGCGCGGTCGCTCATCGGCTTCCTGCCGGACAACAACCTGTCGGACCCGCCGAGCTACGACGTCGCACCGGAACTCGAGACGACCGACGCCGACCGCGAGCTCGACGTCGTCATCCCCGACTCGACGAACCAGCCCTACGACGTCACCACGATCATCGAGCACGTCGTCGACGACGGCGAGTTCCTCGAGGTGCAGCCCCTCTTCGCGCCGAACATCATGATCGGCTTCGGCCGCGTCGAGGGTCGTACCGTCGGCATCATCGCGAACCAGCCCCAGGCCATGGCCGGCACGCTGAACATCGACGCCGGCGAGAAGGCCGCGCGCTTCGTCCGCTTCTGCGACGCGTTCGGGATCCCGATCCTCACCCTCGTCGACGTGCCCGGCTACCTGCCCGGCACCGACCAGGAGTGGACCGGCGTGATCCGCCGTGGCGCGAAGCTGCTCTACGCGTACGCCGAGGCGACCGTGCCGCTCGTCACGGTCATCACCCGCAAGGCCTACGGCGGCGCCTACATCGTCATGGGCTCGAAGCAGCTCGGTGCCGACATCAACCTCGCGTGGCCGACCGCCGAGATCGCCGTCATGGGCGGTCAGGGCGCGGTGAACATCCTGTACCGCAGCGAGATCAAGCGGGCCGAGGAGGCCGGTGAGGACGTCGCCGCGGTCCGGACCAAGCTCGCGAACGAGTACACCTACAACGTCGCGTCGCCGTACCTGGCTGCCGAGCGCGGTGAGCTCGACGGCATCATCCAGCCGCACGCCACCCGGGTCTCGGTCATCAAGGCGCTCCGGGCGTTGCGCGGCAAGCGCGCGAGCCTGCCGCCGAAGAAGCACGGGAACATCCCGCTGTGACCCCGCGTCACGCTGCCGCCGTCCCCGCTGACGCCCCCGCGTCGGTCGCGGACGTCCGGGTCGTCGCAGGTGACCCGACGCCGGAGGAGCTCGCCGCCGTCATCGCGGTGCTGCAACGCCAGGCCGACGAGGCCGCGGCCGCCGGGCGCGCTCATGCCGAGGACTTGCCGCGGTCAGGGTGGGACGCCTCCGCCCGGGGCATGCGCGTCCCTCTGCACCGGGGCACGTGGAGTCGGTCACTCCGCTGACCCGCGTGTACCCCGAGCGCAGCCGGTCGACAGCTGTTGCCCAGGTGGGCGTCGCGTCGGGGTCACCGGCGGCGACACACCGTTCCGTCTCCCCTCACTCGGGGGACGTGTGGGGCGCCGATCCGCGCAGATCCGCGCGATTGTCCCCCGAAATGACGACTGACACCCCGCGGCGGTGCGGGCAGGATTGTCCCTGTTCGGTGTTCTTCGATGAAGTGCATCGGCGGTCGGTGGCCGACTAGGGTACGAAGCCACCACCGTGACGAGTCAGGGCGATATTCGGGTTGTCGCTCTGCCTCGGGTCGCGAACGGGCCGGTCGGTAGCTCCGACCGGCCCGTTCCCGTTTCCGGCACCCCGTGCAGCAGTGCGGGCGCGCCTGCGGCAGTGCTGCGCCCGCGGTAGTGCGGCCCCGCACCTGCGGCAGTGCCGACACGAGCCCGCGGCGGTACGGCTACGCGCCGCTCGCGGTCGCCGGCGCCGCCCGCGGGATCTCCAGCCAGAGCGCCACCGAGTCGTCGTCCTCGTCGTCGTCCTCGTCCGCCGCGCCCAGGGCCGCCGACTCGCTCTCCGCCGCGTCGAGACGCAGCCCGACCACCGTCACGGCTTCGTCGGCGCCGTCCGGGACGGTCCGCACGATCACGTTGTCCGCCTGGGCAGCGAACGCACGCCGCAGTGCGTCCGCGAGTTCGGCGTGCACGCGCGCCAGCTCGGTCGCGTCGAGGTCGTCGAGACCGCCGTCGTCGTGCAGCTGGACGACCGCGCCCCGGCGACGGAGGCGCATCACCTCGCCCCGGACGTCGTCGGACAGCAGGGAGCGTCCACGGATCTCGTCCCGGATCGCCTGCTCGAGGTGCAGGCTCTCCGCGCGCTCGGCCGCGTCGAGGTCGCCGCAGGTGTCGATGATGCGCTGCAGCATCGGCAGCGCCATCCGGGTGGTCTGCCCGAGGCGCACCTGCCGCTCCGACACGTGCGCGTCCTGCGCCGCCTGCCAGTCGACCGTCTCCTGCTCGGCCCGGACGAAGTCGCGGGTGATCCGGTTGGCGTGGTTCATCGCGATCGCGAACCCGGTCGCGACCGACAGCCAGATGACGCTGCCGAGTGCGCCGAGCTCGCCGAGCGCACCGGGCCCGGCCCACGCGACCGAGTGCACGGTGCAGAACAGCACCCCGGCCCAGGCGAACGGGCCACGCTGCCGGACGGCGAGCACGACCATGAGCGTGCCGACCGCCGCGATCCACCACGTCGAGTAGGTCGGCGCGACGCTGAGGTCGACCGCCGGCGCACAGACGACGGGCATGACGATCGCGGTGGCGAGCGCGAAGCACGCGACCCACACCGGCAGCACCGGACCGCGCACGAAAAGCGCGAGTGCGGTGGCCGCGGCGTAGAGGACCATGCACGACACCACACGGGCAGCGCCGGCGGGGTCGGTGGGCAGCGTGGACGCGGCGAGCACCAGGTGCACGAGCGAGAACAACGCGGCGAGCCCGGTCGCGCTGCCGGCCGTGACCGACGCCCTCACCGGAGGCCCTCCGTCCCGAGGGCCGGCTGCGGCGCGGGCCACCGGAGCACGACACGCGTGCCGCACCCCGGCGCCGACAGCACCTCGGCGACGCCGTCAGCGGCCGCCATCCGTTCGATGATCGACCGCCGGACGCCGAGTCGCGCGGCGGGGACCGCCCGCTGGTCGAACCCGGCACCGTCGTCGGCCACCTCGACCCGGATGCTCCCGTCCGCGGCGTCGATCGTCACCCACCGGTGCACGTCCGTCCCCGCGTGCTGGACGCTGTTCACGGCTGCCTGCAGTGCAGCGGACGCGAGGGCGTCGGCGGCGGAGGTCGGCACGGCGGGTCCGTCGGACGGGACGCTGCGCACCTCGACGGGAGCGGCGAGCGTGGTCACCGAGGTGACGATCCGGTCCCGGAGCGCGGAGAACGGCACCGCCGGGTCCTCCCCCGGACCGTCCGCGGCCGCGGCGGCGAGGTGGTCGATCGCGTTGCGTGCCATCCGGGCCGCGAGCGTCTTCGCCTCGGGCGTGTCCGCCCGGGCTGCGGACAGCAGGGTCGTGAGCACGCTGTCGTGCACGATCGCGTCGACCTGGACGCGCTCGACCTCGGTGGCGTGCTCGCGGATCGCCCGCGAGTAGCGGCGCACCGCGGTCGCCTGGGCGACGTCCACGGCCGCGGCGGCCCGACGCAGCACCACGATGAGCACGAGCGCCGCGGTGCCGAGGACGGCGGTGTACACGCCGTCGAGCAGCGCGCGCTGGAGGCCGACCGCCCCACCCGCCGGCGACAACCGCAGCACGATGTACACGATCGGGACGAGCGCGTTGTAGACCGCCGCCCGCCAGGTGGCGAAGCTGAGGGACGCGGCGATGGTGCCGACGTTGCAGAGCCACCACGGCCACGGGATCTCGGCCGCCGAGAGCGGTTCACGGACGGTCAGCGGGAAGGTCACCAGCGCGACGAAGAACAGCAGCGCGCAGAGGATCTGCGCGGGCTGCGCCCACCGCTGCGCGAACGCCGACGCGCCGACCGCCAGGAGCGACAGCCCGACCACGATGGTCGTCGCCGGCGCCCAGAACGCATCGAGCAACGGCAGCTGCTTGAACAGCGATGGTGTGTTCACCGCGCCGAACCCGATCGCCGCGATCGCCATGAGGATCGTGAACGCCCGGTCCAGGGACGCCTGCGTGATCGTGGCGCGCACGGACCGGGACGGGTCCGCCATGGTGGACGTCGACGTGACGACCGCCTCGGCCGTCACGAGGACCGCCGGGCGCAGACGTCGTCAGCGGCCATCGCCGTCGGGGTCGATGCCGGAGTCGAGCCCCGGCAGGATCCCGTCCTCCACCGCACGACGGAGCAGGTCGACCTTGGTCGGGGCCGGACGACCGACCTCGACGTACTTCACGCGGATGCGGTCGAGGTACTCCCGCGCGGTCGAGTACCCGATGCCGAGCTGCTGGGCCGCGAGCTTGAGCGGCAACCCCGATGCGTACAGGTGCAGGATCTCCCGCTCACGTCGGCCGAGCTGCGCCTTCGCGAAGTCCCGGTCGGCGTCGATCGCGCTCGCCCACTCGAGGTTGTTGAGGACGTCGCCACGAGCGACGGTCGCCACGGCCGCCATCACGGTCTTCGTCGCGGAGGACTTCGGGATGACGCCGGCGGCCCCTGCCGCCAGTGCCTCACGCACGTTCGCGACGCGGTCGGCGATGCTGTGCACGAGGACGGCGGAGCCGGTGCCCTGCACGCCCTTGACGTTCTCGGTCACCGTCGAGCCGTCACCGAGCGACAGGTCGAGGACGACGACGTCGACCTCGCGTCCGCCGAGCTGTGCGATGTACTCCGGGACGCTCGCGGCGGTGAGGACCACCTCGAACCCCTCGTTCTGGCAGGCGGCCTGGATGCCCAGTCGGACCGACTCGTGGTCGTCCACGACGGCGACCCGGACCGGTCGTGTCCCGAGACCGGCAGTCCCTGTCGTGCCGGTCGATGTGCTGGTGGTGTCTCCCACGGTTGCCTCTCGTTGTGACGACGCACCGGGCCCTGTCCCGACGGCCGTCCAGACACCAAGGATACCCAGGTCAGGGTCAGCTTCGTACCCCGCGACGGAAGTGCCGGGGCGGATGCGCCGACCGGCTCAGGCGACCGGCACCAGACGGGCCACGGCCTCCAGGTGGTGGGTGTGCGGGAAGAGGTCGAAGGCGCGCAGGGCCTCCAGTCGGTAGCCGAGGTCGGCGAAGGTGGCCACGTCCCGTGCCAGTGCGACCGGGTCGCAGGCGACGTAGACGACCTGGGCCGGCTGCAGCGCCGCGACGGACACCACGACGTCCCGACCGGCACCGGCCCGGGGCGGGTCGAGCACCACGGTGCCGGCGCGGAGGCGGTCGCGCTCCGGACGCGAGGCGTGCTCGACCGTGCGGGCCAACCAGCGGTCGACCCGGCCGGTCTCGGCACGGGCACCGATCCACTCGGCGAGGTTCTCCTGCGCGTGCTCCGTCGCCCGGGTCGCGCTCTCGACGCTCGTGACCCGGGCACGCGGCCCGGCGAGGTCGGCGAGCGCGGCGGCGAGGAGGCCGACGCCGCCGTACAGGTCGAGGTGCTGGCCCTCCGGGTCCAGGCGCGCGGGGTCGACCAGGTCGTGCACGGCGGCGGTGAGGACGGCGGGCGCCGCCCGGTGCACCTGCCAGAAGCCGGTGTCGTCCACGGCGAAGGTCCGGTCGCCGACGACCTCGTGCACGACGGTCGGACGCTGGGCGTCGACCACGAGCCGGGCTCCCTCGGAGCCGCTCGGGCTGAGGACGTCGACGACCTCCGCCCCCGGCATCGAGCCGCGGGCGATCGGTGCGGACGCCTGCACGGCGGTGGTCGCGAGCGGCAGCGAGGTGACCGGGACGACGGTGTGCGACCGCGCAGCGAAGGGGCCGGGCGTGCCGTCGGCGTCGACGTGCAGCCGGATGCGGGTGCGCCACCCGAGGCCGTCCGACTCGTCGTCGCCGGGCGCCGACTCCACGACGACGGGCGTGCCGAGCAGGTCTTCGAGGTCGATCCGGCCGAACCGCGAGAACGAGTCGACGAGGACGTCCCGCTTCAGGGTCCGCTGGTGTGCCAGGGCGATGTGCCCGAACTCGGCGCCGCCCGGGCGGACGGCGGGGTCACGGTCCAGGGCCGCCTCCGGCCAGACGTGGTCGACACGGTGCTCGCTCGGCTCGAGGACCTCGACCGTGTCGGCGCGCCAGAACGACTTCTTCCGGTCCTCGGTCACGCGGGCGACGACCCGCTCCCCGGGGACCGCGTCCGTGACGAACACCACGCGTCCCTCGTGCCGTGCCACCGAGATGCCGCCGTGGGCGATCCCGGTGACGTCGAGTTCGAGCAGTGTGCCGACGGATTCACCCATGGTTCGATGTTCCCATGCGTCTGTACCTCGCGAGCACCTCCCCCGCCCGTCGTGCGCTCCTGGCGCAGTCCGGGATCGAGCCGGTGCTCGTGTCGCCGGGCGTCGACGAGGACGCGGTGGGCGCCGCGGAACGGGAGCGGCTCGGGCGGGACCTCACCGGGCCGGAGCTCGTGGCGCTGCTCGCGGTCGCCAAGGCCACCGCGGTCGCCGACGGCTCGGTGGCGGTCGACGGCGGCGCTCCGCTCGACGGCATCGTCTTCGGCGGCGACTCGGCGTTCGAGGTCGACGGGCAGCTGTACGGCAAGCCGCACGACCCGGAGGTCGCCCGGGAGCGCTGGCGACAGATGCTCGCCGCCGGTGGCGGGACGCTGTGGAGCGGCCACTGCGTCATCGACCGGCGGACCGGCAGCGGACCGGCCGTGTCGGGGCCGGGAGGCGCGGGGCGGGCGGATGACGAGCCTCCCGTCCGATCCGCAGCACCGGCGCGGACCGGGTCCGGGACGTCGGCGTCGACCGACGCGGTCCCGTCGCTGGGCGCCGTCGCGGCCGGCGGGTCGGCACTCGTCGTCGACGGCGACCGCGTGGTCGCGGTCGACAGCGCCGTCCTCACCTTCGCCGACGACATGTCCCCGGCGGAGATCGACGCCTACGTCGCCACGGGCGAGCCCCTCGAGGTGGCCGGGGCCTTCACGATCGACGGCCGGGCGGCCGCCTACATCACGCGGATCGACGGGACACCGTCCGCGGTCGTCGGACTCTCGCTCCCCGTGCTCCGGTCGATGCTCCTCCGGGGCTTCGGGCTCGCCTGGCACGACCTCTGGGCGCTGTAGACATCCACCTGCATCCCGAGGGGTTTCTTGTGGATGCCGGTCAAAACACGACCTCGGCACACGAATACGCTGATGTTCCATGCCCCGCATCAGCAAGGTCCTCATCGCGAACCGCGGCGAGATCGCCGTCCGCATCATCCGCGCGGCCCGCGACGCGGGCAAGGCCTCGGTCGCGGTCTACGCCGACCAGGACCGTGACGCCCTGCACGCACGCCTCGCCGACGAGGCCTACGCGCTGAACGGCACCACGAGCGCCGACACCTACCTGGTCATCGAGAAGATCATCTCGGTCGCCCGCCGCTCCGGTGCCGACGCCGTCCACCCGGGCTACGGCTTCCTCGCCGAGAACGCCGACTTCGCCCGGGCCGTCATCGACGCCGGACTCACCTGGATCGGCCCGTCGCCCGAGTCGATCGAGCGCCTCGGCGACAAGGTCTCCGCGCGGCACGTGGCCGAGAAGGTCGGGGCGCCGCTCGCCCCCGGCACCATCGAGCCGGTGCAGGACGTGTCCGAGGTCTTCGACTTCGTCGACCAGGTCGGCCTGCCCGTGGCGATCAAGGCCGCCTTCGGTGGCGGTGGTCGAGGCCTCAAGGTCGTGCGCGACCGCGCCTCCGTCGAGGAGCTCTTCGAGTCCGCGACGCGCGAGGCCATCGCCGCGTTCGGTCGCGGCGAGTGCTTCGTCGAGAAGTACCTCGACAAGCCGCGCCACGTCGAGACCCAGTGCCTCGCCGACGAGCACGGCAACGTCGTCGTCGTGTCGACGCGTGACTGCTCCCTCCAGCGCCGGCACCAGAAGCTCGTCGAGGAGGCCCCGGCGCCGTACCTGACGGACTCCCAGCAGGAGCGGCTGTACGCGTCGTCGAAGGCGATCCTCCGCGAGGTCGGCTACGTCGGCGCGGGCACGTGCGAGTTCCTCATCGGCGCCGACGGCACCGTGTCGTTCCTCGAGGTGAACACCCGTCTCCAGGTCGAGCACTGCGTGTCCGAGGAGGTCACCGGCATCGACCTCGTCCGCGAGCAGTTCCGCATCGCCGAGGGCGGCACGCTCGACTACGCCGACCCGACCCCGCGCGGGCACTCGTTCGAGTTCCGCATCAACGGGGAGGACCCGGGCCGCAACTTCTTCCCCGCGCCGGGTCCGGTGCACGTCTTCAACGCCCCGTCGGGCCCCGGCGTCCGGGTCGACTCCGGCGTGGTGTCGGGCGACGTCGTCTCCGGCTCGTTCGACTCGATGCTCGCGAAGCTCATCGTGACCGGCGCCACCCGCGCCGAGGCCCTCGAGCGCTCCCGACGCGCCCTCGCCGAGTTCGAGGTCGCCGGGCTCCCCACCGTCATCCCGTTCCACCGCGCGGTCGTCAGCGACCCGGCCTTCGCGACCGACGACGCCACGCCGTTCTCGATCTACACGCAGTGGATCGAGACCGACTTCGTCAACGAGATCCCGGCCTGGAGCGGTGAACCCGAGGAGCTCCCGGTCCCCGGCGAGCGTGACAGCGTGGTCGTCGAGGTGCAGGGCAAGCGCATCGAGGTCACGATGCCGTCGATCGTCGGTGGCTCCGGTGGCGCCCGTCGTCCGTCCGGCCCCTCCGCGCCGCCCAAGCGCCGGTCCTCGGCCGTCAAGGGTGGACGCGCGGCGTCGGGCTCCTCGGTCGCGTCGCCGATGCAGGCCACCGTCGTGAAGCTCGCGGTCGCCGAGGGCGACACCGTCGTCAAGGGCGACCTGCTCGTCGTCCTCGAGGCCATGAAGATGGAGCAGCCCGTCCAGGCGCACAAGGACGGCGTCGTCACGGGGCTGAACGCCCCCGTGGGCCAGACGGTCTCCTCCGGGCACGTCCTGCTCGAGCTCGCGTAGCGCGGGCTCTCGCGGCCCGCGCGGCGTCCTGCGCACCGCGGCGTGCCCCGCGGTGCCGATCGGACCCGCACAACACGAACCGCCCCGAACCACGGCCATCCGTGGTTCGGGGCGGTCTTCGTTGTGCGGCGCCGATCCGCGCTGGGACCCCGCGGTGCCGCTGCCGTCGTTCACCGGATCGTCCGGAACCGTCGCTCCTCCAGCGGGAGGCCGAGGCCCACGAGCAGTGCCCGCAGCAGGCTCGTGTCCTGCGTCTCCGCCCAGCCGAACCGCCCGACCCGCCGCACCTCCGGGACGAGTCGGAGTCGGTCCTCGCGACGCTTCTCCTGGACGAGGACGTCCTCGGCGGTGAGGCCGGCAGCGCGCAGCGCCGGGTCCCGGTACTTCGCCGCGCCGTCGAACTCGAGGACGACGCCCTGGTCGGGGAACCAGAAGTCGACCCGCGCGACGAAACCCGCTCGGTCCTGGAAGTCGACCTGGAGTCGCGGCCGTGGTGCCCCGACCTCGTCCAGCGCCACCCGGGCGATCGACTCCCCCACCGATCCAGTGCGCTGGTCCGCGAACGCGATCGCGAACCGCGCACGGTCCCGGCCGTGGACAGCGGACCGGGAGCTGAGTTCCGCTTGGAGCGCCGCGCGGTCTGTGCCACGTTGCAACGCGACGTCGAGCACGGGGACGGAGCGCCGGAGCTCCTGCGTCAGCGCGATGTCCACGACCGTGGTCAGCAGGTCCGTGACCGCCCGACCGGACGGGGTCCGGACGACGCGTGTCGCCCGCCCCTTCCCGGGGTGCTTCCGCAGCAGTCGGAGCGACTGGGCGGTCTCGCGGTGCGGGTCGATGACGTCGACCACCTCGGGCAGTTCCCCGCTCCAGGGCAGTCCGTGCAGAGCGACGGCCGAGACGTGGGACACGACGAGCCGCTGCGCGATCCGGTCGTCGATCGCGTCGATCCGGGCGAGGTGACGGGTCCGGGCGTCGGCCGCTCGCCACCGCTCGGCCTCGACGTACCTGCCGGGAGCGAGCCGGACGAGGACGCCTCGGTCGGCAGCCGCGACGAGGTCGGCTCCTCGTCGACCGGTGGGGTCGGCAGTGCCACCCCTGATGATGTGGAGTCGTTGCATCCCTGCAGCCTCGTGCGCTGCCCGTCCGGCGACGATCGACTCCACCCACCTGTGGACACCAGCGTGGAAGCCGCCCGTCGTGGAGGACGAGCCCGGTTCCGGTCGCACCGACACAACGAGAACCCGCTCGGACCATCGGATCCAGTGGTTCGAGCGGGTTCTCGTTGTGCGCGTGCGCCGCGTGCCGGTTCACCCGCACCGTGCGCGTGCGCGGCGCGGCGCGCGCTACGACACGAGGGGGCGGACCGCCGCCGCCAGGCGGTCGGTCATGGCGCCGGCCTCGGCCGACGTGGCCGCGACGGTGTCGATGTAGACCTTCACCTTGGGCTCCGTGCCGCTCGGGCGGACGATGACCCGCGCCCCGCCCTCCAGGTCGAAGCGCAGGATGTCGGACGGCGGGAAGCCCTCGACGCCGTCCAGGAAGTCGGTCACCGAGGTGATCGTGATGCCGCCGAGTTCCGTCGGCGTGGACGATCGCAGGGAGGCCATGATCTCCCCGATGCGCGACAGGTCGTCGACGCGGGTCGAGACCTGCCCGGAGGAGAACGCCCCGAACCGCTCGGCGAACGCGTCGAGCTGGTCGGCGATGGTCCTCCCGTCGGCAGCGAGTTCGGTCGCGAGCGACAGCAGTTCGAGTGCGGCGGAGATGCCGTCCTTGTCGCGCACGACCTGCGGGTCGACGAGGTACCCCAGCGCTTCCTCGTAACCGAACAGCAGGTCGGGGACGCGGGAGACCCACTTGAACCCGGTGAGGGTGTCGCGGTACCCGAGGCCGTGCTGTTCGGCGACGCGGGACAGCGCCGGCGAGCTGACGATCGATGCGGCGAGGACCCCGGTCGAGCCGGCGGCGGCAGCACGGGCCGCGGCACGCCAGCCGAGGAGCCAGCCGACCTCGTTGCCGGAGAGTCGACGGTAGGAGCCGGCACCGTCGGGGATCGCGAGCGCCAGGCGGTCGGCGTCCGGGTCGTTGGCGATGACGAGGTCCGCTCCGAGTTCGACACCGCGCGCGATCGACAGGTCCATCGCGCCCGGCTCCTCCGGGTTCGGGAAGGACACCGTCGGGAACGCCCCGTCCGGCTCGATCTGCTCGGGCACCACCGCGGGCTCACGGAAGCCGGCACGCGTGAACACGGCCCGGGCCGTCTCCCACCCGACGCCGTGCATGGCCGTGTAGACGACGGAGGGCTGCGCCTCGACCGCGAGGAGCGGGGCCGGCACGGTCGCGGCCGTGGCGTCGACGTACGCCTGCACGAGGGTCTGGTCCGCGACGGTGTAGTCCGTCGCCCGGTCGAGCGACCGGATGTCCCCCGCTGCGACGACGTCGATCGCGGCGGCGATCTCGGCGTCGACCGGCGGCACGATCTGCGAGCCCGCGTCCGCACCGCCGAGGTACACCTTGTAGCCGTTGTCCCGCGGCGGGTTGTGGCTGGCCGTGACCATGACACCTGCCCCGACGTCGAGGTGCCGGACGGCGAACGCGACGAGCGGCGTCGGCAGCGCGCTCGGGAGCAGCGTGACGTCGAGCCCGAGGCCGCGCATGACCTCGGCGGAGTCCCGAGCGAAGACGTCCGAGTTGACGCGACCGTCGTACCCGATCACGACGCTGCGGTCACGACCGGAGTCGATGAGGAAGCGGGCGAGACCGGCGGCCGCCTGCGTGACGACGACTCGGTTCATCCGCAGCGGACCGGCACCGAGTTCGGCGCGGAGACCGGCGGTCCCGAACTGCAGCCGACCGGCGAACCGTGCTGTCAGTTCGTCCGTGTCCGCCGCGTCGACGAGCTCCTGCAGTTCCGCGCGGGTCTCCTGGTCGGGGTCCTGTTCGATCCACGCCCGGGCGGCGGCCAGCACGTCGGGCGCACCGCCGTCGACCACATCGCCGCCGTCGACGAGGTCGCCGTCCGCGAGGGCGCCGTCGCTCGGGCCGTCGTAGGGGGTCACAGTGCGGCCACCACGCGGGCGAGCAGGTCCGCGATCACGGGCTCGGCCTGCTTGCCCGCCTCGAGCACCTCGGTGTGCGACAGCGGGGTCTTCTGGATGCCCGCGGCGAGGTTCGTGATGAGCGAGAAGCCGAGGACCTCCATGCCGGCCTGCCGGGCGGCGATGGCCTCGAGCGCGGTCGACATGCCCACGATGTGGCCGCCGATCGCCTTGGCCATCTGGACCTCGGCCGGGGTCTCGTAGTGCGGCCCGCGGAACTGCGTGTAGACGCCCTCGTCGAGAGAGGGGTCGATCGACTTCGCCACCGCGCGGAGACGGGCCGAGTACAGGTCCGTCAGGTCGATGAACGTCGCGCCCTCGAGCGGGCTGTCGGCGGTGAGGTTGATGTGGTCGCTGATGAGGACCGGCGTGCCGGGCGTCCAGGTCTCCTTGATGCCACCGGCGCCGTTGGTGAGCACCATGACCGAGGCACCCGTCGCGGCAGCGGTGCGGACACTGTGCACGACCCGACGGACGCCGTGGCCCTCGTAGTAGTGCGTGCGGGCGCCGATGACGAGCGCGTGCCGGCCGTCGGCGAGCCGGATGGAGCGGACGGTGCCGGAGTGTCCGGGCACGGCCGAGGCGCTGAAGCCGGGGACGTCCGCCGCGGGGATCTCGGACACGGTCTCTCCGAGGAGGTCGGCGGCCTTCCCCCAGCCGGAGCCGAGCGTCAGGGCGACGTCGTGCCGCTCGATGCCGGACCGGGACGCGATGACGGCTGCGGCGTCGCGGGCCACGTCGAAGGGGTCCACGGCGGGGTCGTTCAGGGGGTTGTCGGTGCTGACCATGCGCCGATCGTACCGGCCCGACCCCTATCCGAGTGCCCTGTCCACAGCCGCCGTGATCTCGCTCTGGTCGAAGTGGTTCCGGATCACGATGACCTCGGCGTACGTCGTCCCGATGGTCTCGACGAACTCCTGGCTCGTCAGGATGACGTTGGCGTCGTCGGCGACCTGCCGCACGGAGGCGACGTCCGCCGCGACCACCTCGGCCGTGAGTCCGAGCGAGGCGAGCGCCTTCTCCGCGTTGACCTTGAGGATGGCGCTCGCGCCGATGCCGGCACCGCAGATGGTCACGATCTTCATGCCGTCGTCACTCCCATGATGGCCCGGACCTCGTCGGCCGTGGCGGCGGCAGCGAGCCGCCCGGTGACCGAGGGGTCGTTGAACAGGTTGGCGATCGCGCCGATCGACTCGAGGTGTGTGCCGACCTCCGCGACGGCGAGCCCGAGCACGACCGACACCGGGTCGTTGTGCGGGTGCCCGAACACCACCGGCGACGCCAGCGTGACGACCGCCAGGCCGTCCCGCAGGACGCTCGACCCCGGCCGGGCGTGCGCGAACGCGAGCCCCGGCGAGATGACGATGTACGGCCCGTGCTCCTCGACCATGGCGGTCATGGCGTCGGTGTACGCCTCGGTGGTCGCTCCCGATGCGACGAGGGCGCCGCCGACCGCCCGCAGCGCGTCCCGCCACGAGGACGCGGACGCCCCGAGCACGACGGCCGGGTCCGGCAGTGGCGGCAGCCCCATCGGATCAGGCCTCCGCGTACCCGGCGGTGATCGCGGCGATGATCTCCTCGCGGTCCTCGAGCGGCAGGAACGACCCGAGCGCCGCGTTGATCTGGAACGCGGCGAGGTCGTCGAGGTCGTAGCCGAACGTGCCGGCGAGCAGCGCCAGCTCCTTCGACAGCGAGGTGTTGCTCATCAGGCGGTTGTCGGTGTTCACCGTGACGCGGAAGCCGAGCTGGTACAGGACGTCGATCGGGTGGTCGGCCAGGTCGTCGCCCCACGCGGCGACCGCACCGGTCTGCAGGTTCGACGACGGGGAGACCTCGAGCGGGATCTCGCGGTCCCGCACCCAGGATGCGACCTCGCCGAGCGTGGCGAGCATGGACCCGTCACCGCCGTCGGTCAGGGTGACGTCCTCGAACACGCGCACGCCGTGCCCGAGGCGGAGGGCGCGACCGTCGACGAGCGCCGACCGGATGGAGGCGAGGCCGTCGGCCTCGCCAGCGTGCACCGTCACGGGGAAGAGCTCGGAGGCGAGGTACTCGAACGCCGCCCGGTGGTTCGAGGCCGGGAAGCCCGCCTCGGCCCCGGCGATGTCGAAGCCGACGACGCCGCGGTCGCGGTGACGCACGGCGAGTTCGGCGATCTCCATCGACCGGTCGGCGTGCCGCATCGCCGTGACGAGCTGCCCGATGCGGATCGACCCGCCGGCGGCATCGACCGCCTCCTCGATGCCGGCTTGCACGGCCTCCACCGTCTCGTCGAGGGTGAGCCCCCGCTGCAGGTGCTGCTCGGGGGCCCAGCGGATCTCCCCGTAGACGACGCCGTCCGCGACGAGGTCCTCGACGAACTCGCGGGCGACGCGGGTGAGCCCGGCGGCGGTCTGCATGACGGCGGTGGTCACGTCGAAGGTCTTCAGGTACTCGACCAGGGAGCCCGAGTTCGACTGGTCCGCGAACCAGGTGGCGAGTTCGGCCGGGTCCGTGGTCGGGATGTCGACCCCGTCGGTCGCCGCGAGCTCGATGACGGTCGCCGGACGGAGTCCGCCGTCCAGGTGGTCGTGCAGCGAGACCTTCGGCAGGTCGTTGATGACCGCTCCGGCGTCGGGCAGGCGGTAGGTCGTGGCGGCGTCGCTCATGCGTCCAAGGCTACCGGTCGCGGACGCGCCACCGCAGTCGCGGACCCACGGGACCGTGGACGACGGACCACCGCGTCCCCACGGTGGACGAGACGGACGGGAGGCCCGCCACAGCACGTGTGGCGGGCCTCCCGTCCGGCTGCTGGTCGCGTCGCTACTGGATCCGCTCGCGCACGATCGGACCGCGCTCCGGCGCGGAGTCCCCGATGGACCAGGCGCCCTCGAGCGACTCGAGCGCCCGCTCGAACCGCGCGGGCTCGTCGGTGTGCAGCGTCCACAGGGGCTGGCCGGCCGTGACGGTGTCGCCCGGCTTGACGTGCAGCTCGATGCCGGCACCGGCCTGCACCGGGTCCTGGGCGCGGGCACGACCGGCACCGAGGCGCCAGGCCGCGATGCCGAAGGGCAGGGCCTCCTGCGTGGCGAGGACACCGGACTCGGTCGCGGTGACGACGTGCGTCTCCGCGGCGACCGGCAGCGCGGCCGAGGCGTCGCCGCCCTGGGCCTCGATCATCCGGCGCCACGTGTCCATCGCGCGGCCGTCGGCCAGTGCCGCCGCGGGGTCGGCGTCGGGCTGCCCTGCCAGACGCAGCATCTCGGCCGCCAGCGCGACCGTGAGCTCGACGACGTCCGCGGGGCCGCCACCGGCGAGGACCTCGACGGACTCGCGGACCTCGAGGGCGTTGCCGATCGTCAGGCCGAGCGGGACCTCCATGTCGGTGAGGAGCGCCGAGGTGGCGACGCCCGCGTCCTTGCCGAGGTCGACCATCGTCTGTGCGAGGAGCTTCGACTGCTCGAAGTCCTCCATGAAGGCGCCGGAGCCGAACTTCACGTCGAGGACGAGCGCCGCGGTGCCCTCGGCGATCTTCTTCGACATGATGCTCGACGCGATGAGCGGGATGCACTCGACCGTGCCGGTGATGTCCCGCAGGGCGTAGAGCTTCTTGTCGGCCGGGGCCAGGCCCGAGCCGGCGGCGCAGATGACGGCGCCGACCTGGTCGAGGATCTCCGTCATGCGCTCGTTGGAGATCGCGGCCTGCCAGCCGGGGATCGACTCGAGCTTGTCGAGCGTGCCGCCGGTGTGCCCGAGGCCGCGCCCGGACAGCTGCGGCACCGCGACGCCGAACGTGGCGACGAGGGGCGCGAGCGGCAGCGTGATCTTGTCCCCGACGCCGCCGGTGGAGTGCTTGTCGACCGTGGTCTTGCCGAGCGAGCCGAACGACATCCGCTCCCCCGACGCGATCATCGCGAGGGTGAGGTCCTTGATCTCCCGACGCTCCATGCCGTTCAGGAAGACCGCCATCGCGAACGCGGCCATCTGCTCGTCCCCGACGTAGCCGCGGGTGTAGGCGTCGACCAGCCAGTCGATCTCCGGCGTGGAGAGGGCGCCGTGCGAGCGCTTCGTGCGGATGAGGTCGACGGTGTCGAAGGGCTCGACTGCCATGGTCAGTGCTCCTGCTGGTAGGTGACGAGGGTCCGGGGGCCGAAGGCGTCCGGCAGGACCTCGTCGATGGTGCGGATGCCCGAGACGGTCTCGAGGAGCATGCCCTCGGCCGAGTGTTCGAACAGCAGTTGCCGGCAGCGGCCGCACGGCATGAGGGTCGCCCCGTCGCCGTCCACGCAGGTGAACGCGACGAGCTTGCCGCCGCCGGTCATGAAGAGCTGCGACACGAGCGAGCACTCGGCGCAGAGGGTCACACCGTACGAGGCGTTCTCGACGTTGCAGCCGGACACGATCCGGCCGTCGTCGGTGAGTGCCGCGGCACCCACCGGGAAGGACGAGTACGGCACGTAGGCGCGGCCCATCGCGGTGGTGGCGGCCTCGCGGAGCGCGTCCCAGTCGACGTCGCCGTCGACGGCCGCCGCCGTGCTCCCGTCGATCTGTGCGTCCGGGTCGGCCGGGAGGGTCGTGGCCGGGTCCGTCCAGGCCGGCTCGCCGGTCACGGGGTCGGTCCCCACCCCGTCGTGTCCCGCAGCGTTCGTGTCTGTCATGTGCCGTGCCTCCCGGCTAGTTCTTGATGTACGGCTTGCCGGCGGCCGCCGGTCCCCGCGACTGCCCGACCAGACCGGCGACCGCGAAGATCGTGACGACGTAGGGCAGCATGAGCAGGAACTCGCTCGGCACCGGCGAGTTGATCGCGCCGAGGGTGTTCTGCAGGTTCGAGGCGAACCCGAACAGGAGCGCCGCGAGCGTGGCCCGGATCGGGTCCCACCGCCCGAAGATGACGGCGGCCAGGGCGATGTAGCCCGCACCGTCCGTCATGTCCTTCGTGAACGGTCCGACCGCGTCGAGTGTGAAGTACGCACCACCCAGGCCGGCGATCGCACCGGCGATCGAGACGTTCCAGAACCGCGTCCCGGTGACGTTGATGCCGACCGTGTCCGCCGCTTCCGGGTGCTCCCCGACCGCGCGGAGCCGCAGACCCCAGCGCGTCTTGAACAGGGCGAACGTCACGACGGCGACCGCGATGTACGCCAGGTACACGATGACGGTCTGCTCGAACAGCACCGGGCCGATCACCGGGATCTGGTGCAGGACGGGGATCTCGAAGCGCGGGAAGGTGACACCGACGTTCAGGCGCTCCTCGTCCGGCGACAGCACCTGCGAGTACAGGAAGCCGGTGAGCCCGGAGATGAACGCGTTGATGACGACGCCGACGATGACCTGGTCGACGAGGTACTTGATGCTGAACGCCGCGAGGACGAACGACACGAGCACGCCGGCGACGAGGGCGCCGACGAGACCGACCCACGCGGACCCGGTCAGCGACGCGATGAGCGCCGAGGTGAACGCACCGGCGAGGAACTGCCCCTCGATGGCGATGTTGACGACACCGACCCGCTCGGAGATCACGCCGCCGAGCGCACCGAACACGAGCGGGACGCTCAGGCCGATCGCACCGACGAGCAGGCCGGGCAGCGGGACCGTCTTGTCCGCGGCCGCCCACGTGAGGAAGCCGATGACGAACACGACGGCGAACACGCTCGTCAGCCACAGCGGCACCGGACGGTACCGGCCGACCAGGACGAACGAGACGGCCGTGAGGAGCGACAGGACCACGACGACGACGACGCCGGTCGCGAGCGCGGGCAGGCCGACGTCCGGCAGCTGGACGAAGTCGCCGGCGTTGGCGAGCCGGAACGTGGTCGTGCCACCCCGGCCGACGCCGAGGAACAGCACGGCGGCGAGCACCGAGAAGACGACGAAGGCGACGGGCGCCTTCCAGCTCCTCGTGGTCTCGACGGGGCGGTCCGGGACGGGTGACGCCGGGACGGCGGTGGGGCTGAGGGTGCTCACGCGGCGACCGCCTTCCGCTTGGTGCTCTGCTTGGTGCGACGACGGGCGCCGGGCTGCGGGATCCGGAAGATCGCGCGCACGAGCGGCGGGGCCGCGATGAACAGGACGATGAGGGCCTGGATGACGTCGACGATGTCGATCGGGATCCCGTTGGCGGCCTGCATGGCGTAGCCGCCGTTCTTCAGCACGCCGAACAGGATCGCCGCCCAGAAGGTCCCCCAGGGCTTCGAACGCCCGAGGAGCGCGACCGTGATCGCGTCGAACCCGATGCCGGCGTCGATGCCCGACGTGAACCCGGTCGTGACCGCGCCCTCGACCTGGTAGGCGCCGGCGATGCCGATGAGTCCACCGGAGATCACGAGCACCCAGATGGTCAGGCTCGGCACGCTCATACCGGCGACGCGAGCGGCCCGCGGGTTCTCGCCGATGGTCCGGAAGCGGAATCCGAGCGAGGACTTGTTGAGCAGCCACCAGACGACGACGACCGCGATGACCGCGACGACGAAGCCGACGTTGATGCCGAAGCGCGGTCCGAACAGCGCCGGGAGCAGCGCACTGTCCTTGGTCGCCGGGGAGATCGGGTTCGGGCTCCCACCGGCCTGCAGCAGCCCGGGGGTCCGGAGCATGAAGGAGAGCAGGTAGAGGGCGACGTAGTTCAGCATGATCGTCAGGACGACCTCGTTGGCACCGGTCCGGGCCTTGACGACGCCGACGAGCCCGGCCCAGACCGCGCCGCCGACGATGCCGGCGAGGATCGTCAGCGGGATGTGCACCGCTGCCGGCAGGTCGAACGAGAACCCGACCCAGCCAGCTGCCGCGGCGGCTATGAGGACCTGCCCCTGGCCGCCGATGTTGAACAGGCCCGCGCGGAAGGCCACGGCGACGCCGAGGCCGGCGACGACGAGCGGCACCGCGTAGTCGACGGAGCGGGTGATCGGCGTGATCGCGCTCGCGAACGAGGGGGCGCCGAAGTTGACGACGGAACCCTGGAACAGCGACGAGTACGAGCCGCCGACCGCGGTGCCGACGGCGCGCAGCATGTCGGTCGGTCGGGCGAAGAAGTACCCGGCCGCGGCCTGGACGTCCTTGTCGGTCAGCGCGATGAGGACACCGCTCGCGACGAGGGCGAGGACGACCGCGAGCACGGTGGTGAGGACGGAGCCGTTGACGATGCTGCGCATCGCGTCGCTCCAGCGTCCGTCGCCGCCCTCACGGCGTTCGCTGTCGACTGCCGAGTCGGTCATCAGGTGCGGCGGTCCGGCCACTTCCTGCAGGCGGTCGTCGACCGCCGGTGTGGCGTCGGACCCGGCCGGGAGGCCCGTGGTCCCGTCGACGGGGGTCGAGCTGCGGTCCGACGGCGGGGTGGCGCCGCCGTGCTCCGGCGTGGTGTCGCTCACGCGGCGAGCTCCGTTCCTGCGGGCAGTTCGCCCGCCATCATGAGTCCGAGGACGTCGCGGGGAGTGGACGCCGGGACGATGCCGACGATCGTGCCGCGGTACATCACGGCGATCCGGTCGGCGAGCGCGACGACCTCGTCGAGCTCGGTGGAGACGACGATCACCGGGACGCCGCTGTCGCGGGTCTCGACGATGCGCTTGTGCACGAACTCGATCGACCCGACGTCGATGCCGCGCGTGGGCTGTGCGGCGACGAAGAGCCGCAGGGGCCGGCTCAGTTCGCGGGCGAGGACGATCTTCTGCTGGTTGCCGCCGGAGAGCCGACCGGCTGCCGTGGTGCGTCCGGGCGTGCGGATGTCGAACTCGGCGATCTTCTCGTCGGCGAACGTGTCCCGCTCGGCGGCGCGGATGGTGCCGGCACGGACGAACTCGGTGGCGTCGGCACGGTCGAGCATGAGGTTCTCGGCGATCGTGAACTCCCCGACCAGCCCGTCCTCCTTGCGGTCCTCGGGCACGAAGCCGACGCCGGCGTCGAGGATCTGCTTGACGCTGCGGCCGGTGACCTCACGCCCGTCGAGCGTGATGCGGCCGGAGCGGACGGGCTCGAGGCCCATGATCGCCTCGGTGAGCTCGGTCTGCCCGTTGCCCTGCACGCCGGCGATGGCGAGCACCTCGCCACGACGGACCGTGAAGGACACGTCGTCGACGAGCACGATCCCGTCCGCGTCGGTGACCGTCAGGTCCTCGACGACGAGCGCGGCCTCCCCCGGGGCGGCCGGGGCCTTGTCCACGACGAGTTCGACGCTGCGGCCGACCATGAGCGCCGCGAGCTCGCTGTTCGACGCCGTCGGGGACGCCTCGCCGACGACCTTGCCGAGGCGGATGACGGTGATGCGGTCGGCGACCTCGCGGACCTCACGGAGCTTGTGCGTGATGAAGACGATGGCGGTGCCGGCTTCGCGGAGCTGGCGCATGATGCCCATCAGCTCGTCGGTCTCCTGCGGGGTGAGGACGGCCGTCGGCTCGTCGAACACCAGGACCGAGGCGTCACGGGACAGCGCCTTGATGATCTCGACGCGCTGCTGCACACCGACCGGCAGGTCGCCGACCCGTGCATCGGGATCGACGTCGAACCCGAACCGAGCGGAGATCTCCCGCACGCGCTTCCGGGCGCCGGCGAGGTCGAGACGCCCGCCGAACGACGTCTCCTCCTGCCCGAGCATGACGTTCTCGGCCACGGTGAAGACCGGCACGAGCATGAAGTGCTGGTGCACCATGCCGATGCCGGAGCGCATGGCGTCGCCCGGCCCGTCGAAGTGCTGGACGACGTCGTCGAGCAGGATCTCGCCCTCGTCGGCCTGGTACATGCCGTAGAGGACGTTCATGAGGGTCGACTTGCCCGCACCGTTCTCGCCGAGGAGACAGTGCACCTCGCCCGGTTCGACGGTGATCGAGATGTGGTCGTTGGCGACCAGGGTGCCGAACCGCTTCGTGATGCCGCGGAGTTCGAGCTTCATGTCGGTGAGTCTATTTCTGTCTCGGGTGCGCGACGGTCCCCGTGCGCGCGAGAACGCGGGCGGAGGAGAGTTCCCCCGCCCGCGTTCGACGGACTACTTGACGGTGGCCTCGGTCTCGACCTTGATCGAACCGTCGATGATGCCGGCCTTGATCTCGTCGAGCTCACCCTGCAGACCCGAGTCGACCTTGGACTCGTAGTCGTGGAACGGCGCGATGCCGACGCCGTCGTTCTCGAGCGTGCCGACGTACGGGGTCTTCGCGAAGTCGCCCTTGGCGGCCTGCTCGACGACGTCCTTGACGGCGGGCTTCATGCCCTTCTCGATCGAGGTGAAGGCGATGTCCTTGTAGCGGGGGTCGGCCTCGTAGAGATCGCTGTCCGCGCCGATCAGGACGGAGCCGTTGTCGGCGTCCTTGATGGCCTCGGCGGCGCTCTGGTAGATCGGGCCACCGACCGGCAGGATCACGTCGGCGTCCTGGTCGAGCAGCGACTGCGCGACCGACTTCGCCTGGGTGCCGGCCTCGAAGCCACCGGTGAAGGAGCCCTTCTGGCTCGCGACGTCCCAGCCGACGACCTTGACGTCCTTCTTCTTCTGCTCGTTGTAGTACTCGACGCCGTCCGCGAAGCCGTCCATGAAGATGGTGACGGTCGGGATCTGCATGCCACCGAAGGTGCCGACGACGCCGGACTTCGAGTAGGACGCGGCCGCGTAGCCGGCCAGGAAGGCCGCCTGCGAGGTGTCGAAGGTGATCGGCTTGACGTTCTTGGCGTCGATCGAGTTGTCGTCGATGATCGCGAAGTCGGTGTCCGGGTTCGCCGCGGCCTGCTTCTTCGTCGAAGCGGCGAGGTTGAACCCGACCGTGATGACGAGGTTGCAGTTCTGGCTGACGAGCTGCTGGATGTTCGAGTCGTAGACGGTCGCGTCCTTGGACTCGGCCTTCTTGGTCTGGGCGCCGAGGTCGTCAGCGGCCGACATCATGCCCTCGTAGCCGAGCTGGTTGAACGACTTGTCGTCGAACCCACCGGCGTCGGACACCATGCAGGGCAGGAAGTCGGACTTCTTGGACGAGGTGGACTCGGACGGGGCGGACGCACAGCCGGCGAGCACGGCGACGGTGCCGACGAGCGCGAGGCCGCTCATGGCGATGCGACGGGAACGAGATGACACGGGGGGTTCCTCCGGGGAGATCGGGAGTCGGCCCGGAGTCACTGCGCACCGGGCGATCGTGAGGACAGTACACGACCGGCCGGGCGGTGCAGGACCCCTCCGGACGCCCTCCCGCATCGGTTACGTGATCGCGACCGCGCTGTAACGCGCCGGAAACGCTGCGCGCGGGGCGTGGCCCCAGTTCGAGGGGTTTCGTGATGGAGCGCTACAGACGGGCTGCGGCCTGGAGGATCGCGCACGCATGCCGCACACCCGCCGGTCCGCGAAATGGTTCAGGAGCTGTCGTCCGCGTTGCCTGAGAAACACCGCGCTCACGCCGAGGAGGAAGCCGGCGGTGGCGAATGCCAGGGCACGTGCTGCGCGCCGGGGCAGCGAGATCGCGGGTTCATCCGTCGCTGGCTCCCAACTCGTCTCCTTCGCCTGGGCGACACGAGGACACGGCCTAGACTGTGTGGTTCCCGGAGTACGCGTAGACGCTGATCAAGGGGAAACCGCTCCCGACGAGGTACCGCGACTGCGCGCCTTGCGCACCGTCCGAGAGCGTTCAGCCCTCGACCTAGTCGTCGGGACCGGTGCGCGATCTCCAATAGCCCCCGAGACGCGTCGTGGCGTCGTCGACAGCGTCGATCAGCTGTTGTTCCGCGCCCCGCTCGGTCACCGCTGGCGTCGGCGACGGTCTCGTCTCGATTCGGGCGCTCCCGCTGGAGCGCACCCGGTCAGTAGCAGAGCGACGGTGGCGGCGCCCGCCGTCACCGCTCCTCCGACGCCCGAGCGGCGCGCTCGGCGGTGGGTTTGCCTCGCCACGGGCGCAGAGTGAGCCGCTCGGACGGTCGAGTCGCCCGGGTACGCGTCGACAGCGCCAGCGCGCATGCTGAAGTCCGTCGCAGGGTGCCGTTCATGGTGATCCTCCGCGCTTCACAGCTCGTCCGCGTCGCCGGGGAAACAGACTGACACGGCCTGCACCGTGTAGTTGCCGGGGTAGGCGTACAGGCTGATCGAATCGACCGCTTCGCCACCACGCCCCACGACCGCAGGTCGAGCCGCGTCGCCCCACCGTTCGACGTTCAAACCTTGAGCCTTCCAGCGATCGGCCGCTCCCGCAGCGTCTCGCTCCGGGTCGCCTCCAGCAGTCCGTCCGGTGAGGTACACCCACTGCGCGCCGTCCTCGCCTCCCGACAGCCGACAGCTTTCGGCATAGTCGGGCCCAGTTCGGGGCTTCCACGTGCCGCCGAGATGACTGGTGACGTCGTCGACCGCATCGACCATCTGGCGCTGCGCGGTCACGGAGTCCACGGGTGGTTTCCTCTTCGCGGGTTGTTCAGCACATCCCGTGATCACGGTCACGATCATCACGAGCACCAGAGCGGACGTCGTCACCCTGAACATGGTGGTTCCAACGTGCTGGTGTCCGACAGCGGTCCCCGCTTCAGATCGTCCGACGACGTGCCGCCGCTGCGCGCCGAGATCACCCTCCGGCGCATCGCACTCCCGCGGGCACGGTCCAGTGATCGGTCGCCACTCGGCGCCGAGCCGCCCGGTCGTGCCGTTCATAGCGTCGATCACCTGTTCCTCCGCTTCGCGCGAGAGAACGGACGGGACAGGCGCGTTCTCTACCGTTGGGGCACAACCGGCGAGCGTCGAAAGTGCAAGCGGTCACACGAGCAGAGCGCCCTGCCCCGGAAGCAAGAGGGCTGAACAAGTCCGTCACAACTCGTCGGCGTCGCCCGGAAAGCACAACGAGACACCCTGGATCACGTACAGGTTCAATGCAACGGAGAAGCTGACGGAGTCGGTGCGAGCGCCACCGCGGCCCACGACCGTCGGCTCCGTCTTCGTTCCCCAGCGATCGACGGACATGCCCTGCTCTCTCCATCGCGCTTCGACCTTCGCGACGTCCGAGGCGACGTCGCCGATCTGTGCTCGGGTGAGGAAGTAGGTCCACTTCGATCCGCGATCGCCATCCGGCAGTTCGCAGGCTTCGGCGTAGTCCGGTCCGGAACGCACTCGCCACTCGCCGCCGAGGCTCTCCGTCGCGTCCTTCACGACGTCGACCATCCTTTGCTGCGCGCTCTCGGGATCCACCGCGGGCGTCCTCTCTGCTTGCGGTTCATGGGCCGGACGTTGTATGCAGCCGACCGCCGATCCGGTGAACAGCGCGAGCAGGAGAACCGCTCCGGCCACGCGACCACCATGACTACGCATCCTTGAGCCGCTGCAACTCCGTGTCGCCGTCGTGATCAGCAGATCGGGTGGTGGACACGAACGTGCGCAGGTGGGTCGGATTCGCAGAACTCTTCCCACTGCCGTCACCGCCGCCGGCCGAGTGCGGACGCTGCCGCGCATGGAAGGCAGCCGTCAGCGGCTTCGGGGTGATCGGCGTGGTCGAGGGTTCACGGTCGGTGGCGAACTCCCAGAGCGGCACTGCGAGCCCCGTGATCCCACCGGACGACTCAAGGAAGGCGTTTCGTTGCACCTCGCGCTGCTTCCACGCGTCGTGGTCGCTGATCCGCTGCCGTTCCTCCTCGGCCTGTCGACTCACCGCGTCGATGTCGTCGGCGAAGTCGGCAAGGACCCCCGCGAGCTTGCCTCGGTCCTCCGCTTCGGTCAGGCCGGCTTCGCGGAACCGGTCGGCGTACGCACCGGAGAAGTCCCGCAGACCCGTCGTCACCGCTCCCGAGCGTTTGCTCGCCTGCCCGCGGAGCACGCTGTCGGCGGTACGCAGCGCACGGCTCAGCGCGGATGCGTCCCCCGGGTCGTACTCGATGTCCGCCATGCTCGCTCCCCCGCTCGCAGTTCCCCCGAGACGACGACACCGCCGCTCCCCCGTCCGGTCGCCCCAACCCGGGCCATCGCACCCCGCTCGTCAGAGCACGTCGTCCCGCCCGCTGATCTTCAGCGCGTCCACCACGCCCTTGACCCGCTGCGCGTTCGCACTCGTGGTCACGAGCAACGCGTCCGGGGTGTCGACGACGACGATGTCCTCGACGCCGATCAACGAGATGAGCCGGTTGCTCTGCGACACGACGATGCCGCTCGCGGAGTCGGCCAGGATGCGGGCGTTGTCGCCGAGCACCGCGAGGTTGTTCTTCCGCCCGCCCGACTGGAGCTTGGCGAGGGAGGCGAAGTCGCCCACGTCGTCCCAGTCGAAGTCGCCCGGCACGACCGCCATCCGCCCTGCCGCGGCTGCGGGCTCCGCGACGGTGTAGTCGATTGCGATCTTCTTCAGCCCCGGCCAGATCCGGTCGACGACGACACCGCGGGCCGGGGTGTCCCAGGCGGCCGCGAGTTCCTCGATGCCCGCCAGCAGCTCCGGCTCGGTGCGTCCGATCTCGGCGAGCAGCACGTCGGCGCGGGCGATGAACATGCCGGCGTTCCACAGGTACGAGCCGTTCCGCAGGTACGCCTCCGCGGTCCCGAGGTCGGGCTTCTCGACGAAGGACCGGACGGCGTGTGCGGTCGGTGCACCGTCGGCGCCGAGGGCGTTGTCGGCGGCGTGGATGTACCCGAAGCCGATCGCGGGCTCGGAGGGCGTGATGCCGATCGTGGTGATGTACCCGGCCCGGGCGGCCGCGACGGCCTCGCGCACGGACCGGCGGAACCCGCGGGCGTCACCGATGACGTGGTCGGCGGCGAAGGAGCCGATCACGATGTCCGGCTCACGACGGTGCAGGATCGCCGCGGCGAGGCCGATCGCCGCGGTTGAGTCTTTCGGTTCACTCTCGAGCACGACGTTGTGGTCCGGCACGCCGGGGAGTTGCGACTCGACGGCGGCACGGTGTGCCCGCCCGGTGACGACCATGATCCGGTCCGGTCCCGCGAGCGGCGCCAGGCGGTCCCAGGTCTGTCGCAGCAGCGAGGAACCGGAACCGGTCAGGTCGTGCAGGAACTTGGGGGCGTCGGCGCGCGAGAGCGGCCACAGGCGGGAGCCGATGCCGCCGGCCGGGATGATCGCGTAGAAGTCGTCGAGTGCGTCCGTCACGCGCCCACCGTACCGGCGGCCCGGGGAAGCAGCTGCGTGCGACCTGGACGTGTCGTGGACGGCTGCCCGGGGCGACGCACGGTCTGTTCACTTCTCGCGTGCACCGCGTTCACGTCGCACCCCCCGCTCGTCCACGCGCCGCCCGGAACATGGGCCGCGCCATGAACGCACGCAGCGTGGAGCGAGGCACCGAGTCCCCCCGGACCGTGGCCGTCGTGACCGAGAGCTTCCTGCCCACCCTCAACGGCGTCACCACGAGCGTCCTCGCGGTGCTCGAACACCTCCGCCGACGCGGCCACCGGGCGGTGGTCATCGCCCCGGACGCCCCGGGTCCCGCTGCCTGGCGGTCGCGGTCGGAACAGGAGCGGCACCTCGGGTTCGACGTCCACCGCATCCCCGCGGTCGCGTACCGGCAGTTCCCCGTCGCACTCCCGCACCCGGTCCTCGACACCATCCTCGCCGCCTCCGGCGCCGACGTGCTCCACGCAGCCAGCCCCTTCCTGCTGGGGGGCCGCGCGATCACGGCGGCCGGGAGGCTCGGCATCCCCTCCGTCGCCGTCTTCCAGACCGACGTGGCCGGGTTCGCCCGCCGCAACGGCCTCTCCGCGGCCGCCCCGCTGGTCCGCCGGGTCCTCGGGCGGATCCACGCCGGCGCCTCGCTGACGCTCGCGCCGTCCTCCGCGACCGCGGCGATGCTCGCCGAGGAGGGCGTGCCGCGGGTCGCCCGGTGGGGCCGGGGCGTCGACTCGGCGCTGTTCCACCCCGGTCGCCGGACGTCTGCCCACGTCCGCGCGATGCGCCGCCGCATCGCGCCGCGCGGCGAGACCATCGTCGGCTACGTGGGACGGCTGGCACCGGAGAAGGAGGTCGAGCGGCTCGCCCAACTCGGCGGCATGCCGGGCATCCGGGTCGTGGTCGCAGGAGGGGGACCCTCCCGGCCGTTCCTCGAGCGTCGACTCCGTCACCTGGACGTGACGTTCACCGGACCGCTGCGCGGTGCCGACCTGGCCGACGCCTACGCGATGCTCGACGTCTTCGTGCACACGGGTGCGGCGGAGACGTTCGGGCAGACGCTGCAGGAGGCCCACGCGGCCGGCCTGCCGGTCGTCGCCCCGGCCTCCGGCGGACCGCTCGACCTCGTCGCCCCGGGACTCGACGGCGAGCTCTACGACCCGGATGCCCCGCTGGCCCTGCGCGCCGCGGTCGCCCGGCTCCACGCCGACCGGACGCTGGCCGAGCGGATGGGGTCCGCCGGCCGCCTCCGCGTCGAGGGCACCACGTGGGAGGCGGTCGGCGACGAACTGCTCGCGCACCACGAGACGGCCCGCACGATCGGCGCTCCCCCGGCCCCCACGCGCACCGCCCGGACGGGGTGGAACGAGAAGGTCGGTGCTCGGACGTAGGATGGAGGTGTTCCACACGAACACGACGGCAACGGCGCGCCGATCGGTGCGCCGGCCCTACGGGAAGGCGAGCTCATGGCCGAGCAGACCGCAGGCGGGACGGCGACAGCCGTACCGCAGGTGACCATCGACGGTACGTCGATCGACGCACCTCGGACGCGTGTCCCGCAGGGAACGCTGTACCGCGGGAGCGTCGGGATGTGGTCCTGGGTCCTGCACCGGATCACCGGCGTCGCGATCTACTTCTTCCTGCTCGTGCACATCCTCGACACGGCACTGGTCCGGCTCTCCCCCGAGGCGTACAACGCCGTGATCGGCACGTACAAGACGCCGCTGATGAACCTCGGCGAGATCGCCCTCGTCGGCGCCATCGTGTTCCACGCGTTCAACGGGCTGCGGATCATCCTCATCGACTTCTGGTCGAAGGGTCCGAAGTACCAGCGGGCCATGTTCTGGGTCGTCCTCGTGCTCTGGGCCGTGGCGATCGCGGGCTTCCTGCCGCGCCAGCTCATGAACCTCGTCGCCGACTTCAACTGAGGGCTCCGTCATGACCACCGAGACCATCGCTCCGCCCCGCAGCGCCGACGCTGCCCGCCGCACCACCAACTGGGAGAAGTGGGGCTGGATCTACATGCGCGCGTCGGGCGTCCTGCTCGTCGTGCTCATCTTCGGCCACCTCTTCGTCAACATGGTCGCCGGCGAGGGCGTCAAGCAGATCGACTTCGCCTTCGTCGCCGGCAAGTGGGCGAGCCCGTTCTGGCGGATCTGGGACACCGCGATGCTCTGGCTCGCGCTCGTCCACGGGTCGAACGGCATGCGGACGATCATCAACGACTACGTGGCCAAGCCCGGCGTCCGCAAGACCCTGCTCGGCGCGGTGCTCCTCGCCTGCGTGCTCCTGATCGTCCTCGGCACGCTCGTGTGCTGGACCTTCGACCCGTGCCCCGCCGGCGCCGCCGCCGCAGACCTGCCGTCGTTCTGCCCCGCGCAGTAGCGACGCCTCGCGCACGACGTCCCGCACGCTCCACCTCCTGATCGAAAGACCCCTGTGACCGACATCACCGTCCACCACCACCAGTACGACATCGTCATCATCGGCGCGGGAGGCGCCGGCATGCGCGCCGCCATCGAGGCCGGGCCGAAGGCGAGGACCGCGGTCATCTCGAAGCTCTACCCGACGCGCTCGCACACCGGTGCGGCCCAGGGCGGCATGGCGGCAGCGCTCGCGAACGTCGAAGAGGACTCGTGGGAGTGGCACACCTTCGACACGATCAAGGGCGGCGACTACCTGGTGGACCAGGATGCTGCCGAGATCCTGGCGAAGGAGGCGATCGACGCGGTCATCGACCTCGAGAACATGGGTCTGCCGTTCAACCGCACGCCCGAGGGCAAGATCGACCAGCGCCGCTTCGGCGGTCACACGCGTGACCACGGCAAGGCACCGGTGCGCCGCGCCTGCTACGCGGCCGACCGCACCGGCCACATGATCCTGCAGACGCTCTTCCAGAACTGCGTGAAGCTCGGTGTCGAGTTCCACAACGAGTTCTACGCACTCGACCTCATCATGGTCGACGTCGTCGGGGACGACGGGGTCACGCGCAAGCAGCCCGCCGGCGTCGTCGCCTTCGAGCTCTCGACGGGCGAGCTGCACGTGTTCCACGCGAAGGCGATGATCTTCGCGACCGGCGGCTTCGGCAAGATGTTCAAGACCACGTCGAACGCGCACACGCTGACCGGCGACGGCGTCGGCATCGTGTGGCGCACCGGCCTGCCGCTCGAGGACATGGAGTTCTTCCAGTTCCACCCGACCGGACTGGCCGGGCTCGGCATCCTGCTCACCGAGGGCGCCCGCGGCGAGGGCGCGATCCTCCGCAACGCCTCCGGCGAGCGGTTCATGGAGCGGTACGCTCCGACGATCAAGGACCTCGCGCCGCGTGACATCGTCGCCCGGTGCATGGTGCAGGAGGTCGCCGAGGGGCGCGGCGCCGGCCCGAACAAGGACTACGTGCTGCTCGACTGCACCCACCTGGGTGCCGAGGTGCTCGAGACGAAGCTGCCGGACATCACCGAGTTCGCCCGGACCTACCTGGGCGTCGACCCGGTCGTCGAACCCGTGCCGGTGATGCCGACGGCGCACTACGCGATGGGCGGCATCCCGACGAACGTCAAGGCCGAGGTCCTCGCCGACAACACCACGGTCGTCCCGGGCCTCTACGCCGCGGGCGAGTGCGCCTGCGTCTCGGTGCACGGGTCGAACCGTCTCGGCACGAACTCGCTGCTCGACATCAACGTGTTCGGCAAGCGCTCGGGCAACAACGCTGCCGAGTACGTGCAGACCGCCGAGTTCCTGCCGCTGCCCGAGGACCCCGCGGCGAACGTGCGCGGCATGCTCGAGCAGCTCCGGGCCTCCACCGGGACCGAACGCGTCTCCGTGCTCCGCAAGGAGCTGCAGGAGGAGATGGACAAGAACGCGCAGGTGTTCCGGACCGACGAGTCGCTCGCACGGGTCACCGAGACGATCCACACGCTCCGCAACCGGTTCATGCAGGTGTCCGTGCAGGACAAGGGCAAGCGCTTCAACACCGACCTGCTCGAGGCCGTCGAGCTCGGCTTCCTGCTCGACCTGGCCGAGGTCGTCGTGTACTCCGCCCGGAACCGCAAGGAGTCCCGCGGCGGGCACATGCGCGACGACTACCCGAAGCGCGACGACGAGAACTACATGCAGCACACCATGGCGTACCTGACGGGCGATCCGCACTCGTCACTCGCCGACGACCACATCACGCTCGACTGGAAGCCCGTCGTCATGACGCGCTACGAGCCGATGGAGAGGAAGTACTGAGATGACCGACACCCTGGTCTCCGACGCACCCCGCACCGACACCGTGCAGGACGCGCCTCCTGGATCGTTCTCCGTGACGGTGATCGTCCGCCGCTTCGACCCGGACGTGGACGACGAGCCGCGCTGGCAGGACTTCGACGTCATGATGCTGCCGACCGACCGCATCCTCGACGCGCTGCACAAGATCAAGTGGGAGCAGGACGGATCGCTGACGTTCCGACGCTCCTGCGCGCACGGCGTCTGCGGCTCGGACGCGATGCGGATCAACGGGCGCAACCGTCTGGCGTGCAAGACCCTGATCAAGGACCTCGACATCTCGAAGCCGATCTACGTCGAGGCGATCAAGGGTCTGCCGCTCGAGAAGGACCTCATCGTGGACATGGAGCCCTTCTTCACGTCCTTCCGCGAGGTCCAGCCGTTCCTGCAGCCGAAGTCCGCACCGGAGAAGGGCAAGGAGCGCATCCAGTCCGTCGCCGACCGCGCACGGTTCGACGACACGACGAAGTGCATCCTCTGCGCCGCCTGCACGTCCTCGTGCCCGGTGTTCTGGACCGACGGGCAGTACTTCGGGCCCGCCGCGATCGTGAACGCACACCGCTTCATCTTCGACTCGCGGGACGACGCGGCCGACGTGCGCCTCGACATCCTCAACGACAAGGAGGGCGTCTGGCGCTGCCGGACGACCTTCAACTGCACCGACGCCTGCCCCCGCGGGATCCAGGTGACGAAGGCGATCTCCGAGGTCAAGCAGGCCGTGATGCGCGGCCGTGGCTAGCGGATCGACTCCGCCAGGAACGTCATGGGCGGGCGCGCTAGGCTCCCGCTCATGACGTTCGCGGACACTCGGCCCATCCTCGATCAGCTCGGCTACACGGTCCGGTACGTGCAGCTCCCCGGGGAGACCCTGCACGAGCCGCCGGTGGAGGGTGCGCTGCGGATCGTCCCCGCGGACGCCGACTCGTTCGCCATCGAGGTCGTCGACTACGGCACCGCCCGACGACTCGCGACCGCACGGGGCGAGGACGACGCCGTCGAGATGCTCCGTCGGTTCCTGAACCGCCCGTTCCCGGACGCACGGGACATCCGCCGGTCCGACCTCGACCAGATGCGCGACCGGTCGGCGTCGACCTACCCGCAGTTGGCCCAGCAGGTCGCGGCGACCGGCGACGCCGGTCTCACGATCCAGATCCCAACCGGTGTGCCCGTGGACCGCATCGGCGGTCCGGACGGCTACCTCCTGCACCCGATCGAGACCCCGCTGCACGCCCGGTCCCTGCCGCCGCACGCCACGGTCTCGCCCGAGGTGCACCGCTACGTGGTCGAGCGCCCGTTCCTCGTGACCGTCCGCTTCGTGCGTCCGTGGTTCGACCAGCCGGGCGGCGCGCTCCGCTTCGAGATCGCCGACCCGGCGACGACGATCCGCGACCTGGTCGTCGACGGATCGCTCGCGCGGATCCGGGTCGTCTGACCCGCTCGGCACACGACGGAGCCCTCCTGCCCGATCGGGCAGGAGGGCTCCGTCGTGTGGTGGACGTCAGCCGCGCTCGGGGCGGTCGAACCGCTGCCCCTCCGGCTTCGACGGCAGGATCGCCAGCACGATCAGGATGATCCCGCCGAAGAACGGGATGACCGACAGGAAGAAGAAGGGCCCCGCGAGGTTCGCGTCGTGGAGCCGACGCCAGGTGACCGCCAGGTTCGGGACGATCGTCGCGAGCGAGTAGAGCCCCAGGAGCACCGCGGCGATCCAGTAGAGCGCGTTCGGCGTCCCGGAGGTCGTCCACGTGACCGGGTCTGTCCGGAGGTCCGACGTCGCTCCCCCGATGCCGATGAGGATGTAGAGCACGCCGATGACGATCGTCTGGGCGAGGGACCACCACCAGAACTCGCTGCGACTCGCACGCCCGTCGAACCGGACGTACTTCCGGAAGACCCGCTTGACCGCGTCAGCAAGGCGGGAGGACGGGCTGGCCGCGCCCGGCCAGCCGCCGACACGACGACGGCGCCCTCTTCGTGGATGGAGTGCGCCGTCGTGACGCATCTGGCTGGCGCTCAGCGGTCCCCGGGCCGGTCGAACCGTGCGCCATCGGGGTTCGAGGGCAGGACGCCGAAGACGATGCCGACGATCCCGACGAAGAGCGCGATGATCCATAGTGCACCCGACAGGTTCGCGTCGTGCAACCGACGCCAGCCGAGCGCGAGGGACGGCACGAGCGTCGCGAGTGCCCACAGCAGGCCGGCGATGAGGAACACGAAGGCGATCGGCGGTGCCGGGTTCTGCACCTCGTAGGTGCCGTAGTCCGTCTGGACCGTCCGAGTCGACGCGAGGGCGGCGGCGAGCAGGAATCCACCGCCGGTGAGCACCGTGGAGACGACGGCGGTGACGAGCGTCCACCACCAGAACTCGCTGCGGCTCGCGCGGCCGCTGAAGGTCGCGTACTTCCGGAAGAAGCGGCCGACGGCCTTCGGCAGTGAGATGCCGTACCAGGGCGCCCAGAGCGGCGGCTGCCCGTCCGGCCCGACGGGAGCCGCTGCACCCGGCGTCTGCTGGCCGTACTGCGGCTGGCCGTACTGCGGCTGTCCGTACTGCGGCTGTCCGAACTGGTGCTCGCCGTACGGCTGCTCGCCGTACGACTGCTTCCCGTACGGCTGCTGGCTGCCGGGCTGTCCGCCGGCGTCCGGCACGGGATGGTGATCGGTCACGAGGTCCCCCAGGGTGTCGATGATCGGAAGTGGTCAGCCGCGGTGCGGCTCGTCGAACCGTGTGCCGGCGGGCACGGACGGCAGGAGCCCGATGACGAGCGCGAAGACGGCGCCCACCGGCGGGATGATGAACAGCAGGGCGAGCAGGCCCGACATGTTGACGTCGTGCAGGCGTCGCACCGTCAGCGCGATGAAGCCGACGAGCGTCGCGAGCGCCCAGAGGCCACCGACCACGTTGGAGTCACTCCCGCCGATGGCCGTGTCGATCGTGCCCGTGACGATGTTGCCGATCGCCCACCAGAGTGCCCAGAACCAGAACTCGCTCCGGCTGGCGCGGCCGTCGAAGCGCACGTACTTCTTCCAGAACCGCGTGAAGGCCTTGGGGAACGGGATGCCGTACCAGGGTGCCCAGAGCGGCGGCTCACCCTGCGTCACCGGCTGCTGCCCGTAGGGCTGCTGCTGCGCCGGCTGCTGCCCGTACTGGCCCGATCCGTACGGCTGCTGCCCGTACGGCTGCTGCCCGTACGGTGACTGCCCACCCGAGGGCTGCCCGTACGGCTGCTGTCCGTACGGCGACTGCCCACCCGAGGGCTGCCCGTACGGCTGCTGTCCGTACGGCGACTGCCCACCCGAGGCCTGCCCGTACGGCGACTGCCCACCCGGGGCATGCCCGTACGGCGGCTGCCCGTCGGACTGCCCGTCGCCGGGTCGCTTGCCGTAGGGGTCCTGCGGTGGGTACTGGTCGCTCACGGGGTTCCTTCCGAAGACGGTGACGAGACGCCCGGGATCGTCCAGCGGTCTGCGGAGGCTGGACCTCCGCGACGTCGGTCACGGCCGCCCCACTCCCCCGCACGCTGGCCCGGCGCGCTGCACCCAGTGTGCCAGTGCTCGATGTCCGACGACGACCGACTTCAGGGCAGGAGGGCGATCTTTCCGCCCGGGTGCCCGGACTCGAGCAGGTCGAGCGCCGCGCGTGCCTCGGTGAGCGGGAACGTCCGGGCGACCGGGACGACGAGTTCCCCTCGACCGGCCAGGTCGACGAGCCGCTGCCGGACGGCGTCGCGGAAGGCCGCACTCTCCGGCTGCGACCCGCCGATGGCCGTGATGCCCGCGTCCGGCGCGCGGGTGAAGGCCGCGATCGTCGCGATGCGTGCCCGATCGGCGACCAACGCGAGTGAGACGTCGACGGCCTCGTCGGAGCCGACGCAGTCCAGGGCCACGTCGACGCCATGCGGCGCGAGGTCGCGGACCCGCGCTTCCAGGCCGTCGCCGTACGGGACCCACTCGCCGCCGGAGCGGCGGACGGTGTCGGTGTTCGCGGTGGAGGCGGTGCCGATCGCTCGCGCCCCGAGCATCCGGAGCTGTTGCAGCAGGCTGACGCCGACGGCCCCGGAGGCTCCGTGCACGAGCACGGTCTCACCGGCGGCGACGTCGGTCACCCGGATGAGGTCCGCAGCGGTCGTGCCGGCGAGCAGCAGGTTCGCGGCCTCCGCGAACCTCATCGCGGGCGGCTTCGCGAAGACGTCACGGGCCGGCAGGGTGACCGCCTCGGCCCATCCGCCCCGCACCCGGAACGCCAGGACCTCGTCGCCCGGTGCGACCGGGCCCGAGGCGATGTCCGTGTCCGGCCCGACCGCCGTGACGACGCCCGCGACCTCGTACCCGATCGGGAGCGGGAAGTCGGCGGGGTCGCCGTCCTGGGTGTGCTTGGCATCGGCCGGGTTCACACCGGCGGCCCGGACGCTGACGGTCACCTCACCGGGACCGGGCGCCGGCACCGCGACGTCCACCAGTTCGAAGGTCTCACTGCCACCGGGACGCGTCGCCACCCACTGCTTCGTCATGGCCGCGACGGTACTCGGCGCCGATCGCTCGGTCGACAGGCGATGCCGAGACGGACGGGAGGCCCGGTACCAGCTGGTACCGGGCCTCCCGTCCGTCTCTTGTCGCGAGCGCTCAGGCGCGCGCCGCTCCGACCCGTCCGGTGAAGGACGCGTGCAGCGGGTGTTCACCGCCGAGACCGGTGATCTCGGACGCGATGTCGGCGTCCGACCGGTCGGACCGCAGCAGTGCCTGGAGTTCGACGCTCTGCTCGTCGTCCGCGACGTCGAAGCGGAGCGCCGCTGCCATCGCGTCGAGCAGTGCCGTCGGCTCGGAGCCGTTCTCCGCCAGGGCCGCCGCCGGGGAGACGAAGCGCTCGTCGCGCGAGAGCTTCCGGAGGGGCTGCCGACCGACACGGGTGACCGTGTCCGGCAGGTGCGGGTTCTCGAAGCGGGCGATGATCGCCTCGACGTAGGCGCGGTGCACCTCGGGGTCGAGCTCGTGCCGACGGACGAGCAGGTCGCTCGTCTCGGCGAGCACGGCCTCCAGCGCCGAGCGCACGGCCGGGAGGGCGACGGCGTCCGAGATCTTGTCCGCGCCGGCGAGGAAACCGTGGTACGCGACCGTGGCGTGGCCGGTGTTCACGGTGAAGAGCTTGCGCTCGATCGAGGCGGCGAGGCCGTCGACGTAGTGCGCGCCGGGGATCGTCGGCTCGGCACCGGCGAACGGCGTGCGGTCGATGGCCCACTCGAAGTAGGTCTCGACCGTGACGTCGAGGCCGCCGTCCGCGGGCTGAGCGGGCACGATCCGGTCGACGGCGGTGTTGGCGAACACGGCCTTGGCCAGCGCGCCCTCGCGCGCGTCCTCGGGCAGGGCGGCGACGATGAACTCGCGGAGGCGGTCCGTCGCGTTGATCGCGTTCTCGCACGCCATCACGACGAGCGGGGCGGCGTCGACGGAACGCTCCTGCAGGCCCTTCGCGATGACGGGTGCGATGAACTTGAGGACGGTCGGGCCGACCGCGCAGGTGACGATGTCGGCGGTCGCGATCTCGGCGACGACGCCGGCCTCGTCCTGCGCGCTGTTCACGGCGCGGAAGCCGGTGACCTCGTGGTCCTGCGCACCTGCGCCGACCTCGTGCACGGTGTACGAGTCGGCGGCGGCGAGGGCGTCGATGAGCGGTGCGGCGACGTCGGCGAAGACGACCTCGTAGCCGGCCTGGTGCAGCAGGAGGCCGACGAAGCCGCGGCCGATGTTGCCGGCGCCGAAGTGGACGGCGGTGCTCACTCGTTGACCTCACCGAGGATCGCGAGGACGGCCGCGGCGTCGGGCGCCTCGGTCAGGGCCTGGACCTGGTCCTCGTCGGAGAACACGATCGCGATCTTGCTGAGGATGTCGAGGTGCTCGTTGTTGACCCCCGCGATGCCGACGACGAACCGGACGTCGTTGCCGTCCCAGTCGATCGGGGTGGCGTACCGGACGAACGAGAGCGCCGACGCCTTGATGGCGTCCTTCGCGTCGTTCGTCCCGTGCGGGATCGCCAGGAAGTTGCCCATGTAGGTCGAGACGCTCTTCTCGCGCTCGAGCATGGCGGGGTAGTAGTCCGCGGTGACCGCTCCGGCGTCCTGGAGGATCGCAGCCGCCTCCTTCATCGCCTCCGACTTGGTCGGCGCGGCGTCCTCGGTGTGGATGCGGATCTGGCTCTCCTGCAGGACGGGCATTCGGGGTCTCCTTGTTCGTGGGTGACGGCGGAAGAGGGGACGGTCGCCCGTCCCCTCTCCCATCGTGCTCTTGTCTTACTGGTTCTTGAGCTGGTCGACGACCTGGTCGTACTGCGGAGCGTTCATGAAGTTGCCGACCGAGACGTGCTGGGCGTTCGGGTTCTTCTGCTTCGCGCGGTCCGTGAGCTCCTCCTGGGTGATGATGAGGTCCTCGTCACCCGAGAGGTTCGCGATCGCCTTGTTGACGACCGTCACACCCTCGATACCAGCCTTCTTGATCTTGTTCCGCAGGACACTCGCACCCATGGCGCTCGAGCCCATGCCGGCGTCGCAGGCGAAGACGACGTTCTCGACGCGCGTCGCCGTGGCGGTGCTGGCGGAACCGACGCCGCCGAGCGAGGCCTGGGCCTCTTCCTCGTTGGCCGGGGAGTTGTCGCCGAGCAGGCCCGAGGTCGCGGCGTTGACGTCGCGGCCCTTGTTCTGCTGGAGCTTCGCCATGGCGGCGCTCATGTCGCCGGCGTTGCCCGCGGCGAGGTCACGCTTGCGGCTGGCGAGGAGGAAGAACGAGGCCACCGCGAAGGACACGGCCGCCGACAGGACCACCGAGAGGATGACGCCGACGTAGCTGTCCTTCGCCGTCGCGGTGAGGACCGCGATGATCGAACCGGGGGACGCCGGGGCGACGAGGCCGGACTGGAAGGCGACGTTCGTGGCGACACCGGTCGCGCCACCGAGGATGACGGCGACGAACAGGATCGGCTTCTGCAGCACGTACGGGAAGTAGATCTCGTGGATGCCACCGAAGAACTGGATGAGGATCGCACCGGGAGCGGTCGAGCGGGCGATGCCGACACCGAAGAAGGTGAAGGCGAGGAGGATGCCGAGACCGGGGCCGGGGTTCGCCTCGAGGAGGAACAGGATCGACTTGCCGGAGTCCTGGACCTGCTGCGCACCGAGCTGGTCGAGCACGCCGTGGTTGATCGCGTTGTTGAGGAAGAAGACCTTGGCCGGCTCGATGATGACGCTGGCGAGCGGCAGCAGCGAGCTGTCGACGAGGAACTTCACCGCGGCGCCGAGGCCCTCGGCGATGAGCTTGAACAGCGGGGCGAGCCAGAAGAACCCGATCAGCGCGAGCACGAAGCCGAGGATGCCGGCCGCGTAGTTGTTCACGAGCATCTCGAAGCCGGGCTTGATCTTGCCGTCCCAGATCTTGTCGATCTGCTTGATGAGCCAGGCGCCGAGCGGGCCGCAGATCATCGCGCCGAGGATCATGATCGTGCCGTTGGCGCCGATGATGACGCCCATGGCCATGATCGAACCGACGACCGCGCCGCGGGTGTCGTAGACCATCCGGCCGCCCTGGAAGGCGATCGCGAGCGGGATGAGGTAGGTCAGGATCGGGCCGACGAGGCCGATGTTGGCCACGCCGTCCGTCTCGCCGAAGCCGCCGAGGACGCCGACGGGCGTCCAGCCGGTCTCGATGAAGAACGCGGTGATGAGGCCCCACGCGATGAAGATCGCGATGTTGGGCATCACCATGCCGGACAGGAACGTGCCGAACTTCTGGACGGCGACGCGAGCGCCACCCCGCGACTTGTCGCGGGTGTCTGGCGCTGCAACGGACGACGTTGTCATGTGCGTTGACTCTCTGTGTGTGTGTGCTGCTGCAGGGATCGGGAGTGGTGCGGGAGGGGGCGGGTCAGGCGGCGTGCACCGCGGCTGCGGCGGCGGACCGGGCGGTCGCTGCCGTGCTCGCGGCGAGTGCTGCCGTCGCCATCTCGCGGGCCTCGTCGAGGGTGTGCTGGCCGAGTTCGGCACGCACGTCGGCGAGGGCCGCGGGGGTCATGGAGAGGGTGGTGGCGCCGAGTCCGACGAGGACGACGGCGAGCAGCGGGTCGGCTGCCGCCTCACCGCAGATGCCGACCGCCTTGCCGGCGTCGGCACCGGCCGCACCGAGCTGCGCGACGAGGCGCAGGACGGCGGGGTGCCACGGGTCCTGGTAGCTCGCGACGGTGCCGAGCATCCGGTCGGCGGCCATCGTGTACTGCGTCAGGTCGTTCGTGCCGATCGACACGAAGTCGGCGGAGCGGAACACCTGCTCGGCCATCAGCGCGAGCGACGGCACCTCGGCCATCACGCCGGCGGTGCGGATGCCGAGTTCGCGGGCGAGCCCGACGAAGTACTCGGTCTCCTCGGCGTCGGCGACCATCGGGGCCATCACCCAGAGGTCGGCCTCGGTCGCGGCGTCGGCCCGGGCGAGCGCGCTGAGCTGGTCGCGGAGGACCTGCTCCTGGTTCCGCAGGGCGCGGAGGCCACGACGACCGAGCGCCGGGTTCTCCTCGTCCTTGTCGGTGAGGAACGGGAGCGGCTTGTCGGCACCGGCGTCGAGCGCGCGGACCACGACCTTCTTGCCGGGGAACGCGGCGAGCAGCTGCTCGTACGACTTCTGCTGCGACTCCACCGTCGGCGCCGTCGGGGCGTCGAGGAACAGGAACTCGGTGCGGAACAGTCCGACGCCCTCGGCGCCGAGGTCCACCGCGGCCTGCGCGTCGGCGGGGCTGCCGAGGTTCGCCAGCAGCGGGACGACGTGCCCGTCGGCGAGCGCGCCCGCGGTGAGCGGTGCGGCGGCGGCGGCGCGCCGGTCGGCGATGCGCTGCTCGACGTCGGCGACGAGTTCGGCGGAGGGGTCGGTCACGACGGTGCCGGCGACGGCGTCGACGACGACCTGCTGCCCCTCGACCAGGTCGTCGGCACCACTCACGCCGACGACGGCCGTGATGCCCTTGGCGCGGGCGAGGATCGCGGTGTGCGAGGTCGGGCCGCCGTCACGGGTGACGAGGGCGAGGACCTTGTCGAGGTCGAGGAGCGCGGTGTCGGCCGGTGCGAGGTCGCGGGCGACGAGCACGAACGGGGCGTCCGACTCGGGGACGCCGGGGGCCGGGACGCCGCGGAGCTTCGCGACGATGCGCTGGGCGACGTCGTCGAGGTCGGCCGCGCGCTCCCCCATGTAGCCGCCCATGCCGACGAGCAGGTCGCGGAACTGCGCGAACGCCTCGTACACGGCACGCTCGGCGTTCGTGCCGCCGTCGATGCGCGCGTGCACGTCGTCGAGGAGGGTCGGGTCCTGCGCCATGAGCGCCTGCGCCTCGAGCACGGCCTGGGCGTCGCCGCCTGCGAGCTGGCCGCGCTTCGTGAGGTCCTCGGCGACCGCGGCGAGCGCGGCGCGCACCGCCTGCTTCGCGTCCTCGGCCGAGCCCTCGAGCGGGGTGGTCGACGGCTCTCCCAGCGGGTCCGCCATCCGGAGCACCGGGCCGTGGGCAACGCCGCGACCGACGCCGGTTCCGAGCAGATCGGACATGGGGAGACTCCTTCATCTCACGCGCAGCAGCGGTGGGCGGTTCGGGGGCGGTGCTGCATCCGGGGCGTGCTGCATCCGGACGGCCTTGCAGCACCATACATCGCCCCGCGTTGACAAACAAACACATCCGGGGATAAAAATGCAGAAACAGATGCCCGTTTGCGTCTGCCGGGACGTCCGGCCGCGGGTCACTCGCGGCGATCGTGCCCGAGCCTGTCCGTTCCGATCCGACGAGGCACCGATGTACGCACCAGAACGCCACCAGCGCATCGTCGAACAGGCGCGCGCGCACGGCCGGGTCGACGTGAAGGACCTCGCCGAACTGCTCGCCGTCACGCCGGAGACCATCCGACGCGACCTGACGAGCCTGGAGCGCCGCGGGCTCGTCCGGCGTGCCCACGGCGGTGCGATCCCCGTCGAGCGGGTCACCCTGCACCCGGGCGTCGGTGACCGCGGCGGCATCAACCAGACGGAGAAGATGGTCATCGCCGAGGCCGCGCTCGAGGAGCTGCCCGAGAACGGGTCGGTGATGATCGACGCCGGCACGTCGACGATCTGCCTCGCCGAGCTGCTGCCGACCGACCGCGGCCTCACCGTCGTCACGCACTCGCTCCCCGTCGCGATGGCCGTCGCGAACCGGCCCGGCATCGACCTGCACCTGCTCGGTGGCAACATCCGCAGCGACTCGCTCGCAGGCGTCGGCACGTGGACGCACCAGCTCATCGGCATGGTGAGCGTCGACGTCGCGTTCGTCAGCATCAACGGCATCACGCCCGAGCGCGGCCTGACGACGCACAACATGGCCGAGGCGGCCGTGAAGAGCGCCATGATCAAGTCCGCCCGCCGGAGCATCCTGCTCGCCGACCACACGAAGTTCGGCCGTGAGGAGTTCGGTCGGGTCGCCCCGCTCGCCGCGATCGACACGATCATCACCGACCCCGGCGTCAACCTGGACCTCGTCCGCGAGGTCGAGGCCGCCGGAACCGAGGTCTTCTGGCCCGGGCGCGACTGACCGTCCCCGCACGTCGGCCGCCCGCGTCCACGAGACCCGGGAACCACCCGCCAGGCGCTCGCTAGCATGAGCGCACCACCCATCGACAGGAGTCCATCGATGTCCGAAGCCACCCGCACCGTCACCGTCGCGAGCGCGTCCGGCCTGCACGCCCGCCCCGCCTCGCTGTTCGTCCAGAACGTCACCGCGTCCGGCCACCAGGTCACGATCGCCAAGGGTCAGAAGTCGGCCAACGCCGGCAGCATCCTCGGCCTGCTCGGCCTCGGTGTGGAGAACGGCGACGAGGTCGTGCTGACCGTGTCCGGCGACGACGCCGAGACCACCGCGGACAGCCTCGTCGACTTCCTGCAGACGGACCACGACGCGGCCTGACGCGCGTCCGGCGTCCGCGCGACCACACGGTCGCCGTGCAGACGGGAGGCCCCTCACCAGCTGGTGACGGGCCTCCCGTCCGTCGTCCGGTCGCCCCTCCCGCGGGCACGTCCGGGGCGTCGGGGCGCGCCGGTAGGGTTGGTGCATGACACGCCTGCGCCTCGCGACCGTCAACGTCAACGGCATCCGTGCCGCGTTCCGGAAGGGCATGGGCGACTGGCTCGCCGAGCGCGACGTCGACGTGCTCGCCCTGCAGGAGGTGCGCGCCTCGACCGAGGACCTGACCGGCCTGCTCGGCGACGAGTGGGACGTCGTGCACGACCCCGCCACCGCCAAGGGCCGCGCCGGCGTCGCCATCGCCTCGCGGCACCGGGCCCACCTGCACCGGGTCGAGCTCGGGGCGGAGGACTTCGACTCCGCCGGCCGCTGGCTCGAGGCCGACTACGAGATCGGTGGCCGCACCGTCACCGTCGTGTCGACCTACGTGCACTCGGGCGAGGTCGACACCCCGAAGCAGGACGAGAAGTGGAAGTTCCTCGACGCCATGACCGAGCGCCTGCCCGCGCTCCGCGCGCACAACCCGCTCGCCGTGGTGGTCGGTGACCTGAACGTCGGCCACGACCAGCGGGACATCAAGAACTGGAAGGGCAACGTCAAGCGCGCCGGCTTCCTGCCGCGCGAGCGCGCCTACTTCAGCCGGTTCTTCGGAGCCGAGGGCGAGCAGGTCGAGGGGGCGGACGGCTCCACCGGTCCGGGTCTCGGCTGGGTCGACGTCGGCCGTGCCCAGGCCGGCGACGTCGACGGCCCGTACACGTGGTGGTCCTGGCGCGGTCAGGCGTTCGACAACGACTCCGGGTGGCGCATCGACTACCAGGTCGCGACGCCCGAGCTCGCCGCGACCGTGACCTCGTACACCGTGGACCGCGCCGCCGCGTACGACCAGCGATGGTCCGACCACGCCCCCGTGGTCGTCGACTACGACCTCTGATCCCCCGCTCGCTCCCCAGCACCAGGACTCTCCGCATGACCAGCACGCGCATCTTCTCCGGCATCCAGCCCTCGGCCGGTTCGCTCCACCTCGGCAACTACATCGGCGCCCTCATGCAGTGGCGCGACCTGCAGGACGACCACGACGCCATCTACTGCGTGGTCGACATGCACGCGATCACTTCCCCGCAGGACCCCGCGGAACTGCGGGCGAGCACCCGGGCGACCGCGGCGCAGTACATCGCCTCGGGCATCGACCCGTCGAAGTCGACGCTGTTCGTGCAGTCGCATGTCCCCGCGCACGCCGAGCTCGCCTGGGTGCTGAACACCCTGACGGGCTTCGGCGAGGCGAGCCGGATGACCCAGTTCAAGGACAAGTCGGCGCGCCAGGGTGCGGAAGCCGCCTCGGTCGGGCTGTTCACGTACCCGATCCTGATGGCGTCGGACATCCTGCTCTACGACACGGCCGTCGTCCCGGTCGGCGACGACCAGCGCCAGCACGTCGAACTGACGCGCGACCTGGCCCAGCGCTTCAACTCGCGCTTCGGCGACACGTTCGTCGTCCCGGAGGCCCGGATCGGTTCCGGGACGGCCCGCATCTACGACCTGCAGGACCCGACCAGCAAGATGAGCAAGTCGGCCGCGTCCGACAACGGCCTCGTCCGCCTGCTCGACGACCCGAAGCGGACCGCCAAGAAGATCCGGTCGGCCGTGACGGACACCGAGCGCGAGATCCGTGCCGACCGGCAGGCGAAGCCGGGCGTGACGAACCTGCTCGCGATCCTTTCCGCCTTCACCGGCACCGCGGTCACCGACCTCGAGACGTCGTTCACCGGCAAGGGCTACGGCGACCTCAAGGGTGCGGTGGCGGACGCCGTCGTCGCCGAACTCGAACCGGTGCGCGCCCGCACCCTCGAACTCCTCGACGACCCGGCCGAGCTGGACCGCCTGCTGGCCGTTGGTGCCGAGCGCGCCGAGGCGATCGCGGACGCCACGCTCGCCCGCGTCTACGACGCCATCGGCTTCGTGCCGCGCGCCCGCTGAGCGCCCGTGCTCCCCGTCACGCTCGAGTCGGCGCGGGTCCGGCTCGACGTCCCCACCCGCACCGACGCGGCCGCGATCACGCAGGCATGCCAGGACCCGGAGATCGCGCGCTGGACGACGATCCCGCAGCCCTACCGACAGCAGGACGCCACGACGTTCGTCGACGCGCTGGTCGGGCCGGGGTGGGCCTCCGACCGTGAGTACACCTGGGCGATCCGTCGACCCGGTTCGACCTGGCTCGACGGGGTGATCAGCTACCGGACCGCCCGGCGGGACCTCGGGTTCTGGCTCGTCCCGTCCGCCCGGGGCCTCGGGCTCGTGCACGACGCCGTCGAGCTCGTCGTCGGGTTCGCGTTCGACCGGGGCGCGCCCGACGTGTACTGGGAGTGCTACGTCGGCAACACCGCCTCGGCCGCGGTCGCCCGGCGCGCCGGTTTCGCGTACACCGGCACCGGCGACGCCCTCGTCCCGAACCGGGACGGGTCCTCCGCCGCCGCGTGGAAGGGGCTCCGTCGGGCGGACGGCACCCCGGCGTCGGACCTGCCCTGGCCGCCCGACTCGATGACGGGCCCCGCCGGTAGTCTCGCTCCGTGAGCGACTCCGCACCCGACACGACCCCGGTCCGCGACGTCGGGGTCCGCGACGTCGAGGTCCGCGCCATGCGCCGGGCGCTCGAGCTCGCCGCCCGCGGCCCCGCCGTCGGCGACCACGCCCGGGTCGGCGCCGTCCTCCTCTCCCCCGCGGGTGACGTGCTGGCAGAGGGCTGGCACAAGGGCGCCGGTACCGCGCACGCCGAGGTCGACGCGATGCGGAAGGTCGATCCGGCCCTGCTCCGCGGTGCGACCGCCGTCGTGACCATGGAGCCGTGCGACCACACCGGCCGGACCGGGCCCTGCTCGGTCGCGCTCATCGACGCCGGCGTCGGCCGGGTCGTGTACGCCGTCGACGACCCGGGGGCGGCGGCACACGGCGGGGCGGACCGGCTCCGTGCCGCCGGCGTCGACGTCGTGTCGGGGGTCCTCGCCGACGACGCCGAGGCGTTCCTCGAGCGGTGGCTGCTCTCGGTCCGGCTCGGGCGACCCTGGGTGACGGTGAAGTGGGCCTCCAGCCTCGACGGCCGCGCTGCGGCGGCGGACGGGTCGAGCCGGTGGATCACCGGTGCCGCCGCCCGGCAGCACGTGCACGAGCAGCGTGCCGCGCACGACGCCGTCCTCGTCGGCACCGGGACCGCGCTGGCGGACGACCCGAGCCTGACCGCCCGTGGCGACGCCGGGGAGTTCCTCGCCGACCAGCCCCTGCCCGTCGTCCTCGGCGACCGGCCGCTGCCCGCCGACGCGGCCCTGCACCGGCACCCCCGTGGTCTCGTCACGATCCCCGGCCACGACCTGGACGGCGCACTCCGGTCCCTCCGCGAGCAGGGGGTGCACAGCGTGCTCGTCGAGGGCGGGCCGACCGTCGCGTCGGCGTTCATCGCGGCCGGGCTCGCCGACGAGCTGCTCGTCTACCTCGCCCCCGTGCTGCTCGGCGGCCCCCGGGTGGCACTCGACGACATCGGGGTGGGAAGCATCCAGGGAGCGCGGATGTTGCGTGTACTGTCGACGTCCAGCCTCGGCCCCGATCTGCTGGTCCGCGCCCGTCCGGTCCCCCAGCGGTCCGGTCACGCGGTCGACGGGGCCCCCACCGACCGGAGCACCCCATGACCGACGCACTGACCTCCGCCACCCCCGGGAGCCCGGTCCAGTTCGAGGTCGCCACGAAGGTCCCGACCACGCACGGCACGTTCGAGATGCGTGCCTACCGGGACCTCGTGACGAGCGCGGAACACGTCGCCGTCATCGCGACCGCTCCGGACGGGTCGGCACCGACCGACGGGGCGCTCGTGCGGGTGCACTCCGAGTGCCTGACCGGTGAGGCGTTCGGGTCGCTGAAGTGCGAGTGCGGTCCGCAGCTCGACGCGGCCCTCGACACGATCGCGGCCGAGGGCGGGGTCGTCGTGTACCTGCGCGGGCACGAGGGGCGCGGCATCGGGCTCATCAACAAGCTCAAGGCGTACCGCCTGCAGGAGGACGGGCTCGACACCCTCGACGCCAACCTCGCGCTCGGGCTCCCCGCCGACTCCCGCGAGTACGGCGGCGCGGCCGGCATCCTCGCCGACCTCGGCATCACACGCGTGCGGCTGCTGACGAACAACCCCGAGAAGCGTCGGCAACTCGTCGAGCACGGCATCGCGGTGGACGCCCTGGTCCCCCTCGTGGTCGGTGTCTCCGCGCAGAACGCCGGGTACCTCGACACGAAGCGCGACCGGATGGGCCACACGCTCCCCGACCACCTCGCGACCGGCGCGGCCAACTGACGGCTCCTTCCGGGCGGATTCGCAGGTGGGCGACATCCGTCGTACACTGAGGACCCCGTCACGAGCGGGACCACCAGCCCGAACGCACCCGACCCGGTGTCCGCGCCACCCCGCGCGAACCGGTCGGCGTCCGCAGTCCGGCCCCACGCTGCGCTCCCCCGCGAGCGCGCGCACCGCGAAAGTGCCCTCACGCCCATGACCGCCGCACCGGCCACCCCGACGTCCGCCCCGAAGACGAACCCGCGCTCGCGCGTCGTCATCGCGAGCCTCGTCGGCACCTCCATCGAGTTCTACGACTTCTACGTCTACGCGACGGCCGCGGTCCTCGTGTTCCCGACGCTCTTCTTCCCGAACGAGGACCCGACCGCGTCGCAGCTGTCCTCCTTCGTCACCTTCGCGCTGGCGTTCTTCGCCCGCCCGGTCGGCTCCGTCCTCTTCGGCCACTTCGGGGACCGCATCGGCCGGAAGACCACCCTCGTCGCCTCGCTGCTCGTGATGGGGACGGCGACGTTCCTCATCGGCTGCCTGCCGACCTTCGACACGATCGGCATCTGGGCGCCCGTGCTCCTCGCCGTGATGCGCTTCGCCCAGGGCGTCGGCCTCGGCGGCGAATGGTCCGGCGCCGCGCTCCTCGCGACCGAGAACGCGCCGCAGGGCAAGCGCGGGGTGTTCGGCTCGATGCCGCAGCTCGGCGCCCCGATCGGGTTCCTCCTGGCGAACGGTCTGTTCATCGCGATCAACGCCGCCATGCCGGCCGGTGCGGACGGCACCCCGAACGCCGACTTCCAGGCCTGGGGATGGCGCATCCCGTTCCTGCTGTCCGCCGTGCTCGTGCTCATCGGCCTCTACGTGCGGTTCCGGCTCGTCGAGTCGCCCGCCTTCCGCGGCGTGCAGGAGACCGGCTCGGTCGCGAAGGTCCCGCTCGCCCGGGTGTTCCGCACCTCGTGGAAGGCCGTCGTCGTCGGCACCTTCGGCATGGTCGCCACGTACGTGCTCTTCTACTTCATGACGACCTTCACGCTGGCGTACGGCACCACCGCGACCTCGATGGTCCCGAAGGTCGGCCTCGGGTACACGCGCGGTGAGTTCCTCACCCTCCTCATGATCGGCGTCGTGTTCTTCGGGATCTTCACGCCGGTCGCCGGGATCCTCGCGGACAAGTTCGGCCGTCGTCGCACGCTCATCCCGACCACGATCGGCATCGCGCTCTTCGGGCTGACCTTCCAGCTGTGGTTCGCCGCGTCGCAGGGCCCGATCACGGTCGTCACGTTCCTCATCGTCGGGCTGTCGCTGATGGGACTGACCTTCGGGCCGATGGGCGCCCTGCTGCCGGAGCTGTTCCCGACGAACGTCCGCTACACCGGCTCCGCGCTCGCCTACAACCTCGCGTCGATCCTCGGGGCGTCCCTGGCCCCGACGATCGCCGTCGCGCTGTGGAAGCCGGACGGGGACATCTTCCTGGTCGGCCTGTACCTGACGATCGCGGCGGTCGTCACCCTGGTCGCGCTCCTGCTCGTCCGCGAGACGCGCGGTACCGACCTCGACGAGGCCGAGGCGCGGCAGGCCGTCGCGGCCGGACGCGACGCGCGCTGACCGCGGCCTGATCGGACGGGAGGCTGCCCACCGGACCGGGGACAGCCTCCCGTCCGTCTGTCGGTGCAGCGGTGAGAGAATCGACGCACGATGAGCAACCCGTTCGCACGCCCGAAGCCGACCGACGGGCCCCGTGCCACCTTCGGCCGCCTGCTGTCCTACCTGTTCGAGAACAAGCCGGCGATGGTCGTCATCATCGTGCTGAGCATCCTCGGTGCCGCGGCGTCCCTCGCCCAGCCGCTGCTCGTCAACCAGGTCGTCACGGCGGTCCAGCAGGGCACCGGCATGTCGACGCTCGTGTGGGCGCTCGTCGTCCTCGTGCTCGTCGCCGGCGTCCTGAACGGTGTGCAGCACTTCCTGCTCCAGCGCGCCGGAGAGGGCGTCGTGCTGTCGACACGGCGGAAGCTCATCGCCCGCATCCTCAGCCTGCCGATCTCGGAGTTCGACGTCCGCCGCACCGGCGACCTGGTGTCCCGCGTCGGCAGCGACACCACGCTCCTCCGCGCCGTCCTGACCCAGGGCCTCATCGAGTCGATCGGCGGTGCCCTCACCTTCGTCGGCGCGGTCGTCGCGATGGCCGTCATCGACCCGCTGCTGCTCGTCGTGGTCGTCGTGATCGTCATCGTCGCGGTCGTCGTCGTCGGCGGCCTCAGCCGGCGCATCCGGGTCGCCTCGAAGGCCGCGCAGGAGAAGGTCGGCGACCTGACGGCGGCGGTCGAGCGGGGCATCGGCGCCGTCCGGACCATCCGCGCCGCCGGGGCCACCGCCCGCGAGGTCAGCGAGGTCGACGCACACGCCACCGAGGCCTACCGCCGTGGGCTCGTCATCGCGCGCATGTCCGCCTTCGTCGTCCCGGTCGCGAGCATCGTCATGCAGGTCGCGTTCATCGCGGTGCTCGGCATCGGCGGCGCGCAGGTGGCGGCGGGGACGATCACGATCGCCACCCTCATCACGTTCATCCTGCTGCTCTTCATGATGATCATGCCGCTCGGGCAGGCGCTCGGCGCGGTCGTCGCCGTGGCGCAGGCCCTCGGCGCGCTCGGACGCATCGAGGAGATCCTCCACCTGCCGACCGAGGACCAGGACGACGCTGCCGTCCACCCCGCCGCCGCGGTCGCGACCGACGACGCCATCACCTTCGAGCACGTCACGTTCCGCTACGCCGCGACACCGGACGCCGTGGGGTCGGACGGCGCGGCCGGGTCGGGGGACGTCAGTGCCCCCGCTCCGACCGCCGGCACCGGCGAACAGGCCGTCCTGCACGACGTGTCGTTCAGCGTGCCCCGTGGCACCCGGGTCGCCCTCGTCGGACCGTCGGGCGCCGGGAAGTCCACGACCCTGGCCCTCATCGAGCGCTTCTACGACCCCACCGAGGGCGTCATCCGCCTCGGCGGGCTCGACGTCCGCGGCCTCGACCGGGCCGAGCTCCGTGCCCAGATCGGCTACGTCGAACAGGACGCCCCGGTGCTCGCCGGCACCATCCGCGCGAACCTGCTGCTCGGCTCGCCGGACGCCCCGGAGTCCGAGTGCGTCCGGGTGCTCGAGGCGGTCAACCTCGGCGACGTGCTCCACCGCGACCCGCGCGGACTCGACGCGCAGGTCGGCGAGGACGGCGTGATGCTCTCCGGCGGTGAACGCCAGCGGCTCGCGATCGCCCGAGCGCTCCTCGCCGCTCCCCCGATCCTGCTGCTCGACGAGTCGACGTCCTCGCTCGACGGGGTGAACGAGCAGAAGATGCGGCTGGCGATCGACGCGGTGGCCGAGGACCGGACGCTGCTCGTCATCGCGCACCGGCTGTCGACCGTCGTGGACTCCGACGTCATCGTCGTGCTCGAGCACGGCCGCGTCGTCGGCATCGGCACGCACTCCGAGCTGGTGCAGAGCACCCCGCTCTACCGCGACCTGGCGAAGCACCAGCTGCTGGTCTGAGCGCCCCGCCCCGCCCCGCCCCGCCCCGCAGGGTCAGGCGGCGAAGGGGTCCGGGGTGAGCACGTACACGGTCTCCAGGTACTCCTCGAGGCCCTCGTGCGAGCCCTCGCGGCCCAGGCCAGACGCCTTGACGCCGCCGAACGGGAACGCGGCGTTCGACACCACGCCGGTGTTCCAGCCGAGCATGCCCGTCTCCAACCGCTCGGCCAGGCGCTGCCCGCGCCGCATGTCCTCGGTGAAGGCGTAGGCGACGAGCCCGTACTCGGTGTCGTTCGCGAGCCGGATGCCCTCCTCCTCGGTGGTGAACCGCGTGATCGAGACGACGGGCCCGAAGATCTCGGTCGTCAGGATGTCCGACCCCGGCTGGACGTCGTCGAGGAGCGTCGGCGCGTAGTACGTGCCCGCACGATCGACCCGCCGACCACCCGTCACCAACGTGGCGCCACGCTCGACGGCGTCGTCGACGAGCCCGGCCGCCTTGTCGACGGCCCGGCCGTCGATGAGCGGTCCGATGTCGGTGCCGTCCTCGGTCCCGCGCCCGATGCGGAGTGCCTCGATCCGTCCGGTCAGGGCCGCCGTGAACGCGTCCGCGATGCCCTCCTGCACGAAGAACCGGTTCGCGGCGGTGCAGGCCTCCCCGACGTTCCGGAACTTGGCCTGCATGGCGGCGTCCACCGCACGGTCCACGTCGGCGTCGTCGAACACGAGCAGCGGAGCGTTGCCGCCGAGCTCCATGCTCGTCTTCAGCACGGTGTCGGCCGCCTGCTTGAGGAGCGCGGACCCGACCGGCGTCGAGCCGGTGAAGGTGAGCTTCCGGAGTCGACGGTCCGCGATGACCGGTGCGGACAGTGCCTTCGCGTCCGAGGACGGCACGACGTTGAGCACGCCGTCCGGCAGTCCGGCCCGGCGGAACAGCTCGACGAGGTACAGGGTCGTCAGCGGGGTGAGGTCGGCGGGCTTCAGCACGACCGTGCAGCCGGCGGCGAGGGCCGGTGCGATCTTCCGGGTCGCCATCGCGAGCGGGAAGTTCCACGGGGTGATCGCGTAGACCGGACCGACCGGGCGCTTCAGCACGATGCCACGACCGGTGCCCTCCGGGTTCGTCCGGTAGTCGCCGCCGATGCGGACGGCCTCCTCGGAGAACCAGCGGAGGAACTCGGCGCCGTAGACGACCTCGCCGTGCGACTCGGCGAGGGGCTTGCCCATCTCGAGCGTCATCACCGCGGCGATGTCGTCGGCGTGCTCGTGCACGAGGTCGAAGGCGCGGCGGAGCAGGTCCGAGCGGCGGCGCGGGGCGGTGGCGGCCCACTCCTCCTGTGCGGCGACCGCGGCGTCGAGCGCGGCGATGCCGTCCTCCGGTGTGGCGTCGGCCACGCTCGCGAGGACGGCGCCGGTCGACGGGTCGCGGACGTCGAACGTCGCGCCGCCCGAGGCCGGTCGCCAGGAGCCCCCGATGAACAGGCCGGTGGGGACGCCGGGGACGCTGACGTGCTCGTCGGCGACGGTCGTGACGGTCGTGTCGGTCGTGTCGGTCGTGTCGGTCGTGTCGGTCACAGGACCGCTCCTCCCGGGCGCTGCCGCCCTTCGTCCATGTCACTGCGTCCGGTGTGGCCGCCCTCGTCCCGGACCTCCTCGAGCGCCGCCTCGCTGGCCGCGCGGTCGACGCCGACGACGAGGTCCTCGTACACGAACACGTCCAGGCCGGCGTGCACGCCGTCGAGCGCCGAGGCCCGCACGCAGTGGTCGGTGGCGATGCCGACGACGTCGACGGCGTGGACCTCGCGGTCGAAGAAGACGTCCACCAGGTCCGCGCCCGTGTCGGTCGTCCCCTCGAACGCCGAGTAGGCCGGCTCGCCCTGCCCCTTCCGCACGTGCACGTCCACGGCGGACAGGTCGAGCGCCGGGTGGTACTCGGCGCCCGGGGTGTCGGCCACGCAGTGCACCGGCCAGGTCGTCCGGAAGTCGGGGCCGTCCGGGCCGGCGAAGTGCCCGCCGTTGTCCCCGGTGGCGTCGTGCCAGTCGCGGGAGGCGACGACGAGGTCGTACTCGTCGGCGTGCCGTCGGAGGAAGGCGGTGATCCGTCCGGCCACCGCCGCTCCCCCGTCGACCGCGAGCGCGCCGCCCTCGGTGAAGTCGTTCTGGACGTCGATGATGAGCAGTGCCCGAGCCATGACCCCATCCAACACCTGGCGCCAGAGCACCCGTTGACGGAGCACCCGTCCGGCCAGGTACGCCGAGGTCAGGATGCAGCGAGCGCCGGTCAGGAGGCGGCGAGGGACCCGCCGCAGCGGTAGGCGGCGGCCGTCACGGCGTCGAGCGCCGGCAACGCGGCGGCCCGCGATGACCCGATGGCGTAGAACGCGAACGTCAGCTTCGTGCCGTCCGCGGCGTCGATGAAGCCGCCCAGGGTGTTCGCACTGTCGATCCACCCGGTCTTGGCGTGGACCTTGCCCCGGGCGTCGGCGTTCGCCCCCGTGAAGCGGCTCGACAGCGTGCCCGAGACGCCGGACACCGGCAGGACCGATGCGAGCGTCCCGAGCCCTCGCTCACCCCGGGTCACCGGGACCATGAGGTGGGCGACGAAGGACGGCGACACGGCGTTGGCCGCGCTCTCACCGGACCCGTCGATGATCGTGATGCCCGCCGGGTCGACGCCGTAGCCGCGCAGGGCCGAGGCGTACACCCCGGTGAGCGACGCCGCGGTCCCACCCGCACCGGCCTCCTTCGAGGACACCCGCGCGAGCATCTCGGCGAGGGTGTTGTCCGAGTTCGGGATCATCTGCCCGATGAGCGTCGAGACCGGCTGCGACTGCACCTGCGCGATCGTGGCCTGCGAGGTCGTCGCGCGCTTCGTGACCGGTGCCGTCGCGGCCCCGACGACCCCTGCGTTGACCAGGGCCGTCCGGAACGCGTCACCGGCCCGGCCGATCGGGTCCTCGGAGCGCGGTGAGGTGGCGGCGGCCGGGTTCGCACGGTCACCGTCGACCATGAGCGCGGTCACCTCGGGCTGGTAGCCGATCGTGCGCTCGCTCACCGGCCAGGTGGGGTGCCAGGCGTCGGCCTCGCTCCACCACGTGCCGTCCGCGACGATCGACCGGACGGGCGCGTCGCCGAGGCGGGCCTTCACCTGCTGCGCGAGCTGCTGCAGCGTGGGTGCACCGGGGTAGACGGTGCCGTTGCCCGCCGACAGGGTCGCGTCACCGTGCCCGACGAGGGCGATCGTGCCGTCGCCCTCGTCGGTGACGGTCGTCGGGATGGTGTGGTCGCCGCCGAGCACGGCGAGTGCGGTCGCGCTCGTGAGGGTCTTCATCACGCTGCCGGTCTGGGCCGGGGTGCCGCCGTCGCGGGAGAACAGTTCCTCACCGGTGGTCGCGTTCATCACGTACCCCTCGAACCGACCGAGGCCGCTCACGGAGGCGGCACCGGCGATCGAGCAGGTCCGCGCGGCGGCACGGGCGCTCGGCGTCGGGGTCGGGGTCGGCTTCGCGGTGGGCGTGACGGTTGCGGTCGGCTCCGGGGACGCCGAGGTGCTCACGGTCGGCGTCGCGCTGGCGGTCGGCGTCCGGGAGGCGCTGGCGGACACCGCGGCTCGCGGCTGCTCCCCGCTCGCAGCACCCACGGCGACCGCGCCGCCGGACCCGACGACGAGGACCGCGACGAGCCCGCCGATCGCCCACGGGACCGGTCGGCGGTTCGCGGAGGCACGGAGCGCGGCGACGGAACGGGAGACGGGACCGCCGGCGGACGGCTCGGGTGACTGCTCGGACATCGGGACGATCCTACGAGACGCGCGGTCGGGCCTCCAGGGCGGGACCGGCCGTCCGGTGCGGGAACGGCCGGTCAGTCGGCGTCGTCGGCCGCGTAGCGGACGCCCACCTGGCGACGTGCCTCGTCCATGACCGCCATCACCGCGACGGTGTGGTCGATGCCGGCCGGACCGTGCTCCGCGGTCTCGACCGGTCCGCCCCCGGCGGGCGCCGCCGTGACCGCGGCCTCGAGCGCACGGGCCTCGTGCGCGTAGCCGGCGAGCTCCTCGCGCCCGTCGAACTCCTCGATCACTGCCCCGTCCGCGTCCCGGATGCGCCAGGTGGTCGGCGTGTACCAGGTCGGGTCGATGTCGATCCGCCCAGCCGTCCCGATGATCGACGCGCTGTTCGGGCTCCGCACGTCGAGCGCGAAGTGCACGGTCGACTGCGCACCGCCCTCGTGCGTCATCACGATCCCCATCTGGGTGTCGACGCCCTGGTCGCTGAGCGTGCCGGCCGCCACGAGACCGGTCGGGACGCCGAGGACGTCGACCGCGAACGAGACGGGGTACACCCCGAGGTCGAGGAGGGCGCCGCCACCGAGCGCCGGGTCGTTGAGCCGGTGCCGCGGGTCGGTCGGGAGGGCCTGGTGGTGGGTCGCCTCGACCAACCGCGGCGTCCCGATCCGCCCCTCGGCGAGGACCCGGCGGATCATCGCGGTCTGCGGCAGGAACCGGGTCCACATCGCCTCGACGACGAGGACTCCGCGCTCGCGTGCGGCGTCGCGGACCCGCCGCGCCTGGGCCGCGGTGATCGTGAAGGCCTTCTCCACGAGGACGTGCTTGCCGGCCGCGATCGCGAGGAGGGCGTCCTCGGCGTGCCGGGAGTGCGGCGTCGCCACGTAGACGGCGTCCACCTGGTCGTCGGCGACGAGGGACGCGTAGTCGCCGTGAGCACGCGGGATGCCGTGCTCCTCCGCGAAGGCACGGGCGCCCTCCTCGGTACGGGACCCGACCGCGACGAACTCCACCCCCGCGGCGGTGCAGTCCACCACGAAGGACCGGGCGATGCCACCGGTCCCGAGCACTCCCCATCGAACGGTCATGCGGCCTGTCTACCAGGCGCACCGTGACCGGACCGGTGTCGCCTGCACCGAGCACCCGTCGGTCCGTGCTCGGTCAGGACGTGCGGCGTACCGTGCTGTCCACCAGGAGACGGACGGGAGGCCCGCACCGGGCGGGTGACGGGCCTCCAGTCCGACAGGTGGTTGGTCCGCGCGCCGAGCGCACGGACCGGACGCGAGGAGGCGCCGTGACCGGACCGGAACCGTGGTGGACGAGAGCCGTCGTCTACCAGGTGTACCCACGGAGCTTCGCCGACGGGAACGGCGACGGCGTCGGTGACCTCGCCGGGCTGCGCCGGCACCTCGACCACATCGCCGACCTCGGCGTCGACGTCGTCTGGCTCTCCCCCGTCTACCGCTCACCGCAGGTCGACAACGGGTACGACATCTCGGACCACGAGGACATCGACCCGCTGTTCGGCACGATCGACGAGTTCGACGCGCTGCTCGTCGAGGTGCACCGGCGGGGCATGCGACTCGTCATGGACCTCGTCGTCAACCACACCAGCGACCAGCACCCCTGGTTCCGCGCGGCACTCCGCTCCCGGACGTGCCCGAAGCACGACTGGTACATCTGGCGGGACCCGGTCGACGGGCACGAGCCGAACCGGTGGCGCGCCGCGTTCGGCGGCCCGGCATGGTCGTGGGACCCCGCCACCGGCCAGTACTACCTGCACATGTTCACGCCGCAGCAGCCGGACCTGAACTGGGAGAACCCGGACATGCGTGCCGCCGTGTACGACATGATGAACCGCTGGCTCGACCGCGGCGTCGACGGCTTCCGGATGGACGTGATCAACCACATCGCGAAGGACGACGACGCCCTGTCCGGCGACAGCGACGCCTACGTCATGCAGCCGCGGGTCCACGAGCACCTGCAGGAGATGCACGACCGGGTGTTCGCCGGCCGGGACGCGCTGCTCACCGTCGGCGAGATGCCGGGCGTCTCGGTCGAGGACGCCGTGCTGTTCACCGCCCCGGAGCGGCACGAACTCGACATGGTGTTCCAGTTCGAGCACGTCGGGCTCGACCACGCGCCGGCGTCGAAGTTCACCCGGCAGGAGACCGACCTACCGGCACTGAAGGCCTCGCTCGCGCGGTGGCAGACGGGACTCGAGCAGCGCGGCTGGAACTCGCTGTACCTGTCGAACCACGACCAGCCGCGGCCGGTGTCGCGCTTCGGGGCGGCGGCACGGGCGGAGGCGGACGACCCGTTCGCCTTCCGCTACGAGTCGGCGACGCTGCTCGCCACCGTGCTGCACCTGCACCGCGGGACGCCGTACGTCTACCAGGGCGACGAGATCGGCATGGTGAACGCGGGGTTCACCGCGATCGAACAGTACCGCGACGTCGAGTCGGTGAACTGGTTCCGCGGGGCCGTCGGCCGGGGCATGTCGGCCGCGTCGGCGCTCGAGGCACTGGCGTTCCGCAGTCGTGACAACGCCCGGACGCCGATCCCGTGGGACGACAGCGAGCCCGCCGGTGGGTTCTCGACCGCGGAGCCGTGGATCGGCATGGGGCAAGGCTGGCCGCACGTCACCGTCGCGGCGGACCGCGCCGCCGGGGACCGGTCCGTGTACGAACACCACCGGCGACTCATCGCGCTGCGGCACCGGTCGCGGACCGTGCAGCTCGGCACCTTCACGCTCCTCGAGCCGGAGCACCCGGTGCTGTGGGCGTTCACGCGGGCACTCCCCGACGGGTCGACCGGGAACGAGGACGACCCACCGCTCGTCGTCGTCGCGAACCTGTCGTCGTCGGACCTCGTCCTGCCCGCGGGCATCGCGGGGCGGACGGGCGGCCTCGTGCTCGGGAACCTCGGGGAGCCGGGCTCGACCGGGATGTTGCGTCCGTGGGAGGCGCGCGTGCACGTGTGCCGGTGACGGGGCTGACGGCCGGCGACCCTGCCCGCGACCAAGCCTGACGCGGGCCGCCCCGGGAAGCACGAACCCCCTCGTTCCCGGAGGAACGAGGGGGTGGTCGGAGCCGCCTGTCGGAATCGAACCGACGACCTATTCATCACGAGTGGGTTGGCGCGGCAGACCTGGTACTGCGGCGAGGGCCGTTGCGCCGCCCCACTCGCCCCTGGAATAAAGGCGATCGGCCTACCATCAGACTTAGCAACCGCAAACATGTAGTTGCGGTCGGTTGTGTGTACTGATGTGTGCACCAGGAGGTTGCAGTGCCGAGGAAGCGGGATTCGGGGGACGGAGCGCTCTACGCAATCCGTGGCGGCAAACTCTGGCGGGCGGTGATCGAGGACGGCTTCCACCCGGGCGGCAGACGCCGGCAGCGCGTCGTGACGTCGAAAACGAAGGAGGCGCTCGCCGCAAGCTCTACGCGATCAAGGACCAAATCAAGCAGCACGGCACCACCCTCGACACGAAGACCGTCGTCGAGCAGTGGGCGACGCACTGGCTCGAAACGGTTGGCAAGCCAAACCTCAAGCCGAACACGCTCCTGTCCTACGAGTCCGTGACTCGCAACTGGATCATCCCCACCATCGGCGCGAAGAAGGTCGCGTTCCTCAAGCCCTCCGACGTGCGGATTACAGGTGAGCTTGCCGGAGGCCCCGCAGCGTGGACAAAACCCCTCGATCCGCCTTCGGACCGAGGGGTTCGTCCTAGCTGCTGAGTGCAGATGGGTCCTCCCTCACAGGAAGGGTCGCGCCCTACCCAGCTGCCGTCGTCCCCTGCAGCGAGATGGCTCGCCAGAGGTCGAACTCGCGATCGTTACCGGTCTGTACGGCACCGTAGATCTTCTTCGCAGCGGTGAGCTGCTCGTCGTTCAGAGCACGGAAGTACCCGGGGCCGACAACTGCCTCGCCCCGGCCGGGCGACGAAATGATCTTCATAATTCAGATTCCTTCGTTGAAGTGTTTTCAAGTTCCGCGGATCACGCGGAGGTTCCCTGCAGGACGATTGCCCGCCACAAGTCGAACTCGCGATCGTTCCCGATGTACGGGTCGCCCCAGAGCTTCGTCGCGGCAGTGACGAACTCCCCTTCCGGAAGCTGGAAGAAGTAGCCCGGCCCGATCGCCGCTATCCCACGGCCCCCGGACTGGATGAGACGCATGTCCTCGTCCGTCGCTCTGTCCGCGCCGCTCCCCGACCCCTGGTAGCTTCCGTCGTATTCGAAGTGCCAAGCTTCGCGCTCGACGAACGCGTCACCCTTCGGCTGCCAGCCGAACTTCGGTCCGTTCGCGTTCGCCCAGTTCTTCTCGGCGCTCCCGTAGACATTGACGTTGCTCCCGAAGTCGCATGCCAATGCCCAGCCGTGCACGGACGTCCCGGGCTGAGCGGCGAGGTTCCCGGTACCGTTCTGGTAGGCGTTCCACAGGGCCTGCTGACGTGCGAGATCGCGGTACGCCTCAGTGATGGTCAGAGTTCGTCCGAACCTCGCGACGAACGCTGAGTTGAAGTCGTAGTACGCCGCAGCAGCGTCAGGACGAAGGTACGGCTGGCCGTTGACGACGGGCACCTTCCGCAGCACTGAGGTCGGGATCTGCCCGTTCGAATAGCCACCCCACGCTGCGGTTGCGGCTGCCCTGGACATCTCGCGAGTGCCCCCACCTTCGGGCATGGACCCTGCGAGGTTGTAGAGGTTCGAGTCACGAACCGCGCTACCGCCAGCCGTCGCAGCGAACGCGCGAGTTCCTTGCAAGGCAAGCGCAGCCATGGATGCCGCTGCTGTGTACCCCAGCATCTGTCGGCGACTCAGCCCTGATCGCATCTCGCCTTTCTCTTTTGAATCATCCAATCCAAGCCCCCTTTTATTGACGATCACGTCCCTGCACACTCTCACCATGCGGACTCCGTCGTCTGCCCCCCAAATAGGGGTAGGGGCGGCTGATTCGTCGCGCTGGCCCACCAGCGCTTGACCGTCCGTAGCGTGAGAGCGCGATGTTACGGCCGCCGCCGGCCGCTGGACACCGCCTGGTTGTGTGCACTGTCGTGTGTACCAGGACGTGAAAAAGCCCCAATCGAGGACTCTCACTGAGGGCCTGACCGGGGCTTTTACAGAGCCGCCTGTCGGAATCGAACCGACGACCTATTCATTACGAGTGAATCGCTCTACCGACTGAGCTAAGGCGGCGGACGCTCCGGATGACCCGGAGCGGCACGAGAAACAACTGTACAGGATCAGACGAGCGAGCGCGAAACGAGCGCGCCGAGATCGTCGAACGACCGCTCCAGCTCGTCGGTCAGGTGCACCGCCGACCCCGGTTCGGACCACTCCCACCAGGCGTGCCGGAGTGCCGCCAGTCCGACGAGCGTCGCGAGCCGGGCGCGTCGGCGGAGGGCCGGAGGGACATCGGCGTCCGCGGTGGCCTCGTCACCGCTCAGGGTGGCCTCGCGCTGGAGCCGCCGCTCCACCACCGTCTGGAGCTCGGCCTGGAACTCCTGCATCGAGGCCATCCGTCGGCTGAACAGTTCCGGGTTCGCACGGAGGACCTGCTGCCGTTCCCCGATCAGACCGCGCTCCTCGACGAGTTCACGCGCCGAGTGCACGAGCAGGGCGCCGAGGTCGGACAGCAGGTCGCCCGAGGGACCGCCGGCGACGAAGACCTCGACCTCGTCCCCCTGCGGCAGCGTCGGGTCGTCGCCGAGGATCGCCTGTTCCTTGCTCGGGAAGTAGTTGAAGAACGTGCGGGGCGAGATGTCGGCACGGCGGGACACCTCATCGACGGTGACCGCGACGAGACCGTGCTCGAGCGCGACGTGCAGCGCCGCCTGCTGGATCGCCAGTCGGGTGGCGCGGCGCTTCCGCTCGCGGAGGCCCGGTTCGGCATCGGTCATGGGCACGATCCTCGCACGCGCACCGCAGCGGGCGGCATGAGAGGACGCGCGGAAACGGCCCGAGCGCACCGATGGCGGCGCCGTCGGTCAGCGGACGGCGCGGGCCACCGTGACGAGCAGGGCCTCGAGCGCCAGGAGGGCCGCGACGTTCGCGCCGATCCGCTGACGTGCGGTGGCGATCGCGTCGAGCACCTCCAGCGCGGCGCCCGGCGGCACGGACGGCAGCGCCCGCTCGAGCTCGTGCCGGATCGTCAGGTTCACCGGTTCCGCCGGTGCGCCGAGACCGAGGAGCAACAGGTCCCGGTAGAGCGAGGAGACGTCCACGAGGATACGGTCCAACCCGTCACGGAGGCTCCGGGTCGCGCGCCGCTTCTGGTCCTCCTCCAACACACGCAGCTGCGACCGGAGCGCCGGCGGCACCGTCCCGCCCGGCTGCACGCCGAGCGACCGGAGCGCTGCGTCGCGTTCCTCGGCGTCACGCTCGAGCGTGATCGCCTTGGCGTCCTCGTCCGCCACGGCGAGCAGCGCGGCCGCCGCGTTCACGGCGTCGCCGACGCTCCGGATCCCGAGCACGGTCGTCAGGGTGCGACGGCGGCGGTCACGGGCGTCCTCGCTGGTGGCGAGCCGTTGGGCCATCCCGATGTGGCTCTGCGCCTGCCGGGCGGCATCGGTCGCGAGGACCCGGTCCACGCCGGTGCGGGCGACGATGAGGTCGGCGACGGACTCGATGCCCGGCACGCGCAGGCGGACCGAACGGACGCGGGACCGGATGGTCGGGAGCAGGTCGGCCTCGCTCGGCGCGCACAGGATCCACACCGTGCGCTCGGGCGGTTCCTCGAGCGCCTTGAGCAGCAGGTTCGAGGTGCGTTCGGTCATCCGGTCGGCGTCCTCGACGATCATCACGCGGTACCGGCCGACCGAGGGCGAGAAGTGCGACGAGGTGACGAGCGCACGGATCTCGTCGATGGTGATGATGACCCGCTGGGTGGTGAGCCGCGACACGTCCGGGTGCGTGCCCGCGGCGATGAGCCGCAGCGTGTGGTCGTCGTCCGGACCGTTCCCCACGAGTGCTGCGGCGAAGGCGGCGGCGACGTTCGACCGTCCCGACCCGGGCGGACCGGTGATGAGCCACGAGTGGGTCATGCCCCCGGTGCCGTCGGTCGACTCCGCGGCACTGCGCAGTGCTGCCACGGACTCCTCCTGCCCGGTCAGGCCCTCCCACACGCTCACGGGTCGATCCTCCCAGCCGCCACCGACGGCCGACCGCTCGCGGGCATCAGGAGACCCCGACGAGGCCGGAGACCGCTGCGCGGATGTGTCCCTGCACCGTGTCGGCGGGTTCGGCGGCGTCGACGACGAGGAACCGGTCGGGCTCCGCCCCCGCCATCGCGAGGAAGGCCGCGCGCACCGTCTCGTGGAACGTCTCCGCTTCGGACTCGAGGCGGTCGAAGACGTCGCCGCGGGCCGCGGCGACCCGGGCCCGTCCGACGGACACGTCGACGTCGAGCAGCACGGTGAGGTCCGGCGTCAGGCCGTCGGCAGCCCAGGCCGAGACGGTCCGGATCTGCTCCGCACCGAGGCCGCGTGCGACGCCCTGGTAGGCCACCGAGGAGTCGATGTACCGGTCCTGGAGCACGACCGCACCACGGGCGAGTGCCGGACGGACGACGGTCTCGACGTGGTGCGCTCGGTCGGCCGCGTACAGCAGTGCCTCGGCGCGCGGGGCGACGTGACCACGCTCGTGCAGCACGATCTCGCGGATGCGCTGCCCGAGGGGCGTCCCGCCCGGCTCCCGCGTCCGGACGACCTCCAGACCGTGGTCCACGAGCCACTGCTCGAGGCGCTCGGCCTGGGTGGTCTTGCCGGCGCCGTCGCCACCCTCGAGGGTGATGAACCACCCGCGGGCGGCGACGGGCGACGGTCCGGACACGGCGGCGTCCGGCGTCACTTCTTCTTGGCGGGGGCGCGTCGGGCGGGGGCCTTCTTCTTGACCGGACCCTTCGCGCGCTTGTCGGCGAGGAGCTGGACCGCGCGCTCGAAGTCGACCGCCTCGACCTCCTCGCCGCGCGGGATCGTCGCGTTCGTCTCACCGTCGGTGACGTACGGACCGAAACGGCCGTCCTTCACCTTGATCGGCTTGCCGGACACCGGGTCGGCGTCGAACTCCTTCAGCGCCGCGCTGGCGGCACGCTTGGCGCCGTACTTCGGCTGCGCGAACAACTCGAGGGCGCCGGGCAGGTCGACGTCGAAGATCGCGTCCTCGCTCGGGAGCGTCCGGGTGTCCGTGCCCTTCTTGAGGTACGGACCGTAGCGGCCGTTCTGCGCCGTGATCTCCTCGCCGGACTCCGGGTCCGTGCCGACCGTGCGGGGCAGGTCGAGGAGCTTGAGCGCGGTCTCGAGGTCGACGGTCTGCGGGTCCATCGACTTGAACAGGGACGCCGTGCGCTCCTTCGGGGCTGCTGCCGCCTTCTTCGTCGTCTTCTTCGCCGCCGGGGTCTTCCCCTTGGCCGCCGTCTTCGTGGTGATCTTCGTGGTGGTGGTCGTCGTCGTGGTGGCTTCCGCTGCCGCCGACGGGTCCGACTCGGCCGTCGCCGGCAGGACCTCGCCCGTCGCCGGGTCGACCGTCGGCTCGGGCTCCGGGGTGCGCTCGGTCACGTACGGACCGAAGCGGCCGTCCTTGGCGAGGACCTCCTTGCCGGTTTCCGGGTTGATGCCGACGACCCGGTCACCGATCACGGGTGCCTCGACGAGCTCCCGCGCCTTCTCGAGCGTGAGTTCGTCGGGGGCAATTTCCTCGGGGACGTTCACCCGCCGCGGCTTCTCGGGGTCGTCGCTCGGCGTCTCGATGTACGGGCCGTACCGTCCGATGCGGAGGGTCAGTCCCGGTGCGAGTTCGACCGAGTTGATCTCGCGGGCGTCGATCTCACCGAGGTTGTCGATGACCGTCCGGAGGCCGCGCTGGTCGTCGCCGCCGAAGTAGAAGCCCTTGAGCCAGTCGACCCGGTCCTCGTCACCGCTCGCGATGCGGTCGAGGTCGCTCTCCATCTCGGCGGTGAAGTCGTACTGCACGAGGTCGCCGAAGTACTCCTCGAGGAGTCGGACGACGCTGAACGCGATCCAGTTCGGCACGAGGGCCGTTCCACGCTGCGTGACGTACCCGCGGTCCATGATCGTGGAGATGATCGCGGCGTACGTCGAGGGACGGCCGATGCCGAGCTCCTCGAGCGTCTTCACCAGGCTCGCCTCGGTGTAGCGGGGCGGTGCCGAGGTGTCGTGCCCCTTGGCGGCGACGTCGTGCACGCCGAGGTGGTCGCCCTCGGTCATCTGCGGCAGCTTGGCGTCGTCGGCGGAGTCCCCCGCGGCGCGCTCCTCGTCGCGACCTTCCTCGTAGGCGTTGAGGAACCCGCGGAAGGTGATGACCGTGCCGGACGCGGTGAACTCCACGTCGGTGCCGGACGCCGTGGACGCCAGGCCATCCACCGGTTCGGTCGAGGTGATGCCGAGCACGACGGACGCGGTCGAGCCCTTGGCGTCCGCCATCTGCGAGGCGACGGTGCGCTTCCAGATGAGGTCGTACAGCCGGAGGTCGTTGCCGCGCAGGACGCCCTCCATCTGGGACGGCGTCTTGAAGGTGTCACCCGCGGGCCGGATGGCCTCGTGCGCCTCCTGCGCGTTCTTGCTCTTGCCGGCGTACGAGCGCGGCTTCGCCGGGACGGAGTCGGCACCGTAGAGCGCGGTCGCCTGCTTCCGCGCCGCCGAGACCGCCTGCTGCGAGAGCGAGGCGGAGTCGGTACGCATGTAGGTGATGTGACCGTTCTCGTACAGGCCCTGCGCGACGCTCATCGTCTGCCGCGCGGAGAAGCGGAGCTTGCGTGCCGCCTCCTGCTGCAGGGTCGACGTCGTGAACGGCGCGGCCGGGCGGCGGGTGTACGGCTTCGACTCGACGCTGCGGACGACCGCGTCGCCGGCGCGCTCGAGGACCGCGGAGAGCGCACTCGCCGACGTCTCGTCGAGCCGGACGACGTCGGACGTGGTCGCCCCGCGGTCGTCGAAGTCGCGTCCGGAGGCGACGCGCTTCCCGTGGATCCGGGCGAGGCGTGCGGTGAACGTCCCGTCGTCGGCCTTCTCGAACCGGGCGGTCAGGTCCCAGTAGTTCGCCGAGACGAAGGCCAGGCGCTCGCGCTCCCGGTCGACCACGAGTCGGGTCGCGGCCGACTGCACGCGGCCGGCGGACAGGCCCGGGCCGACCTTGCGCCACAGGACCGGCGAGACCTCGTACCCGTAGAGACGGTCGAGGATGCGACGGGTCTCCTGCGCGTCGACGAGCGCGGTGTCGAGTTCCCGCGTGGCTTCCTGCGCGCGCTGGATCGCTTCCTTGGTGATCTCGTGGAAGACCATGCGCTTGACGGGCACCTTGGGCTTCAGGACCTGCAGCAGGTGCCACGCGATGGCCTCGCCCTCGCGGTCTTCATCTGTTGCGAGGTAGAGCTCGTCGGCGTCCTTCAGGGCGCGCTTGAGGTCGGCGACGGTCTTCTTCTTGGCATCGGAGACGACGTAGTACGGCTCGAACCCGTTGTCGACGTCGACCGAGAACTTGCCGAGGGAGCCCTTCTTGAGCTCGGCGGGCAGGTTCTTGGGCTCGACGAGGTCGCGGATGTGTCCGACGGACGCCTGGACTTCGTATCCGTCGCCGAGGTATTGCGCGATCGTCTTGGCCTTCGCGGGGCTCTCGACGATCACGAGCTTCTTCGTGCCTGGCACGTGTCTCCTTGATCGATGGTGCTGGTCAGCCGACGGACGTCGTGGATGCGTCCGGGTCGACCGGGAACTCGGTGACCGGCGGGCCGACAGGCACACCATACACACTCCGGTGGGGATGCCCGGCGGAGCCGGAGGTGGTCCGCGACCTCCGGCTGGACGACACGGCCGATGTCCGTCGCCCCGGCCGAGGCGTCTGCGCCGCCGTGCGGCCCGGCGACCGCCACGGCCCCGACGGACAGCGGCCCGGACCCGACCACGACGGCGACACGCGCGACGGCCCCGGTGACGGAGCAGGTGCGGACCTCGGCCCGGACGGCCCGGGCGGAGCGGCGAGCAGCAGCGCACGGCGGGCCCGGCGCCAGTCCGACCGTCGCGGCCGCTGCGCTGAGTGCCGCGGTGTCCGCCGCCCCCTGCGCCCGTGCCGATGCGACGCGGAGGCCGGCGGCGGCGAGCGCCGACACGACGACGAGCGAGACGGCAGCGAGGACCGCGACGAGCACGACCGCCACCGATCCTCCGTCTGCCCGCCCGGCGACCGACGGTCGAGACCGAACGGACAGGCACGCCGCTCCGCCCGACCGGGCACCGGGAGCGATCCGGATCGGCCGGGTCACGACGGGCCGCCGCCCTCGGGCCCGTCATCGGGCAGCCCGTCCGCGACGTGGTCACCCAGGTCGTGCTCGGCCGGGTCACGCTCGTCGACCGAGCAGGCGCTCCCCCGCAGCACGAGCGCCGCGAACGGACCCCTCCCCGCAGCCCGCCCGGCGTGCACACAGACCAAGCCCTGGGTGTGGTCGATGCGGAACGACCCGGCTCCCGCCGTCCGGAGCGCCCGGCGGCCCGCGTCGTCGTCGCCGCGTCCGAACGCCCGGGCGGCCGTGACCGCGGCGGCCTGCAGACGGCCCTGCGTGTCGACGACCCGCACGCCGCCGATCCCCGCGGCCAGGACGGCGGCGACGACCGGTAGCGCGACGGCGAACTCGACGGTGACCGATCCGCGTTCGCCGGCGGGCGGGCGGGCCCGCCGCGGCCTCACGGCGTGAGCGCGGTGCGGACGAGTTCGGTGAGCAGGGCCTGTACCTCGCCGGACCGCATCACCGCGACCAGGACGCCGGCGAAGGCCACGGCCGCCAGGATGACCACTGCGTACTCCGCCGTGGCGGACCCGTCGTCGTCCCGCAGCCGCGTCCTCCGACGCGCCGGTCGCGCCGCCGCCGGCGGCAGGTCCGCACTCGGGATGTCCTTCTCCATGTGGTGTCCTTCCTTCTGTCTTGTCTCGTGTGTCCGATCCGGGCCCGTCGGTCCCGGCCGGACGGTCTCGGACCCGCGGTTGCTGGACCAGCGGGCCGTGGTCCGAGTCTCGACGAGGCGCCGGTCGTGCGATCGGCATCCGCGACCGTCCGTGGAGGGGTCAGCCGAAGGCACCCGATGTGGAGGAGAGGATGCCCACGACCACGGGCACCACCCCCACCAGTACGAACGCCGGCAGGATGCACACCCCGAGCGGCAGCACGAGCCGTACCCCCAGCCGCTCGGCGCGCGCGAGACCCTCGGCAGCGGCGTCCGCCCGCCGGTCGAGGGCGCACGCGCGGAGGAGCCCGGCGGCCGGGACCCCGGCTCGTCCGGCGAGCGCCAGGGTCTCCGCGAGCCGGTCACGGTCCGGCTGCGGCCAGGACCGGTCGGCGAACACGGCGTCGACGGTGGCGCCGGCGTCGGTCCAGGCGCCACCGCCGGAGAGCGCCACGGCCCAGACGTCGAGCAGCAGCCCCGGCATCGGCTCGTTCTCCGCAGCGGAGGCCACGAGTCGCTGCGTCCACCGGTGCGCGACCGCGACGAGCACCACCGCCGTGACCAGGCAGACCGAGCCGACCGGGCTGCCCACCAGGACACCGAGCGAGTCGACACCCCAGGCCCACCCGAGCAGCGCCCCGAAGACCGGGAGCGTCAACACGACCCGTGTGCTCGCGCGTGGACCGGCGAGCGCGGTGCGGATCGACCGTGCCGTCTGTTCGGCATCGCGCAGGGACGCTGCGAGCGCCCGGAGTGTCGGTGCCACCGGCGCCCCCGTCCGGGCCGCGACGGCGAGCACCCCCTCGACGTCCCGCTCGGTCGAGGGGTCCCGCGACCCGCGACCGCCGCCCGCCGGGCCACGTCCTCGTACCGTCCTGCGGGATGGACGGGTCCGGCGTCGGACCAGTCCAGCCCGTCCCCGGCGCGGCTCCGGCTGGCCAGTGGACGGGTCCGACCGCCTCTGGGTCGGTGCGGCTGCCGCCGCGGTCACGAGCACCCACGCCCGCGGCGGTGGGACGCCGGCAGTGACCAGCACGGCGACCCGGTCCAGCGTCCGTGCGAGGTCCAGCGGTCGGCCGAGGGGATCGGTCCTCGGTCCGGCGCGGTCACCGGTCCGCGCGCGGTGCGTCGTCACGAGCCGTCTCGGTGACGTCGGTGCGCCCCGCCGGTCCTCGGGCGGCACTGCTCGTCGTCGACCCGCCGCGCATCACGTCGAGCGTCGCCCCCGGGTCGGGAGCCGCTGCGGGGCGCCGACGAGCCGCAGCCGTCGATCCGGGCCACCCCGCCCGTCCTCGCGCCTCCAAGTGCCGCCACCCGGTCCCCGCTGCTCGGCACGACCCGGCTCGGCGCGCCCCGGCTCGACGCCGCCCGGCTCAGCACGGCCTCGACGTCGGCGACCACCAACCGTCCGGCGCGGTCGACGTGCATCCGGCCCACCGCTGCCAACCGCCGCACCCCGTGCCGGCGCTCCACGTGCAGCACCAGGTCGAACGCACTCGCTGCCTGCCGCGCGAGCGACTCGGGTCCGAGCCCGGCCAGCGCACCGAGCGCTTCGAGTCGCGCGGCGACGTCGTCGAGGCCGTTCGCGTGCACGGTCCCCGCGCCCCCGTCGTGCCCGGTGTTGAGGGCCGACGTGAGCTCCCGGACCTCGGCGCCCCGGCACTCCCCCACGACGATCCGGTCTGGTCGCATCCGGAGCGCTTCGCGGAGCAGCCGACCGAGACCCAGCTCGCCGGCGCCCTCCGCGTTCGCCTGCCGGGCCTCGAGCGCGACGACGTGCGGGTGGTCGACCCGGAGTTCGGCGACGTCCTCCACCGTGATGATGCGTTCGCCGGCCGGCACCTGCGCGAGCATCGCTGCGAGGAGTGTGGTCTTCCCGCTCCCGGTGGCCCCCGTCACGAGCACGTTCTGCCGTTCGTGCACGGCCCGCTCGACGAGCCGGCGCGGCACCCGCTCGAAGAACCCTCGGTCGGCCAGGCGGTCGATCGTGGGTCGCTCGTCACGTGGCAGCCGGACGGAGATCGCCGTCCCGTGCACGGACACCGGAGCGAGCACCGCGTGCACACGGATCCCGTCTCCGTGCCGGACGTCGGCGCAGGGTGTGGTCTCGTCGACGTGCCGTCCGCCGCGGGCGACCAGGGCACGGGCGAGGTCGCGGGCGCGGTCCTCCGGCAGGACGAGTCCCGGCACGACGACCAGCCCGGCGCCCCGGTCGGTCCAGACGCCCCGTCCGCCCAGGACCAGTACGTCCGTCACGCGGTCGTCGGCGACCAGGGGCGCGAGCTCCTCGAAGTCGACCAACGACGCGGCACGCCGCCGATGGTGGGGAGGCGGAGACCCGGGCAGGAACGGAGCGCGATGACGGTGCATGGCGGCGACGGTACGGACGCGCTTCAGGTGATCCGCGCCTCCCGGCCGGACCGGTGGACAGCCCTGCCCGACGTCACGACCGCGAGCAATTTGTACCCCGACGATCACCCTCGTACCCCGTTCCGGATGCCCGGGTGCTGCAGCGATCCGGCCCAGAAGTCGCGGGTCCGCCGAAGGGCGGACCGGGACGAGTGGGTCCCGATGAGCGCGACGAGACCGGCGTGGGGCACGGGGCTGGGCCGACCGGTCTGTCCACGTCGGCCGCGTCCTGCTGCCGATCGGCGGCGTCGCGCCCGTTCCGTCCGACGCACGCCCGTGCGGTCCGGCCGGGAAGAAGAAGAGGCGGCACCTGTTGGGGGGAACGGGTGCCGCCTGGACACCGGGGTGATTGGGGGGAATCGTGACCGGTGCCACCGGGAACGAGCCCGGCAGGGAACACTGTACCCCACGAAGGGGATGCGCCGACACTCCTGGACGCGGAACGCGAGGACCTGCGCGGATCGACTGTCCCGCTGCGCGCCGGCAGGTCCGCGGTGACGGACCGGACCGCAGGACGGCGCTCGCTGCCGGCACCGGGCCGGGTCCTCCGCCGGGAGCGCGGTCGGGAGTAGTCTCCGACTGCGCCCGGTCGTCGTCTGCCTCGGTGGTCCGACCGCGTCCCGGGCGGACGAGACGAAAGGACATCGATGACGATTCCGCAGCAGGCCGCTCCACAGCAGGCCGACACCTCCGACGACGCGACGACGTTCCCACCGTCGCCCGAGTTCGTCGCGGACGCCGTCGCCGACCAGGGCCTCCACGACGCCGCGAGCGCCGACCGGGTGGCGTTCTGGGCGGAGCAGTCCCGAGCCCTGCTCGACTGGCGGACGCCCTTCACGACGACGCTCGACTGGTCCGGGGCACCCTTCGCCCGGTGGTTCGCGGACGGGGAGCTCAACGTCGCCGAGAACTGCCTCGACCGGCACGTCCGGGCCGGCAACGGCGACCGCGTCGCGATCCACTTCGAGGGCGCGAACGGCGACACCCGCACCATCACCTACGCCGAGCTGACGGCGGACGTGCAGCGCGCGGCGAACATGCTGCAGGGTCTCGGCGTCGGGCGTGGCGACCGTGTCGTCGTGTACCTCCCCCTCATCCCGGAGGCCGTGGTCACGATGCTCGCGATCGCCCGACTCGGCGCGATCCACTCCGTCGTCTTCGGCGGCTTCAGCGCCGAGAGCCTCCGTGCCCGGATCGAGGACGCCGGCGCGAAGGTCGTCGTGACCGCGGACGGCGGATGGCGCCGAGGTGCCGTCTCCCCGCTCAAGCCCGCCGTGGACGAGGCCCTGCAGGGCGAGGGCACGGGCAGCGTCGAGCACGTGCTCGTCGTGCGGCGCGGCGGCAACGAGATCGCCTGGACCGAGCGCGACCGGTGGTGGCACGACGAGTTCGCCGCCGCCGCTCCCGACCACGAGGCGCAGGCCTTCCCCGCCGAGACGCCCCTGTTCATCCTGTACACCTCGGGCACGACCGGGAAGCCGAAGGGCATCGTGCACACCTCCGGCGGGTACCTGACCCAGGCGGCCTACACGCACCGGAACGTCTTCGACATGCACCCGGAGAAGGACGTCTACTGGTGCACGGCCGACATCGGCTGGATCACCGGTCACACGTACGTCGTCTACGGTCCCCTCGCGAACGGCGTGACGCAGGTCCTGTACGAGGGCACGCCGGACGAGCCGCAGCCCGGTCGCTGGTGGGACATCGTGGACGCGTACGGGGTCACGGTCCTCTACACGGCACCGACCGCGGTCCGCGCCGCGATGAAGGCCGGTCGCCAGATCCCGGAAGCGCGCAGCCTCGAGTCGCTCCGGCTGCTCGGCAGCGTCGGCGAGCCGATCAACCCAGAGGCGTGGCAGTGGTACCGGCAGGTGATCGGCCACGACCGGACCCCGATCGTCGACACGTGGTGGCAGACGGAGACCGGCGCGATCATGATCTCGGCGCTGCCCGGCGTGACGAAGCTCAAGCCCGGCGCGGCACAGACCCCGCTGCCGGGGATCGTCACCGAGATCGTGGACGAGGACGGCACCCCCGTGGGTCCCGGCGGCAGCGGCTACCTCACCGTCACCGAGCCGTGGCCGTCGATGGCGCGCGGCATCTGGGGCGACGACGACCGCTTCGTCGAGACGTACTGGTCACGGTTCCCGGGCCGCTACTTCGCCGGCGACGGCGCCCGGCTCGACGGCCAGGGCGACATCTGGGTGCAGGGACGCGTCGACGACGTGATGAACGTCTCCGGGCACCGACTGTCCACCGCGGAGATCGAGTCCGCGCTCGTCGGGCACGAGGGAGTCGCCGAAGCAGCGGTCGTCGGTGCCGCCGACGAGACGACCGGGCAGGCCGTCGTCGCGTTCGTGATCCTCACCGCCGAGGCGGCCGAGGGCGTCGACCGCGAGGCCTCCGCCGCCGAGTTGCGCTCCTGGGTCGGCAAGCGGATCGGCCCGATCGCGAAGCCCCGTCAGGTCGTCATCGTCCCGGAGCTGCCGAAGACGCGGTCCGGCAAGATCATGCGCCGCCTCCTCCGCGACGCGGCCGAGGGGCGTCGCATCGGCGACACGACGACGCTGGCCGACCCGACGATCATGGCGACCATCGCGGACCTGATGTAGCCGGACGGACGCAGGAAGGGCCTCCCGTCACACCGGCCGGGAGGCCCTTCTGCGTCCCACGGACGCGTCGCGTCCGCAGGTGGTCAGGCCGTCAGCTCGACGACCAGCTCGACCTCGACCGGTGCGTCCAGCGGCAGGACCGCGACGCCGACCGCGCTGCGCGCGTGGACGCCCGCTTCGCCGAACACGTCGCCGACGAGCTGCGACGCGCCGTTCGCGACCGCCGGCTGCCCGGTGAACGAGGGGTCGGAGGCGACGAAGACCGTCACCTTGACGACCCGGGCGACCCGGTCGAGCGACCCGGCGACGCTCTGCACCGCGGCGAGGGCGTTGAGCGCCGCCACCCGGGCCTGCGCCGTCGCCGTCTCGGCGTCGACCGCTGACCCGACCTTGCCCGTCACCGGCAGGGCGCCGTCGATGAACGGCAGCTGCCCAGCGGTGAAGACGTGTGCGCCGGAGACGACGGCGGGGACGTACGCGGCGACGGGAGCCGCGACCTCCGGCACCGTGATGCCGAGCTCGGTCAGGCGCTCGGCGACGCTCATGCCTCGGCCTTCGGACGCTTCAGGTAGGCGACGAGCCCGCCCTCCGGGCCGGTGACGACCTGGACCAGTTCCCAGCCCTGCTCACCGAAGTTGTTGAGGATGGCGGTGGTGTTGTGGATGATCAACGGGGTCGTGAGGTATTCCCAGCGGCTCATGCGGTTCCTTGCCAGCCTTCCAGTCCGAGGTGTCGTTTAGGCTGCATCCTATGTCTGCCCAGAAGACGTCTGCCCGCCGGACCAAGCCCGTCTCCGCAGTCGGCGCCTTCGTCGGTTTCGTCGGTTTCAGCGCACTCGCCGGCCTGCTCGTCACCATCGGTGTCACGCCGGCGATCGCGGTCGCCGGCGTCACGACGACCTCGACGATCGGCGTCTTCGAGTCGCTGCCCGAGTACATCGAGCTCGGCGACCTGCCCCAGCGCAACGAGGTGCTGGCGTACTCGGGCGGCAAGCCGACCCACCTGGCGACGGTCTACGACCAGAACCGCCAGGAGCTGAAGTACGACCAGATCAGCGAGAACCTCAAGAACGCCGCGATCGACGGTGAGGACAAGCGCTTCTGGCACCACGGCGGCGTCGACATGACCTCGCTCGTCCGCGCCGGTGTCGGCACCGTCGCCGGGGGTGGCCTCGGCGACTCCGGCGGTGGGTCGACGCTCACCATGCAGCTCGTCCGCAACATCAAGATGCAGCAGGCACTCGAGCTCCCCACGCAGGAGCAGCGGATCAAGGCCTACAACGAGGCGACCAAGGTCTCCGTCTCCCGCAAGCTCGAGGAGATGAAGCTCGCGATCGGGCTCGCGAAGAAGTACCCGAAGAAGGACATCCTCACCGGCTACCTGAACATCGCCTACTTCGGTGACCAGACGTACGGCGTCCAGGCCGCGGCGCAGCACTACTTCGGCAAGAGCGCCACCGACCTCACCGCCGCCGAGGCCGCCTCGATCCTGGCGATCGTGCAGTCGCCGAACACGCGCAACCTGTCCGACCCGAAGTACTACGAAGCGAACGTCGCCCGGCGTGACGTGATCCTGAAGTCGATGTACGCCCAGAAGCACATCAACACCAAGGACTTCAAGGAGGCCATCGCCTCCAAGCCCGCCGACTACGTGCACCTGACCGACCCGACCCAGGGCTGCAAGGCCGCCGCCGGCAACGGATCCCAGTTCTTCTGCGACTACGCGGTGCAGGTCGTCAAGGAGATGTCCCAGCTCGGCTCGACGCAGAAGGCGCGCGACGCCGCCTGGCGCAACGGCGGCTACACGATCCAGACCACGCTGAACCTGGACCTCAACAACGCGCAGAAGGACCTGATCAACGCCTACGCGCCGAACACCGAGGCCCGGCTCGCCCTCGGCGGCGTCATCAACTCGGTCGAAGCCGACACCGGCCGCGTGCTCACGATGGTCCAGAACAAGAACTACAACCAGCTCGCGGGCTGCGGGACCGAGGGCGCCGACCCGAACGCCTGCGCCCCCGCTACGGACTCCGGCCTGAACCTCAGCGTCGACCAGGAGTACGGCGGCGGTGAAGGCTTCCAGACCGGTTCGACGTTCAAGCCGTTCACGCTGCTCAACTGGCTGCAGAACGGCCACGGCCTCGGCGAGATCGTCAACGGGACACCACGGACGTTCACGTCGTACCCGCTGTGCGGTTCGCAGTCACCGACGAACTACACGCCGAAGAACGACTCGGCCGGCGAGGGCGGCAACATGACGGTGGAGAACGCGACGTACCGATCGGTCAACGTGTCCTACATCAACATGGCGCAGAAGCTCGATTACTGCGACATCGCCAAGACGGCATACTCCCTCGGTGTCCATCGTGCGGCGCCGCGGGAACCCGTCGCCGCATTCGGCGACGACATGTCGAAGAAGACCACGAGGAACCTCGAGCTCTACGCCGGTTCCGTCCTCGGTGACAACTACATCGCCCCGCTCACGATGGCCGCGGCCTACGCCGGCATCGCCAACAACGGCACGTTCTGCCGCCCGATCGCGATCGACAACGTCACGAACGCGGACGGCAAGTCCCTCGGCGGCCAGGCGAAGGACTGCACGCAGGCCATCGACCCGCAGGTCGCCGCGACGGCGATCTACGCCCTGAAGAAGGTGCTGACCATCGGAACCGCCGGCGGCGGACGTACGCCGGAGGGCTTCGACGAGTTCGCCAAGACCGGTACCACGAACGACGCCGACCAGATCTGGCTGATCGGTGCGACGACCAAGGTGGCGACAGCGACCTGGATGGGCAACATCCAGGGCAAGCAGAACCTCCGCTTCGTCTACGGTCCGAACGGTTCCTACGCCGGCTCCCGCACGGCACTGTGGCGCCAGGCGCAGACGATCGTGAACACCCAGTACCCGGGTGGTCAGTTCGCCGACCCGTCGCCCGCGTCGATCCGCGGCAACAGCGTCGCCGTGCCGAACGTCCAGGGTCAGACCCCGGAAGCGGCTCGGGCAGCGATCGCAGCGGCCGGCCTGACCTACGTGGACGGCGGCGTCCAGGCCGGCGGCGGTACGCCGGGCACGGTCCTCTCGACCAACCCGGCAGCCGGGCTGCAGCTCTCCAAGGGGTCGAGCGTGACCGTGTACACGACCGACGGCTCACAGGCCGCCATCCCCGAGGTGACCGGCAAGCAGATCGGCGACGCGCAGGACGCCCTCGCCGACGCCGGGTTCACGAACGTCTCCGTGTCGAAGGACTACCCCGAGGGGAACGGCGACAACGAGTGCCTCGTGGCCGCGGTCGACCCCGGCCAGGGCACGGCGGTGTCGAAGGACACCGGGATCACCCTGTCCGTGTACGGCAACAAGAACGGCAAGTCGCCGAAGGGCTGCCGGTGACCCGAGCGCGTGGTGCCCTCGGCGTCCTCGCCGCGGGCGCCGCGCTCGGAGTCGCCTCCGCCGCCTGGGGCTCCCTCGTGGAGCGCCGCGCGTACACCATCCGCTGGGAGACCGTCCCGGTGCTGCCGGTCGGCTCCCGGGACGTCACCGTCCTGCACCTGTCCGACATCCACATGGCCCCGTGGCAGTCGGACAAGCAGCAGTGGATCCGCGACCTCAGCCTGGTCGAGCCGGACTTCATCGTGAACACCGGCGACAACCTCGGCCACGCGACCGCGAACGCCGCCGTCGAGTACGCCCTCGAGCCGTTCCGCGGGATCCCGGGCGCCTTCGTCTACGGGTCGAACGACTTCTTCGCACCGTCACCCCGCAACCCCGCGCAGTACCTCGCCGGGCCGAGCACCATGCGGGCCCATGCCGAGCCGGCGAAGCTCGACGTGGACCGTCAGACGGCCTTCTTCGAGTCCCTCGGGTGGCTGGACCTCAACGACCACGCCCGTGCCGTCGAGATCCGCGGGTCGCGCTTCGAGCTCTTCGGCACGTCGGACGCACACCGCGACTGGGACCGGCTCGACCTCCTGCCGGCGAACGTCGACGAGATGCGCTCCGAAGTGCCGTGGTCGGAGGACGAGAGCGGCCCCTCCCCCGTCTCCATCGGCGTCACGCACGCGCCCTACCGTCGCGTCCTGGACGCCTTCGTGACACAGGGCGCGGACATCGTCTTCGCCGGGCACACGCACGGCGGCCAGGTGGCAGTCCCGGGCGTCGGCGCGCTCGTGACGAACTCGGACCTGCCGCGCCGGTACGCGAGCGGCCTGCACCAGTGGCAGAACCGCACGCACTGGTCCTGGTTGAACGTCTCGGCCGGACTCGGGACCTCGATCTACGCGCCCGTGCGGTTCGCCGTCCGGCCGGAGGCGGTCGTCGTCACGCTGACGGCCCGCACCTGACCGCTCCCACGTCGATCGCGACGCGCCCGGCCGACACCGCGTGGTCGTGAGCACCCCCGATCATCGGATAGACTTCTGGGGTTGCTCCGGGAACGGAGTGATCACACCGCGGGGTGTGGCGCAGCTTGGTAGCGCGCGTCGTTCGGGACGACGAGGTCGCAGGTTCAAATCCTGTCACCCCGACACACAAGGCCCCGGCTTCTCAGGAAGCCGGGGCCTTCGCCGTTCCCGGAGTTCTCCGGCGCCGCCGGACTTCGTCGGCACAACAGGAACCGGCCCGAACCACGGGAGTCCGTGGTTCGGGCCGGTTCCTGTTGTGCACGTCCAGAACGCGCCACGCAAGCCCGCGTCGCGCAAGCCGGTGTCGTGCGGACGGTCCAAGCTGCTCGCCGGCGCGCACCCGGTCCGCGCGGCGTCAGGCGACGGCGACGCCCGGCCGGACGAGCCGCCCCTCGGCGTGCAGCCCCGCCACGACCTCGAGCGCCTGGTGCCGGTAGCGTGCCTGCGCGGCCCCGGGAGCGACGATCACCCCGTCGGCGCCGGTCGACTCGACCAACTCGTTGATCTTCGCCGCGACCTGGTCCCGGGAGCCGTACGCCTGACGTTCCGTCCGGGCGGCGATGAACCGTCGCTCGAGGTCGGAGAACTCGTACGCGCGGGCCTCCTCCATCGAGACCGGCTCGGGCTTCGCGCCCTGACGCATCCGGATGAACGAGATCATCCCGGGCGCGCTCTGCTCGTCCACGACGGCCGGGTCCTCGTCGGTGACGACCTGCACGCCGATCAACGCGAGCGGCTCGGAACGGAAACGCGAGGGTCGGAACGCCTGGTGGTACAGCGCGAGCGCCGCCTCCGTGTTGTCGGACGCGAAGTGGTGCGCGAAGGCGAACGGGATCCCCAGCGCCCCGGCGACCTGTGCGCTGTAGCCCGACGAGCCGAGCAGCCAGAACTCCGGGACGTCACCGTAGCCGGGCACAGCACGGATGCGGGCGAGCCGGTTCGACTCCTCCATACCGGTGAAGAAGCCGACCAGGTCGGCCAGCTGCTGCGGGAAGTCGTCGACGTCGAGCCGGTCCGTCCGCCGGAGGGCCATCGCGGTCGCCCCGTCCGTCCCGGGCGCGCGGCCGATGCCGAGGTCGACGCGGTCGCCGTACAGCGCTCGGAGGGTGCCGAACTGCTCCGCGATGACGAGCGGGGCGTGGTTCGGCAGCATGACGCCACCGGAACCGATGCGAATCGTGGAGGTCGCGGCACCGACGGCGCTGAGCAGGACCGCCGGCGCGGACGAGGTGATGCCCGGCATGCCGTGGTGTTCCGCGACCCAGAAGCGCTCGTAGCCGAGCTGTTCGGCCCGGACGGCCATGTCGATCGAGCCCTGCAGGGCCTCGGTGTTCGACTGCCCGTACTCGCGCGTCGCGAGGTCGAGGACGGAAAGGTGCAGGGGTGCGTCACTCATGTCCACACCAACGCGCCGCGTCGCGCGCCCATTCCGGGACACGTGTCGGACGGGAGGCCCGGGATCGGTCCGGTCTGCGCCTCCTGTCCGGACCGGGCTCTCCTGTCCGGACCGGGCTCAGTGTCCGGTCTCGCCGTCCAACCGGCCGCCGGACTCGGTGAGGTAGCAGTTGGCGCAGAGTGACTCGTACTCGACGTCGACGCCGTCGATCGCGACCTGTGACCCGTCGAACACGAACCGGCCGTCGACCTTCCGGGCGTTGAACACGGCCTTGCGCCCGCAGCGGCAGATGGTCTTGAGCTCCTCGAGGGAGTGCGCGACTTCGAGGAGGCGACGGCTGCCGGGGAACGCCTCGGTGCGGAAGTCGGTGCGGATGCCGTACGCGAGGACGGGGATCTCGTCGAGGACGGCGACCCGGAGCAGGTCGTCGACCTGCCGGGGCGTGAGGAACTGCGCCTCGTCCACGAGCACACAGCTGACCGGCCGGACCATGCCGTCGAGTGCTGCCGACTCCGGATCGGTCGCGCCCGCCTCGGCCACCGCAGCACGGACGTCCGCCTCGGCGGGGAGCACGACGTCCACGGTCCGCGTCACGCCGAGCCGCGAGACGATCTCGCGGTCGCCCTTGGTGTCGACGCTGGGCTTGGCGAGCAGGACGCGCTGGCCGCGCTCCTCGTAGTTGTACGCAGCCTGCAGGAGCCCGGTGCTCTTGCCGCTGTTCATCGCGCCGAAGCGGAAGTAGAGCTTGGCCACTACGCGAGGAACCCGTCCTCCGCCGCGCGACGGATGAGGTCGGACTTCTTCGACGCCGGACGGCCGACCTTCGCGTACTTCTCACGGACACGGCGGAGGTACGTCTTGGCGGTCTCGTACTGCACGTTCATCTGTGCCGCGACCTCGTTCGTCGAGTAGCCCGACACGTACAGGCGGAGCGCTTCCTCCTCGCCGTGGCTGAGCTTCGGACGCTGGTGGGCGCTCGCCCCCGTCGGCAGCGGACGCCATTCGCGCTGTGCCGGCGTCTCACGCGCGACGCCCATCACCTCACGCGCGATGTCCATCACCTCGCGCATCGGCAGGGACTTCGAGAGGAACGCCGCTGCACCGGCTGCGAGGGAGCGGTCGCGGGACTCGCGGGCGTCGACGCTCGACAGGACGATCACCTTCGCCCCGGCTGCTCGGCACGTGCGGACGCGGGCCTCGATCGACACCGGCTCCTTGAGCTGGAAGTCGAGGAACACCAGGTCGGTCGGGAAGCTGTCGCTGTGCACCATCTCGAGCCAGGTGTGTGCGGTGAGGGCCAGGTCGAAGTCGAAGGCGTTCACCGCGATCCAGCTCGACAGGCTGTCGAGCAGGACCTCGTGGTCGTCGAGGATGGCCAAACGCACCCGGCGGGAACCCGGGGCCGGCATGGCGGGACCGCCCTCCGGGAACCGGGTCGGGTCAGTGCTGGTCATACGAGAACCTTAATGTCAGGGACGATGGTCGGACGGCGACGTCGAGGTCCGGGAACGTCACGCGGAGCACGGCGACGTACGGATCGAACGCCCGGTGGATGCCGACGTCGGAGTCGGCCACGGCGACGTCGAAGGTCATCGTGACCGCGCTGCCCGCAGCCGAGGGGTCGGGAGGCGCGACCGTCACCCGGACGCCGGCCGGGTCGACGGTGTCGGCCGCGAGCACCACGCGCACGAAGGTCCGGACGACGGTCCGCTGGTCGGCGTCCATCGCCGCAGCGAGGCCGAGCGGGTCGACGACGGTGGCGGCGGGGTCCCCCGCGATGCGCACGGCGTACTCCAACCACGTGCGGTCCGCCTCGGCGACCATGACCTGCCGGATGCCGTCGGCGATGGCCCGCGCCCGCGCCCGGTCCGCGTCCGTCAGCGTCGTCCGCGTGCGGAGCTCGGCGAAGAAGGGAGCGACGTCCCGCGCGAGGATCGTCGACCGGTCCTGCTGCACGCTCGACGTGATGCCGTCGCGTTCGGCACGTTCCACCGAGTACGACCCCGCACGGATCTGCACGCGCTCCGCCAGGCCGGCGAAGGTGTGGGCGAACACGGCCGACGCGGCGGTGAGGACGAGGGTCGGAGCGGCGGCCAGGAACGCGGCGACCGGCACCGGGACGCCCGCGGGGTGCACGAACGCGACTGCGCCACCGGTGACGGCGCCCACGACGGCCAGGGCGAGACCGCCCGCGACGAGGTCCGTCCACGGACGGTACGGGGCGACGACCACGATGCCGATCGCACCGAGCAGCACCATGAAGTCGTTCACGAGCGACCGGTCGGGACCCCACTGCGCGGCCGCCGCGGTCACGGTCGCGAGCGCGAGCAGTGCGACGTGGGCGACGAACGCCCACCGGGTGAAGGGCGCCCGGAACGGACTGGAGGCGGTGAACACGACGACCGCGGAGGCGGCGAGCAACAGGACGGTCAGGGCGCTCAACGTCGGCGCGCCGACCACGTCACGGTCGAGGATCGACACCAGGGAGGCCCAGAGCACGCCGCCGGCACCGAGGACGACCGCGAGCGGTCGGGACCCCATCGCGCCGAGCGGGTCGTACTGCTGCGCGGTCCGTCGTCCCGGACCGCGGCGCGTGGTGCGGCTCACGAGGCCCGCTCCACGTCGTCGTGCGGTCGGAGGGGCACGGGGGCGTTCGCCGACGCGTACGGCACGCTCATCATGACGCTCGTCCCGGACCCGGGCGAGGACCACACCTGCACGTCCCCGCCGACCCGGCCGATGCGCTCGCGGACCGAGTTGCGGAGCCCCATGCGGTCGGCTCCGGTGGCCTGTTCGTCGAACCCGCGCCCGTCGTCCACGACCATCACGGTGCACGCCAGGCCGTCGTCGAAGACACTGACCTCGGCCGCGTCGGTGCCGGCGTGCTTGCGGACGTTCGTCAGGCACTGGGCGACCGCACGGAGCACCGCGGTCATCGCCTGTGGGTCGAGCCGGGCGACCGATACCGGGTCACCGGTCACGGTGATCTGCAACCCCGTGGACCGTTGCTCGTCGAGCATGCGGTCGAAGGCCGCGACCGCGACCGTGGTCGTGTCGTCGGCGCCGTCGTCCGCCGCTGGACCGTCCGCCGCGAGCCAGGCACGCCCGGTGAGCATCGCGACGTCCGCCTCCATCGTCTGCACGAGGTGCTCGTCCATCGGACCGGCCGGCGCCAACGCGATCGCGTTGAGGTGGTTCAGGACGGTGTCGTGCAGGATCGCCGCGGCTTCGGCCTCGATCCCCGCCCGGTACGCCGTCACGTGCTCTTCGCGGGCCGACCGCAGCAGCTCGGGTTGGATGCGCTCGGACCGCGTGGTCGACCGGTTCACCGCCACCACGAGACCGATGACGAACCCGAGCGTCACCCACGCGAGCACGAGCGGGTGGTCGGGGCCGCCGGCCTGCGCGGCGACGACCGACGTCACGACCCGGCCCACGACGAAGCCGGACACCGACCAGAGCACCACGCGGAGCGTCCCGCTGCCGGTGCCGCCGATGAGCACGAGCGGCACGACGACCAGGGAGAGCAGGTACGAGGTCACCCACGGGACCCCGGCGAGTTCGCGTTGCACGACGGTCGCGAACCAGTACGCGCAGATCCCCCCGACGACGAGGAACGCAGCCGCCGACCGCCAGGTGCCGACGTGGACGTGGACACCGATCATCACGAGCATGGGGACCACGGCGAGCACCGCGCCGAGGACGTGGTCCGTCGGAGCGTCGACGCGGTAGAGCAGCAGCAGGAGCGCAGCGGCGACGAGGGACCCGATCGCGGCTGCGTGGAAGGCGCGCACGGTCGACCACGCGTTCACCCGTGGGGCGAGATGCGTGGGGATGCCGAGCACCGGGGCTGTCCTTCCGTGCGGTCGAGGGGTCACGGAGCACTCGGACTCCGAGTGCTCACCGCCGCGTCAGACCGTGGGGTGGTCCGTCAGCGGCGGGGGCGCCGTCTTCGATCCAACCACGATGGGTGCTGGTGTGTACCCCGATCAGATCGCCAGGCGGCGGACTCCTCCATGGTAACGGCGACCACCAACGGGCCACTGTCCCCCGGAAGCGGGATCGACGATCAGAAGAGACGCGGTTCCACCGTGCCCGCCGCGCGGACCGTGCCCGTCTCGCGGACCGCACCCGTCGGACGGGTCGCCTCCGTCAGCCGGGTCGGGCCCGTCGGCCGACCCGCCCCCGCCGAGGCCGGGGCAGAAGCGGCCACACCGGGGGCCCCGGCGCCCGGGCCGAGCCCGTTCGACGGCCGGTACTCGGCGCGGTGGGCGTACCCGGGGTCCGCGCGCTTGAGCGGCGACTGGTCCGACGTCCGGGGCACGGCGTCGTCCGAGAACCCCATCGATCCGGTCGCCGGGTCGACCTTCCCCAGCGACAGGCCGTGCTCGTGCAGGATCGGCCGGACCCGCTCGGCCAGCCAGCGCCGGTAGTCCTTCGGCGCGTACGTGTTGTCGAGGTACATGGCCCGGTAGCGCCCCACGAGGTCGGGGTGCGTCCGGCCCAGCCACTCGTACCACCACGGCTTGATCCCGGCCTTGAGGTGCAGCGCGGAGTACATCAAGCTCGTCGCGCCGGAGGCAGCCGCTCGCCCGACCGCGTCCTGCAGGTGCGCCCGCGTGTCCGTGATGTACGGCAGGACCGGCATGAGGAACACCGAGCAGTCGAGCCCGGCGTCGCGGACCGCCCGCACCGTGGCCAGGCGTGCAGAGGTCGTCGGGGTGCCGGGCTCGACGGACTGCTGCAGGTCGTCGTCGTACACCGCGATGGACATCGCGATGTCGACCGGGACGGACTTCGCGGCCTCGACCAGGAGCGGGATGTCCCGTCGGAGCAGACTGCCCTTGGTGAGGATGCTGAAGGGCGTGCCGGAGTCGGCCAGGGCGCGGATGACCCCCGGCATGAGCCGGTACCGTCCCTCTGCACGCTGGTACGGGTCGGTGTTCGTGCCGAGGGCGACCGGGTGCCGGTCCCAGCTCGGCTTCGCGAGTTCCCGGGTGAGCACGTCGGCGACGTTCGTCTTCACGACGATCTGCTGGTCGAAGTCCGCCCCGCCGTCGAACTCCAGGTAGGTGTGGGTCGGACGGGCGAAGCAGTACACGCAGGCGTGACTGCAGCCGCGGTACGGGTTGATCGTCCACCCCCACGTGCCGCCGTCAGCTCCCCCGACCTTGTTCAACGCGGACTTCGCCAGGACCTCGTGGAAGGTCACCCCGACGAACTCGGGGGTCGTCACGCTCCGGACGAACCCGCTGTTCGACTCGAGTCCGGGGAGCATGTCGCTCCGCTCGGCCGTGATCGCCTGCCCGTCCCAACGCATGCCCCCATTCGAACACACGTTCGAACGAGGTGCAAGGAGGGGGACGTCAGCGGTGCAGCCCCAGCACCGCCGCAGTACGGTCCAGCGTGGCGCTCGCCAGGGCCGCGTCGTCGCCGAGGTCCTGTCCGTACGTCGGCACCATCTCGCGCACCGACGCCTGCCAGCCGTCCCACCGGTCCGGGAAGCACCGCTGCAGCAGCCCGAGCATGATCGGGACCGCGGTGGACGCTCCCGGGGAGGCGCCGAGCAGGCCGGCGATCGACCCGTCCCCGGACGTGATGACCTGCGTACCGAACTGCAGGACACCGCCCTTCTCGGGGTCCGGCTTGATGACCTGCACCCGCTGCCCCGCGGTGATGCGGTGCCAGTGCTCCGGCCGCGCACTCGGCATGAACTCGCGGAGCGCGTCGAACTTCGTGCGCTTCGAGGCCAGGAGCTGCCCGACCAGGTACTTCACCAGGTCGAAGTTCGAGAACGCGACGGCGAGCATCGGTCGGAGGTTGTGCGGGCGGATCGACGTGAACAGGTCGAGCACCGACCCCTGCTTGAGGAACTTCGGGCTGAACCCCGCGTACGGTCCGAACATGAGCGACGCCTGCCCGTCGACGATGCGGGTGTCCAGGTGCGGCACCGACATCGGCGGAGCCCCCACGCTCGCCTTGCCGTAGACCTTCGCCGCGTGCTTCTGCACCACCTCCGGGTCGTCGGTGCGCAGGAACTCGCCGGACACCGGGAAGCCGCCGTAGCCGCGGATCTCCGGGATGCCGGACTTCTGCAGCAGCTGCAGCGCCCCGCCGCCGGCACCGACGAACACGAACTTCGCCGCGATGCGCTGCTTCGAGCGACCGACCTCGTTGCGGACGTCGAGCACCCAGCCGTCGGAGACCTTCGAGCGGGCGATCTTCGTCACGCGGTGCGACGGTTCGAACTGCAGGCCGTCGATCTCGAGCTGGTCGAAGAGCTGCCGGGTGAGGGATCCGAAGTCGACGTCGGAGCCCGCCGCCGAGTACGTCGCCGCGATCGGCTGGTCCTTCTTGCGCCCCGGGATGAGGGCCGGTGCCCACTTCCGGATCTGCTCGGCGTCCTCGCTGTACTCGAGCCCGGCGAAGAGCGGGTGGTCCTTCATGGCGTCGTAGCGCGCGCGCATGTACGCGACGTTGTCCGCGCCCCACACGAACGAGATGTGCGGCGTCGGGTTGATGAAGCTCGTCGGGTCGGGCAACGTCCCGTCCTCGACCAGGTGCGACCAGAACTGCCGGGACACCTGGAACTGCTCGTTGACCGTCACGGCCTTGGCGATGTCCACGCGGCCGTCGGGGAGCTCGGGCGTGTAGTTGAGCTCGCACAGCGCCGAGTGGCCCGTCCCGGCGTTGTTCCACGGGTTGGAGGACTCCTGCGCCGCACTGCCCAGCCGCTCGTACACGCGGATCGTCCAGTCCGGCTCGAGCCGGTGGATGATCGCGGCGAGCGTGGCGCTCATGATCCCTCCGCCGACGAGGACGACATCGATGGGGTCCACCTGCTTCACTGCCACCCGTCGAGCCTACCGCCGCTGCCTGTCCGACGACGGGAGGCGCGGTACCAGCCGGCACCGTCCCTCCAGGCACGGCCGTCGCGCCGCTGGCGCGTCGCGCCGGTACCGGCCGGCGGGGCCCACCTCCCGTCCGTCGTGCGGCCGTCGGGTCAGACGGTGACCGTCCGCTTGGCGACCACTGTCTCGGCGATCTGGACCGCGTTGAGCGCGGCGCCCTTCCGGAGGTTGTCGTTGCTGACGAAGAGCGCCAGGCCGCGTCCCTCGGGCGCGGACTGGTCGGCACGGATGCGTCCGACGAAGGACGGGTCCTGCCCGGCCGCCTGCAGCGGCGTCGGGACGTCGGAGAGCTCGACGCCGGGGGCGGCGGCGAGCACCTCGGTCGCGCGCTCCGGCGACAGCGGACGGTCGAACTCGGCGTTCACCGAGATCGAGTGGCCGGTGAAGACGGGAACACGGACGCAGGTGCCGGCGACCAGCAGGTCCGGCAGGCCGAGGATCTTCCGGCTCTCGTTGCGGAGCTTCTTCTCCTCGTCGGTCTCACCCTCGCCGTCCTCGACGATGCTGCCCGCGAGCGGGACCACGTCGAAGGCGATCGGCCGGACGTACTTCGCCGGTTCCGGGAAGGTGACGGCGGACCCGTCGTGGGTCAGCGCCGCGGTGTCCTGCTCGAGCGCCGCGCGGGCCTGGCCGAGCAGTTCCTCGACCCCGGCCAGGCCACTGCCGGACACGGCCTGGTACGTCGTGGCGACGAGGCGACGGAGGCCGGCCTCGGTGTCGAGCACCTTGAGGACCGGCATGATCGCCATCGTCGTGCAGTTCGGGTTGGCGATGATGCCCTTCTCGGCGTCGTCGATCGCCTCCGGGTTCACCTCGCTGACCACGAGCGGGACCTGCGGGTCCATCCGCCACGCGCTGGAGTTGTCGATGACCAGGGCGCCGGTGGCGGCGAAGCGCGGCGCGAGGGAGCGCGACGCGGTCGCACCCGCGGAGAACAGGGCGATGTCGATGCCGGACGGGTCGGCCGTCTCGGAGTCCTCGACGACGATCTCTTCGCCACGGAAGCGCAGCGTCGTGCCGGCCGAACGGGCGCTGGCGAAGAACCGGACCGTGGTGGCCGGGAAGTCGCGCTCCTCGAGCAGCCGACGCATCACGGCGCCGACCTGTCCGGTGGCGCCGACGACGGCGACGGTGAGCTGGGTGTCGGTCATGGTCGTGCTCCTGCTCGGTTCAGCGGCCGGTGCCGGCGTAGACGACGGCCTCGTTGTCGGCGTCCAGCCCGAACGCCTCGTGCACGACGCGCATCGCCTCGTTGAGGGTGTCGGCGCGGGTGACGACCGAGATGCGGATCTCGGAGGTCGAGATCATCTCGATGTTGATGGACGCGTCGTGCAGTGCCCGGAAGAGCTGCGCCGAGACACCCGCGTTGGTCCGCATGCCGGCACCGACCAGTGCGAGCTTGCCGATCTGGTCGTCGTACTGGATGCCCTCGTACCCGATGTCGGACTTGGACACCTCGAGCGCGGTGAGGACGCTCTGGCCCTGGTCCTTCGGCAGCGTGAAGGAGATGTCGGTCCGCCCCGTCGAGGCCGCCGACACGTTCTGCACGATCATGTCGATGTTCGCCCCGGCGCGCGCCACGATCGTGAAGATCTCGGCTGCCTTCCCGGGCTGGTCGGGCACGCCGACGACGGTGATCTTGCCCTCGGAGAGGTCTCCGGCGATGCCGGTGATGATCGGTTCTTCCACGGTTTCCCCCTCGGCAGGGTTGTAGACGATGGTGCCCTCGACGTTGCTGAACGAGGAACGGACGTGCAGGGTGACGCCGTGCCGTCGGGCATACTCGACGGCGCGGATGTAGAGGACCTTCGCGCCGGACGCCGCGAGCTCGAGCATCTCCTCGGTCGTGACGCGGTCGATCTTCCGGGCCTTCGGGACGATCCGCGGGTCGGCGGTGAAGATGCCGTCGACGTCGGTGTAGATCTCGCAGACGTCGGCGTCGAGCGCGGCCGCGAGGGCCACGGCGGTCGTGTCCGAACCACCGCGTCCGAGCGTCGTGATCTCACCGGTGGTCCGGTTGAAGCCCTGGAAGCCCGCGACGATCGCGACGTGGCCGGCGTCGAGCGCCTCACGCACCCGCTTCGGGGTGACGTCCACGATGCGGGCCTTGCCGTGCTGCGCGTCGGTGAGCATGCCCGCCTGGCTGCCCGTGTACGACGAGGCCTCGACGCCGAGGCTCTTGATCGCCATCGCGAGGAGCGCCATCGAGATGCGCTCGCCCGCGGTCAGGAGCATGTCGAGTTCCCGCCCGGCCGGGATCGGGGTGACCTCGTGCGCCAGGTCGACGAGTTCGTCGGTGGTGTCCCCCATCGCGGACACCGCCACGACGACGTCGTTGCCGGCCTTCTTCGTCTCGACGATGCGCTTCGCGACGCGCTTGATGCTCTCGGCATCCGCGACGGACGAACCACCGAACTTCTGCACGATCAAGGCCACGGGCACGCACTCCTGGGGACGGTTCACCGCGACGTCACGCGGCTCGACGATCGTAGCCGGTGTTCCTCGGATGTTGCGTCGGAGCGGGTCGCGACGCAACGATCCCGCGCGGTCGGATCAGCCGCCGACGACCCGTCGACCCTCGAACGCACGGCCGAGCGTCACCTCGTCGGCGTACTCCAGGTCGCCACCGACCGGCAGACCGGACGCCAGGCGGGTCGTCCGGATGCCCATCGGCACGAGGAGACGGCTGAGGTACGTCGCCGTCGCCTCGCCCTCGAGGTTCGGGTCGGTGGCGATGATGACCTCGTCCACGGTCCCGTCCGCGAGCCGCACCATGAGCTGCTGGATGCGCAGGTCGTCCGGGCCGACGCCGTCGATCGGGCTGATCGCACCGCCGAGCACGTGGTAGAGCCCCCGGAACTCCCGCGTGCGCTCGATCGCTGCGACGTCCTTGGCCTCCTCGACCACGCAGATCGTGCTCGGCGACCGACGTGGGTCGCGGCAGATGCTGCACCGGACGTTCTCGGTGACGTTCCCGCACACCTCGCAGAACCGGACCTTCTCCTTCACCGTGCCGAGGAGCTCGGACAGCCGTGTCGGGTCGAAGGACTCGGTCTGCAGGATGTGGAACGCGATGCGCTGTGCCGACTTCGGCCCGATGCCGGGCAGACGCCCGAACTCGTCGATGAGGTCCTGCACGATGCCGTCGTACATCAGACACCCCCCTCGGTCAGCGACGTCTCCTCGATGAACTGCGCGCCGAGGATCTCACGCACGACGGCCTCGCCGTAGCGCCCGGGCACGGCGGTCCGGCGGACACCGGACTGGTTGCCGGCGGCCTGCTGCCCCTGCTGCCGCGGCTGCGCGGTGGGCTGCTGCTGGCCACCGGACGGTTGCGCGGTCCGCGGCGGCGCCGACTGCTGACGGGGAGCGGTCTGCTGCTGCGGAGCCGTCTGCTGTTGCGGAGCCGTCTGCTGTTGCGGAGCCGTCTGCGCCGGGCGACCACCACCCGGACCGGGGTCCGGGAACGGCGCACCGTCGTCGAACGGCTCGTCGTCGAGCGGGTAGTCGTCGACCGGTACGGCGTCCGAGGGGACGCCGGCTGCGGTCCGGGGTGCGTCTCGGCCGGGAGGCCCGCCCTGCGCGACCGCGTCGGCACGGATCGCCTGGTCGTCGCTCCCGGTTCGGGCGGGTGCACCGGCCGGACCCGAGGCGGCGGGAGCAGCGTCCGGCGCCGGCTGCTGCGCCGTCCGCTCGGCCGGCGCGACGGCTGCGTCGGTGGGCACGGTGCCGAAGGGGGCGGCCCACGACGGCTCGATGTCCTCGGGGACGGCACCGGCCGTCGGGTCCGAGGCGGGGATGGTCGCGACGGCCCACTCCGTGACCGGGCCGGCGTCCTGCGGAGCGGCGTCCTGCGGCTCGGCGTCCTGCCGGGCAGTGGCGTCCCGCTGCGGGGCGGTGCGCTCCGTCGACCGGCCCTCCGAGCGGTCGACGGCCGGTGTCGAGCCGGAGCCCGACGGACGGTCCACCGTCGTGCCGGGGCGGGCGGCGGGTCGCGATCCAGCGGACGGCGCCGAGGCACCGGCGCTCGGCGCCTCCTGCTGGGAGCGGGACACCGGGGCGCCGCTCGGGCCGCCCTGTCGGTCGGGCGCCGCCTGCGCCGGAGCGTCCTGCGTGCGGGCGGACTGCGCCGGAGCTGCCTGGCGTACCTCGGCTCGCCCCGCACCGGCTTCGGGAGCAGCCTGCGTCCGAGCAGCCTGCGACGGAGCAGCCTGCGTCGGCGCAGCCTGCGTCGGCGGGCTCGGCGGTCGCGTCGCACCGGCTCCGGCTGCACCGCCTCCGGGCCCGCGGGCGACGAACTTCACCCGGAAGCCGAGCACGTCGTTGATCGCGGCACGCAGGTGCTCGCTGACGCTCGTGTTCGGGTCGCTCATCTCCTTGAACGACGCCACGTCCTGCTGGCTCGGGAAGGTCAGCGTGAGGACGTCGTCCTTGAGCGCGGCGACCTGCGCCGTCGCGACGACCGCCCACGCGGAGCGCTTGGCCCGTTGGACGTGCTCGACGATCTGCGGCCAGGTGTCGCGCATCTGCTGGAGGCCGACCGGGGTGACCGACCGCACGGCCGGCTCGTCACCGATCACGGTGCCGACACCGGTGGACGACGGCGACGCCTGGCCATCGCTGGTCTGCGGGGACGGGGACGCCGCCGGCGCAGGAGTGCTCTCGGGGACGGCGGCAGCCCACGAGGCCGCCGCGCTCCGGGCGGCGTCGACGGTCGGGGCTGGCTGCGGCGACCCGGCCTGCTCGGACGTCCCTGCGGCAGGGGCGGACCCGGCGACCGGAGCGGTCGTGCTGGTCGTCGAACCGGGGGCCGCCGACACGGGTGCCGACGTCGCGGGTGCCGCCGGTACCTGTGCGGCCGTCGTCGCCGGTGTCGTCGTGGCCGGCGCGGCCGTCGCCAGCCGGGCGGGAACAGCAGCAGGTGCGACGGCGGCGGGAGCGGCCGTCGGCAGGTCCGCCGGTCCGGCCTGGTGTCCCCCGGCGTCACCGACGCCGACGCGACGCTCGAGCCGTTCGACACGTGCGAGCGCACCCCGCTGGGTGTCGTCGGACTCCGGCACGAGCATGCGCGCGACCATGAGTTCGAGGTGCAGTCGCGGCGAGGTCGCCCCGGTCATCTCGGTGAGGGCACGGTTGGCGATGTCGGCTCCGCGGGACAGCGCCGTCGCGCCGAACACCCCGGCCTGCCGGGACATGGTGTCGAGCTCCTCGGGCGAGACGCCGCGCAGCACGGCCCCCGCGCTCTCGTTCGTGGCCGCGACGACGATCAGGTCGCGGAGGCGTTCGAGCAGGTCCTCGACGAAGCGCCGCGGGTCCTGTCCGGTCTGCACGACGCGGTCGATCGCCGAGAACGCCGATGCCGGGTCGGCCACGGCGAGCGCGTCGACGACGTCGTCGAGCAGTGCGGCGTCGGTGTACCCGAGGAGCGCGACCGCCCGCTCGTAGGCGATCGCACCGTCCTCGCTGCCGGCCATGAGCTGGTCGAGCAGGGACAGGGTGTCGCGCACGGACCCGCCGCCGGCGCGCACGACGAGCGGCAGCACGCCCGGCGCGACCGACACCGACTCCTGCGCGCACAGCTGCTCGACGTACTCGAGCATCGTCGCGGGCGGGACCAACCGGAACGGGTAGTGGTGGGTGCGCGAGCGGATGGTGCCGATGACCTTCTCGGGCTCGGTCGTCGCGAAGATGAACTTCACGTGCTCCGGCGGCTCCTCGACGAGCTTGAGCAGGGCGTTGAAGCCCTGCGGCGTCACCATGTGCGCTTCGTCGAGGATGAAGATCTTGTAGCGGTCGCGAGCGGGCGCGAAGACCGCACGGTCGCGGAGGTCGCGGGCGTCGTCGACGCCGTTGTGGCTCGCGGCGTCGATCTCGATGACGTCGAGCGATCCCCCGCCGCCGCGGGCGAGTTCGACGCAGCTGGGGCAGACGCCGCAGGGTGTGTCGGTCGGGCCCTCGGCGCAGTTCAGGCAGCGCGCGAGGATGCGCGCCGAGGTGGTCTTGCCGCAGCCGCGCGGCCCGCTGAACAGGTACGCGTGGTTGACGCGGTTCGTCCGGAGCGCCGTGCGGAGGGGGTCCGTCACCTGCGACTGCCCGATGAGTTCGGCGAAGTTCTCGGGCCGGTAACGGCGATACAGGGCGGTGACCACGCGACCAGGGTAGTCGGCGCCGCCGACACCTCGGCACCGCTCTCCACAGCCCCGGAGAACGAAGAAGACTCCTCACGCACGGAACCGGCACAGCCCCGGTTCCCCCGCAACGACTCCCCGGAAGACGAAGAAGACTCCTCACGCACGGAACCGGCACAGCCCCGGTTCCCCCGCAACGACTCCCGGAAGATGAAGAAGACTCCTCACGCACCCGCCAGAGCCCGGTTACCCTTGCTGCGTTTCCGCCCTGGGGGAGTTGGCCTGGATGGCGTCACGTGAGGAGCCGCTGAACACTCTACCGGACGCGAGGAGCAGCATCGAACGCATGAAGATCGCCATCGCCGGAGGCCACGGGCAGATCGCCCTGATCCTCGAACGGCTCATCACCGAAGCCGGCCACGACGCCGTCGGCATCGTCCGCAACCCAGCACACGTCGCCGACGTCGAACAGACGGGCGCGAAGGCGCTCGTCGCCGACCTCGAGCAGCTGTCGGAGGAGGACCTCGCCCTCCGCCTCCGCGGCTTCGACGCGGTGGTCTTCGCCGCCGGCGCCGGGCCGAACAGCGGCGCCGAGCGGAAGCTCTCGGTCGACCGGGACGCGGCCGTGCTGCTCGCGGAGGCCGCGGTGCGCCTCGACATCGACCGCTACGTGATGATCTCGGCGATGGGCGCCGACTCGTACGACCCCGAGGCCGCGAGGTTGCCCGCCGAGGACGAGGACGGCGTCTTCCAGGTCTACCTCCGCGCGAAGGCGGAGGCGGACGCCAACGTCCGGATGCGCCGGTTCCGGTGGACGATCGTCCGTCCCGGCGCCCTGCTCGACACCCCGCCGCAGGGCACGGTCTCGGTCGGCAGGACGGTGCCGCGTGGCTCGATCCCCCGCGCCGACGTGGCGGCGGTGGTCCTGCACGCGCTCCTCGACGACAGCGCGGTGGGCCAGCAGTTCGAGGTCACGAGCGGGGACACGCCCATCCCGGCGGCCCTGCACGCGCTCGGCTGACCGAGCCGACCCGACGACGGCCAGGAGGCCCACCACCGGACCGGTGGACGGGCCTCCTGGCCGTCGGCTGCGGACGCCGCTGACGCCGGCCGCGCGTCAGAGTGCGACGGCCGCCGACTGCCGGGCGATCTCGAGTTCCTCGTTCGTGGGGATGACGAGGACGGCGACGCGGGACGCGTCCGTGGAGATCCGTCGTGCCTCCTTCGAGTGGAGTTCGTTGCGGTCCGGGTCGACCTCGATGCCGAGGTGTTCGAGACCGGCCAGCACACGACGCCGGAGCAGCGCGTTGTTCTCCCCCACACCCGCGGTGAAGACGACCGCGTCCAGCCCGCCGAGCTGCGCGGTGTACGCGCCGACGTAGCGACGGATCCGGTGGCGGTACACGGCGAGCGCCGCCTCGGCCGTCTCGTCGCCCTTCGTCGCGGCGTCCTGCACGTCGCGCATGTCACCGCTGCCGGTCAGGCCGAGCAGACCGGACCGCTTGTTGAGCATCGTGTCGAGGTCCTCGAACGACATGCCGGCTTCGCGGTGCAGGTGCACGAGCACGGCGGGGTCGAGGTCGCCCGAGCGGGTGCCCATGACGAGACCCTCGAGCGGGGTGAGACCCATCGACGTCTCGATCGACCTCCCGCCGTCGATCGCCGCGGCGGACGCCCCGTTGCCGAGGTGCAGCACGATCGTCTTCAACTCGGACAACGGCCGGTCCAGGAACACCGCGACCTGCTCGGACACGTACTTGTGGCTCGTGCCGTGCATGCCGTAACGGCGGATCTGGTACTGCTCGGCCAGGTCGGCGGGGATCGCGTAGGTGTAGGCGTGCGGCGGCATGGTCTGGTGGAACGCGGTGTCGAAGACCGCCACGTGCGGGACGTCCGAGAACACCTGCTTCGCGGCCCGGATCCCCTCGAGGTTGGCCGGGTTGTGGAGCGGTGCGAGGCTCGACAGGTCGTCGATCTGCTGCTCGACCTCGTCGGTGACGACCGTGGCGGCGTCGAAGCGGGTGCCGCCGTGCACGACGCGGTGCCCGACGACGGCCGGCGGGTGCTCGTCGAAGGACGGGCCGACCTTCCGGAAGGCGTCGATCATCGCCTGGAAGCCGGCGGCGTGGTCGGGCACCTCGGCGCTGTCGTTCGACGAGGTCTCCCCCGTCAGCGCGTTCGTGTGCTTCCACGAGCCGGTCGACTCGCCGATCCGTTCGACCAGGCCGGAGGCGAGGGTGCGCTCGTCCTCGAGTTCGACCAGCTGGTACTTGAACGAACTCGAGCCGGAGTTGACGACGAGTGCTGCGCTCACGAGGGGTCACCTTCTGTGCGGGGTGCGGGGGCCGCGGTGCCGGCCTGGATGGCGGTGATCGCGACCGTGTTCACGATGTCGCTGACGAGGGCCCCGCGCGAGAGGTCGTTGATCGGCTTGCGGAGCCCCTGCAGGACGGGACCGACCGCGACGGCGCCGGCGGACCGCTGCACGGCCTTGTACGTGTTGTTGCCCGTGTTGAGGTCGGGGAAGATGAACACCGTCGCCTGACCGGCCACCGGGGAACCCGGCATCTTCGCGCTCGCGACCGTCGGGTCGGCTGCGGCGTCGTACTGGATCGGCCCCTCGACGAGCAGGTCCGGCCGACGCTCCCGCACGAACGCGGTGCCCGCGCGCACCTTGTCCACGTCGGCGCCGGACCCGCTGTCGCCGGTGGAGTAGCTGAGCATCGCGACGCGCGGCTCGATGCCGAACTGCGTCGCGGTCTCGGCGGACGAGATCGCGATGTCCGCGAGCTGCTCGCTCGTCGGATCGGGGATCACCGCGCAGTCGCCGTAGACGAGGACCCGGTCGGCGAGGGCCATGAGGAACACGCTCGACACGATGGAGGTGTCCGGACGGGTCTTGATGATCTCGAACGACGGCCGGATGGTGTGGGCCGTGGTGTGCTTCGCGCCGGAGACCATGCCGTCGGCGAGCCCGAGCTGCACCATCATCGTCCCGAAGTACGACACGTCGGTCACCGTGTCGCGGGCGAGCTCGACGCTCATGCCCTTGTGCGCCCGCAGGGCCGTGTACTCCTGCGCGAACCGCTCGCGGAGCTCGGGGTCGAACGGGGACAGCAGCTGGGCGCCCTCGAGGTCGAGTCCGAGCTCGGTCGCCCGGGCCCGGATCGCACCCGGGTCGCCGAGGATCGTGAGCGCGCACACCTGGCGCTGCAGGAGCGTGGAGGCCGCGCGGAGGATGCGGTCGTCGTCGCCCTCCGGCAGGACGATGTGCTTCCGGTGCTCGCGGGCCCGGTCGATGAGCCCGTGCTCGAACATGAGCGGTGTGACGACGCCGGAGGGCGTGAGCTGCAGACGGGCGCGCAGGGCCTCCGCGTCGACGTGCCGCTCGAACAGCGCCAGTGCCAGGTCGGCCTTGCGCGGGGAGTCGGCGGCGAGTCGACCACGGGTCTGCGTGATCCGCAGCGCCGTGTCGTACGTGCCCAGGGCGTTCTGCGCGATCGGCAGGGAGCTCGACAGGCCCTCGAGCAGCCGGGAGACCTGCGGGGCCGTCTCGAACCCGCCGTTGAGGATGACGCCGGCCAGGCTCGGGAACGTCTCCGACTGGTTCGCGAGCAGCGTGGCGATGAGGACGTCGTTCCGGTCGCCCGGCACGACGACGATGCCGCCCTCGATGAGCCGCGGCAGGACGTTCTCCATGCTCATGCCGGCGACGACGGTGCCGAGGGCCTCGCGGTCGAGCAGCGCCTCGTCGCCGCGGACGAGCGTCGCGTCGGTGGCCGCGAGGAGCGCGCGCACGGTCGGGGCGACCAGGACCGCGTCCTCCGGGATCGCCCACACCGGGGCGTCCGGGTGGTGGTCGTGCACGGCGGTGCTGACGCTCGCGACGATCGCGTCGAGGGCGTCCGGGTCGGCGCGGTTCACGACGACGCCGAGGAGCTGGGCGTGCTCGGCGCGGAGTTCGCTCGTCGTGACGTCGGCGACCTGCGCCATGCCGTCCGCCGATCGGGCTGCGCGCTCCGCCGAGTCGCGCCCGCCGAGCACGAGCAGCACGGGCGCGCCGAGGTTCGCCGCGACCTTGGCGTTGAACGACAGCTCCGTCGGGCTGCCGACGTCGGTGTAGTCGGAGCCGAGGACGACGACGGCGTCACAGCGGCGCTCGACCCCGGCGAAGCGGGTGAGGATGGTGGCGAGCGCGGCGTCCGGGTCCGCGTGCACGTCGTCGTACGTGACACCGACGGCGTCGTCGTAGGGGATGTCGACGCCCGTGTGCTGGAGCAGCAGCTCGAGCACGTAGTCGGGTTCGTCGACCGACCGGGCGACCGGTCGGAAGACCCCCACACGCCCCACGGTCCGGGCGAGGGTCTCGAGCACCCCCAGTGCGACGGTGCTCTTGCCGGTGTGTCCCTCTGCTGACGTGATGTAGATGCGGCTCGACACGTGACCCAGGGTAGCCCTCGTCCCCGGACGGACCCGGGGCGCTCGACCTCGGCCGAGGACGGGTCCGACGGACGCCCGACGGGGGTGGTCGTCAGCACCCTCCGGGACCTGTACCATGGGGTGTCGTCACCGCGAGGTGGCGCCCGGAGGATTCGCCTAGTGGCCTATGGCGCACGCTTGGAAAGCGTGTTGGGTGCAAGCCCTCGGGGGTTCGAATCCCCCATCCTCCGCACCACGAACCGGAACCCCCGCCCTGTGCGGGGGTTCCGTCGTTCCGGGGCTCATCACCGCGGGCGGTGGCCGTGCCGGGAGGCCCGGGCGCCCGCCAGGCCGGTCACGCTGGTCCCGTCGGTTCCGCCGGCGTCGATCCGGGTGGTCCCGCTGGCCCCGCTGGTCCCACTGGTCCCCCAGGCGGCGGACCCGCGCGCACCCCGTCGCGGACCGACCCTCCGGAAAGCGGCCGACCGCCTGTCCCCGCCGCGACCACTCCCCTATGCTGACCGGACGAGCGCGCCGGAGGGACCCGACGCACTCGACCAGCATCGGACGGCAGGGGCGCCGTCGCGGGCCCGGCGCTCCGCCGCGCCCGTGCACTCCGGGGACGAGGAGACCTGCCGTGGGGGAAACGACGGCGCGAGCGACACCGCTCGACACGAGCACGGCCGAGGAACTCGTGCGACCGCGGGCGGCACTCGTCCGCTCCACCGGACTGAGCATCGGCTTCTCCGCCCTGCCGATCGCGGTCGCGGTCGTCTGGTCGGCGGTCCCGACGGGACTCGGGGCCGTGGTCGCCGTGGTCGTGCTCCTGCTCGCCGCGGTGGTCGCCGCCGCCTACCTCCGGCTCCGCACCGCGTTCGTCGCGGTCCACCAGGACAGCGTCACGATCCGCGGCGTGCTCACCGGCACCCGGACGGTCGCCCGCTCCCGCGTGCACGACGTCCTGCTCGTCACCCGGCACGGCGCCTCGGCGGAGCGCGCCAGCCGTGACCTCGTCGCGCTCGACCCCGCGGGCGAAGCGCTGTTCCGTGTCCGGGGCGACGTGTGGGGCGACGACGGTGTCGAGCGGCTGGTCGACCGGTTCGACGTCCGGACGGAGCGCCTCCACGGCACGATGTCGGCCCGGGAGTTCTCCCGTCGCTGGCCCCGGCTCCGCCAGTGGTACGAGCGACCTGCGGCGGTGGCGTTGGTCGGCGGCGCGGCCGTGCTGACCGTCGGCGGACTGCTCGTCGCGGAGACGGTCGGCCTCGTCCGGAAGTGACCGCCGGGTCACCGCCCGCCCTCAGTGAGTGAGGGCCGGGACCGTCCTCGGGCGCACGACGAACCACAGCACGAGGATCGCGACGAACGCGGTCGTCCCCATCACCATGGCCATCGGGGTGGCCGTCGAGATGCCGAGCAGACCCACGACCGGCGAGATGATCCCGGCGACGCCGAAGTTCAGCGCGCCGAGGAGGGACGCCGCGGTGCCGGCCTCCTTGCCGTGCGACGCGAGACCGATCACCTGCACGAGCGGGAACGAGAACCCGCACGCCGCGATGTAGAACCAGAGCGGGACGAGCACGCCGACCAGACCCGCGTCGAGTTGGTCCAGCACGACGATCGCCAGCGCGGCCAGGAAGAGCGTCGCGGTCGAACAGGCCAGGATCCACTGCGGTCCGACGCGCTGCGCAAGCCGCGAGGAGATCTGCACGCCGAGGACGACGCCGACCGAGTTCACGGCGAAGAGCAGGCCGTACTGCTGCGCGTCGAGCCCGAACACCCCCTGGAACAGGAACGGCGACGCACTGAGGTACGAGAACAACCCGCTGAACACCATCGCACCGATGAGTGCCACCCCGACGAAGATCCGGTCGGAGAACAGCGCGCGGTACCGCTGGCCGATGGTCGAGTGCCCGGCCTCCTGCCGGCGTTCCTTCGGCAGCGTCTCGACGATGAGCAGGATCGAGGCGATGACGACCGCCAGGCCGTAGCAGGCGAGGAACACGAAGATCCCGCGCCACGGGAAGAACCGGAGCATCTGCGAGCCGATGAGCGGCGCGAGGATCGGGGCCAGCCCGTTCACCATCGCCAGTCGCGACAGCATGCGCACCAGCGGCTTCCCGCCGAACAGGTCACGCACGGTCGCCATCGCGACGACGCCACCGGCCGCGGCGCCCATGCCCTGCAGGACACGGAACAGCGCGAGGACCTCGACGTTCGGCGCGAGGGCGGCGCAGACCGAGGCGGTGACGTGCAGGCTCGTCGCGATGATGAGCGGGAGTCGGCGGCCCACCTTGTCGCTCCACGGCCCGACCAGGAGCTGCCCGATCGCGAAGCCGATGGTGGTCGCGGTGAGCGTGAGCTGCACCGCGCCGGCGGAGATGCCGAGGTCCCGCTCGAGCGACGGGAACGCCGGCAGGTAGAGGTCGATCGTGAAGGGTCCGAGCGCCGTGAGCGCGCCGAGCACGAAGACGTAGACGAGTCGCTGCGCACGGGTGAGCGAGTCGCCCGGGTGCAGGATGACCTTGAGTGAGCCGGTGGTCGCAGGCGCGGACACGACGAGATCCTCCGAAAGGCAGGCGGTGGGGTGGGATCGGCCGCTCGAATCGATTCGGTCCGTTCCACCATGGTACGGGTCGGTGCGACACGACGACAACCGCGGACGCGGACGTCCGCGCGGACCGGACGCGCGGACCGGACGCGCGGCCGTCGCTCGGCTCCGGTTCCCCCGGCCGGGAGGCCCGGCGCGCGTCCACACGAGGGTGCGGCGGACCGGTGGCGCGGCCCGACGGTGCGGTAGCGTCGGACTCCCGGCCGAGGTGCGCCGGGAGCACCGCGAACGAGATGGGAGGAGCGTCATGGTCGACGCTCGGATCCTGCACACGACGGCTGCCCTCAAGGAGGCCGTGCTCCGACTCGCTGCCGACCGCCCGGTGTCGCAGATCACGGTCGCGGACGTCACCCGCGCCGCCGGCATCAACCGTGCGACGTTCTACTCGCACGCGGTGTCCCCCGGGTCGTTGCTCGCCGACGTGCTCACACCCGAACTCGACCGCATCCGTGCCGACGACGCCGAGGCACACCGCGCAGCCGTCGAGCGAGGGGCCGGTCCCGACGAGCTCGCCACCATCACCCGCCGCGGCATCGAGGCCGTCATCGACCACGTGACGGCCCACCGGGACGTCTACGCCCTCGCGCTCCCCGACCCGAACGACGCCTCACTGCACCGTCTGCTGGTCGGGCACTTCACCGTGTCGAGTGCCATGCACATCGACGAGCTCGACCCCGCGGTGAAGCCGGACATCATCGACGAGGTGGCCGCCGGCTTCGTCGCGCAGGGGTTCGTCGGTGCGATCGAGGCGTGGCTCGGCGGTCCTCGACGCTCCCGGAAGGCCCTCGTCGAGACGATCACGCGCTCGTTCCCGGCCTGGTGGCGCTGACCCGTCCCTGTCGCCGGTCCGTCCCCTGGTGGCGCTGCCTGGCGCCTGGTGGCGCTGCTCGACGCCCTGGTGGCACCCTGCCCCGCCCCGACGTCGCCGACCGCCCACGGGCCTCCCGGCCCACCGCGCCGGCGGTCGGACGGGGCGCTACTGCGCGGGGTCGTCCCCGTCCCGCGGCTCCTCGCCGCGCTGCAGTGACGACACCATCGCCACGCTCCGGCTGACGAGGTCGGCGTCCGAGTCAGCGCCGTCGATGCGGTAGTCCGACGCGAGTCCGTCGTTCCCGCCGCCCGAGGACGGCAGGGCACCACCGAGCGCCACGACCACGACGCCCGCGTCGTGTGCGTCCCGGAGCTCCGTGCGGAGCGCGTCGGGGTCCGCTGCCCGGACGACGAGCGCCTTGGCGCCGGTCCGGACCAGGTCGTGCACGGCCGCCCGCTGTCGGGCGGGCTGATCGGCCCCCGCGACCCGGACGTCCGGGCGGAACCCGGCCTCGGTGAGTTCCTCGCGGAACCGGGTCGCCAGCGAACGGCCGTCACCGGAGTCGGTCGGCGTCGCCGCGTCAGCCGTCAGCACGACCCCGATCACGGCGTCCTCGGCGAACCCGCCGTCCGAGCTCGTGAGGTCGGTGCTCCGCACCGGCGTCGGAGCCGTCGTGGTCGTCCCGCTGCACCCCGTGAGCACGAGGGCGCCGACCGCCAGCGTGGCGGTCAGCACGACTGCTGCGGTGCGACGCACGGGTCCTCCTCGGTCCGGGTCTGCCAGGCTACCCGCCCGGTGCCTCCGGTGACGGCGACCGTGGCGGCGGTGGGACCGGTCCGAGCCGCCGCACGGCCACGAGCCCGACGAGGGCGACCACCGTCATCGCGGCGAACACGAGCGCGAAGGCCGTCGGCTCCTCCCGGCCGCCCGCGGTGGTGAACAGCAGACCGGCGATCGCCAACCCGACGACGCTGCCGGACGCGTCCGCGATCGTCAGGGCGGAACTGGCGAAGCCGTCGTCGCCCTCCCGCGAGAAGCGGAGCGTGAGCATCGACGTCCGCGGGTACGCCACCCCCATGCCGGCGCCGCCGACGAACCAGCCGGCGACGAGCACCCACACGGGCAGGTCCACCAGGGCGACCGCGAGCGCGGACAGCAGGCTCACCAGGACGAGCCCCAGTCCGGCGCCGAAGGCCCGTGTGGCCGGGAGGCGCTGCTCCCCCAGGCGGCCGTGCAACCAGCTCGCACCGGCCCAACTCAGGGCGGCCACGGTGAGCGCGAGTCCGGCCGCCGAGGGTTCCAGGCCGTGCTGCGCCTGGAGCAGGAAGGGGACGTACGCCTCACTGCCGAAGAACCCGGCGGCGAGGACCCCGCGGAGGAGCACGACCGACGGCAGGCCCGCGCCGCCCGTGAACGTGCGCCGGGGCAGGAGCGGACGGAGCGCCGTCCACGCGCCGACCAGTCCCACCCCGACCGCCACGGAGCGGACGGCGAGGGGCAGGTCGGGAGCGGTGTTGAGCAGGAGCACGGCGGCGGACGCGGCCACCGACCAGGCGATGCGCCGACCCTGCCAGGGCGGTCGGGCCTCCGGTGCGGGCGGCCGCAGGTGCCGCAGCGTCGGGACCAGGCACGCGAACGCGACGACGGCGATCACGAGTGCCCCGGCGAACACCCAGTGCCAGCCCAGGGCGTCCGTCACGATGCCGGCCACCGCCGGTCCGACGAGGGCGGGCACCACCCAGGCGGCCGCGAACCCGGCGAACACCGAGCCGTGCAGGTCGGCCGGGAAGACCCGGGCCACGAGGACGTAGAGCACGACGTCGATCGCACCCGCGCCGAAGCCCTCCACGAGTCGACCGGCCAGGAACACCGGCATCGTCGGAGCGACCATGACGACCGCCGTGCCGATCGCGAACAGGGACGCGGACACCCACGCGACGACCCGGCCGCCCGCGCGGTCCGTCCAGTTCCCGGCGAGGACCATGCCGGGGACGCCGGCGGCGAGGGGCGCTGCGAAGCTCAGCGAGTACAACGTCTCACCGTGCAGGTCCTCGGAGATGACCGGCATGATCGTCGTCATCGCCAGGTTCTGGAACGCCGAGACCGCCACGATCGCGACCATGCCGATCGTCGCCACGAGGTACCGCGGCGCGAACACGCTCGTCCGGGTCGCCGTCGTGGAGGTCACCCGGTCATCGTAGGACGGCGGGTCGGCCCGGGGTCCCGGGGGTGCCGGGGGGGGTCCCGGTGTCCGGGACCTGGGACCCCCGGGATCAGCGGTCGAGCGCCTGCTGCACGTCGGCGACGAGGTCGCCGGCGTCCTCGATGCCGACCGACAGGCGGACGACGTTCTCGGGCACCGCCAGCTCGGTGCCCTTCACCGACGCGTGCGTCATCTCGCTCGGGTAACCGATGAGCGACTCCACACCGCCCAGCGACTCCGCCAGGGCGAACAGCTCCGTGGACTCGGCGAAACGCTTGGCCGCCTCGGCACCACCGGTGAGCGCCACCGAGAGCATGCCGCCGAAGCCGCGCATCTGCTTCGCGGCGATGTCGTGGCCGGGGTGCTCCGGCAGGCCCGGGTAGTACACGTGCTCGACGGCCGGGTGCGCGAGCAGCGCCTCGGCGACGGCCTGCGCGTTGGAGGAGTGGCGCTCCATCCGGACGCTGAGCGTCTTGATCCCGCGGATCGTCAGCCAGGCGTCGAACGGCGACGAGATCGCACCGCCGCCGAACTGCACGAACTGCACCGCGTCGGCCAGCTCCCGGTCACGCAGCACCACGGCGCCGCCGACGACGTCGGAGTGGCCGCCGAGGTACTTCGTCGTCGAGTACACGACCACGTCGGCGCCGAGCGACAGCGGCTGCTGCAGGGCCGGCGAGGCGAAGGTGTTGTCCACGACGACGAGCGCGCCGGCCTCGTGTCCGATCGCGGCGAGGGTCTCGATGTCCGCGATCTTCATGAGCGGGTTCGTCGGCGTCTCGACCCAGAGCACGGTCTTCGCGGGGCTGTCGGCGAGCGCGGCGCGGACCCGGTCCGGCTCGCTCATCTCGACCGTGACGAGCTCGATCCCCCACGGCACGTGCAGTCGGTTCGCGAGCCGGTGCGTGCCGCCGTAGACGTCGTTGCCCATCACGATCCGTGCTCCCGGCTCCAGGTAGGCACGGAGGAGGGCGTCCTCCCCCGCCAGCCCGGACGAGAACGAGTACGCGGCGACGCCACCGTCCAGGTCGGCCAGGAGCGTCTGCAGCGAGTCGCGGGTCGGGTTGCCGGAGCGGGAGTACTCGTACCCGCCGCGCAGGCCGCCGACGCCGTCCTGCACGTAGGTCGAGGTCAGGAACAGCGGCGGGATGACGGCGCCGGTGGCGGCGTCGGGCTCCTGGCCGGCGTGGATGGCGCGGGTGCTGAACTCGGTCATGTCGCGGGTGCCCCTTCCTGGAGGCTCGGTGCGGTCTGTGTGGTCGTCTCGCTGTGAGTGGGCGGGCGGTGGGCCGGACGGCCATCGCTCGTGCCCGTGTCGGCGGGGCTCGGCGGTGCGTCGCTCACGTCCCGTACCGGCGCGGCTGACATGGGGCGCCGTCCGTGGTCGGTGACGCGGGCGCGGCGGTGCCGCCCGCCGTCACTCGGAGAGGTAGGTGAGCACGTCGTGGCGCGTCAGCACCGTGACCGGCTTGCCGTCGCCGACGACGAGCAGGGCGTCCACCGACTCGAGGGCCCGGCGTGCGGCCGACACGGACTCCCCGATCCCGATGAGGGGCAGCGGGTCGCCGACGAACGGGGTGAGCGCATCGGCCATCCCCGCGGCACCGGTGAACACGTGCTCGAGCAACGTCTTCTCCTCGACGGCCCCGACGACCTCGCCCATGACGACGGGCGGCTCGGCGCTCAGGACGGGCATCTGCGAGACGCCGTACTTCGTCATGATGTCGACGACGTCGCGGACGGTGTCCGACGGATGGGCGTGCACGAGGTCCGGCAGCCGTCCGTCCTTGCCGGCGATGAGGTCGCCGACGCTCCGCTCGTCCTCGGTCTCCGCGAAGCCGTAGGAACGCATCCACCGGTCGTTGAAGATCTTGCCGAGGTACCCGCGGCCGCCGTCCGGCAGCAGCACCACCACGATGTCGTCCTCGGTCAGGTCCTCCGCGGCCCGCAGCGCGGCGACGACGGCCATGCCGCTCGAGCCACCGACGAGCAGACCCTCCTCGCGCGCCAGGCGGCGGGTCATCGCGAACGAGTCCGCGTCCGACACGGCGATGATCTCGTCCGGGACGCCGGCGTCGTAGGCGGCGGGCCAGAAGTCCTCACCGACGCCCTCGACCAGGTAGGGGCGGCCGGTCCCGCCGGAGTACACCGAGCCCTCCGGGTCGGCGCCGATGATGCGGACGCCGCCGTCGGACGCTTCCTTCAGGTAGCGGCCGGTGCCCGAGATCGTGCCGCCGGTGCCGACACCTGCGACGAAGTGTGTCAGGCGCCCCTCCGTGTCGCGCCAGATCTCCGGCCCGGTCGTCTCGTAGTGGCTGCGCGGACCGTTCGGGTTCGCGTACTGGTTCGGCTTGTACGCGCCGGGGATCTCGCGCACGAGCCGGTCGGACACGGAGTAGTAGGACTCCGGGTCGTCGGGCGCGACGGCGGTCGGCGTCACGACGATCTCGGCGCCGTACGCGGTGAGGACGTTGCGCTTGTCCTCGCCGACCTTGTCCGGGAGGACGAACACGCACCGGTAGCCGCGCTGCTGGGCGACGAGCGCGAGGCCGACGCCGGTGTTCCCCGAGGTGGGCTCGACGATCGTGCCGCCGGGGAGCAGCTCGCCGGATGCCTCGGCCGCGTCGAGGATCCGCGTCGCGATGCGGTCCTTGGCCGAACCACCCGGGTTGAAGGCCTCGACCTTCACCAGGACGGTGGCCCGGATCCCCTCGGTGACACGATTGAGCTTGACGAGCGGTGTGTCGCCGACGAGGTCGATGACGGAGTTCGCGTAACGCACCAGGAGAGTCTAGGTCGCGTGCCCCGGTGTGCGCCGTCCCGCGACGAACACCCAGCCGGTGTCAGCCAAGGGCGAACGAACGGCCCGGGCGTCCCGGCACGCCACGCCGGACCAGCAGCGCCCACGAGGGCCGCCGGTCACTCGCGGGCGGCCACCACGGGGTCGCTCTGCTGCTCGTGCAGGGTCGCGTAGGTACCGCCGAGGGCGATGAGTTCGTCGTGCGTCCCCTGCTCGACGATCTGCCCGTGGTCGAGCACGAAGACCACGTCCGCGTCCCGGATGGTCGACAGGCGGTGTGCGATCGAGATCGTCGTCCGGCCCCGCGCCGCGGTGTCCAGCGCCGCCTGCACGACCCGTTCGGAGATGGAGTCGAGCGCGCTCGTCGCCTCGTCGAGCACGAGGACGGGCGGGTCCTTGAGCAGCACGCGGGCGATGGCGATGCGTTGCTTCTCCCCGCCGGACAACCGGTAGCCCCGCTCCCCCACGACCGTGTCGTACCCGTCCGGGAACGAGGCGATCGTCTCGTGGATGTTCGCGGCACGTGCCGCCCGTTCGAGTTCGGCGTCGGTCGCCCCCGGCTTGGCGTACCGGAGGTTGTCACCGATGGTCGCGTGGAACAGGTAGGTCTCCTGACTCACGATGCCGATGTGCGCCATGAGGTCCTCGTGCACGAGGTCGCGGACGTCCTGCCCGGCGAACCGGACCGAACCGGCGGTCGCCTCGTACAGCCGCGGCACCAGGTACGAGATCGTCGTCTTGCCCGCGCCGGACGGTCCGACGAAGGCCGCGAACTGTCCGGGCTGCAACTCGAACGAGACGTCGCGCAGGGTGGGCTTGTCGGCTTCGCCGTCCGGGTACGAGAACGAGACGTGGTCGAACGCCACGTGTCCCACCCGTCGTTCGTCGACCGGCTTCGCGGTGGGCGCGTCCGTGATCGCCGGCTTCAGGTCGAAGTACTCGAAGATGCGGGCGAACAGCGCCCCCGACGTCTGCAGGTCGAGCACGACGCGGAGCAGGCCGACGGTCGGGAACAGCAGCCGGGACTGCACGGTCGTGAAGGCCACGATGGTGCCCGCCGTGATCGGGACGCCGCCGAGGACGAGGTACGCGGCCACGAGGTAGATGACCGCCGGGATGATCGACAGGAAGATCTGCACGATGGCGAAGAACCACTGACCGGACATCTGCTGTCGGACCTGCAGCCCGATCTGGTTGCGGTTCTCGTCCCCGTAGCGGTGGATCTCGGCACGTTGCTGGTTGAAGCTCTTCGCGAGCAGGATCCCCGACACGCTCAGGGTCTCCTGCGTGATCGCGGTCATGTCGGACAGGGACTCCTGGGTCTGCGTGGCGATCCGGGCGCGGACCTTGCCGACCTTGCGCTGGGCGATGACGAGCAGGGGCAGCAGGACCACCGCCACCAGGGTCATCTGCCAGCTCAGGAGCAGCATCGCGACGACCGCGGCGATGACCGTCACGGTGTTGCCGAGGACCGACGAGATCGTGTTGTTCAGGACGCTCGCGACGCCGCCGACGTCGTTCTGCAGGCGGCTCTGGATCACGCCGGTCTTCGTCCGGGTGAAGAACGCGAGTTCCATCCGCTGCAGGTGCCCGAACAACCGCATCCGCATCGCGCCCATGACCTTGTTGCCGACGGTGGCGGTCAGGTACGTCTGCCACACGCCGATCCCGGCGCTCGCGATCCACAGCCCGATCATGGCTGCGACCAGCACGGCGAGCACCGGCACGTCCGGTCTGCCCTCCGGCGGGAACAGCCCGCGGTCGAACGCCTGCTGGGTCAGCAGCGGCGGGATGACCGAGAGGGCGGCCCCGACCAGCACGAGCACGACCGTCAGGACGATCGCGCGCCGGTGCGGGACGAACAGTCCGGCGATGCGACGCAGCAGGTGCGGGATCTGCGGCGCCTCGGCGTTCGCCGCACGCTGCGCGTCCGGGTCGCCACTCGAGATCCGGCCGCGGGGTCCACCGCCACCGCCACCGCGCATCCCGCCGCCGCCGGCGACCGCGTCCATCCGACTCATCCGCACCCTCTCCGCGCCGTCCGGCGCCGTCCTCGGATGAATGTACGCCCGCGGACGGCCCCGGCCCGACGCGTTCGCCGAGGGCTGTGGACGGAGGCGGTCCGGGCCTCCCGTGTGGAAGGAGGGACCGTCTGGTTTGGACCCCGTCCGAGGGCCGTGGGACGATGTCGCGTCCACCGCAAGCGCCCCCGTGAGGTCCCATGTCGTCCGCGCCGTCACTCGCCCACCAGCTCCTCCGGCGCAAGCCGGTGGACCAGCTCCGCGCGGAGGCCGCCGAAGGCGTCGACGGGCAGCCGCTCCGACGGACACTCGGGGTCTGGCACCTCACGATGATCAGCGTCGGCGCGACGCTCGGCACCGGCATCCTCGTCGTCCTCGGGACGGCCGTCCCGCTCGCCGGACCCGCCGTCTGGATCTCGTTCGTGATCGCGGGTGTGGCGGCGCTCCTGTCGGCGCTGTCCTACGCCGAGATGGCCGGCGCCGTCCCGACGTCCGGGTCGAGCTACTCCTACACCTACGCGACCATGGGCGAGGGGATCGCCTGGGTCTGCGGGTGGTGTCTGGTCCTCGAGTACGCGGTGTCGGTCGCGGCGGTCGCCGTCGGCGCCAGCGAGTACGTCGACGAGACGCTGCGGGTCTTCGGGCTGCACCTGCCCACCGTGCTGTCCGCGCCTCCCGGCGACGGCGGCTTCGTGAACCTGCCCGCGGCCGCGCTCGTCGTCATCGCGATGCTCGTCCTGCTCCCCGGGGCGAAGGAGAGCGCCTGGGTGAACACCCTCATGGTGCTCGTGAAGATCGCCCTCCTGGTGTTCTTCGTCGTCGTCGCGTTCTCGGCGTTCCGCGCCGGGAACTTCGAGCCGCTCGCGCCCATGGGTGCTGCCGGGGTGAGCGCGGCTGCCTCCCGGCTGTTCTTCTCGTACATCGGCTTCGACGCGGCCTCCACCGCCGGCGAGGAGGCGAAGGACCCCCGCCGCGACCTGCCACGCGCCATCATCGGGTCGATCGCGCTCATCACCGCGCTGTACATCCTGGTCGCCGTCGCCGCCATCGGTGCTCGGTCCTGGACGTCGTTCTCCGCTGACGAAGCGTCGCTCGTCCGCATCGTCGTCGACGTCACCGGGCAGCCCGTCGTCGCCCTCGTGTTCTCGATCGGGGCCGTGGTCGCGATCGCGAGCGTGGTCCTCACCGTGCTCTACGGACAGACCCGCATCCTGCTGTCGATGGCTCGGGACGGCCTCGTGCCGAAGGTGTTCGGGCGGGTGTCGCCCCGGACGGGCACCCCGATCGCGAACACGCTCATCGTCGGCATCGTCGTGACGATCGTCTCCGCGCTGGTCCCGCTCGGGGAACTCGCGGACGCCACGAGCATCGGGACGCTCATCGCCTTCGCCCTCGTGAACATCTCGGTGATCGTGCTCCGCCGGACGCAGCCGGACCTCGACCGCTCGTACCGCGTGCCGTTCTTCCCGGTCGTGCCGGTGCTCGGCGTGCTGTTCTGCCTGTTCCTCGCCGTGACGCTCGGCGCGGGCACGTGGATCGCCTTCGGCATCTGGATGGTCGCCGGCGCGGTGCTGTACCTGGCCTACGGCCGCCGCCACAGCACGCTCGCGTAGGCGGGTCGAGAGGGACGTCGTCGCGAAACCGACACTTCAGCGCAGGAGTTCCGCGGCGGAGTGTCGGTTTCATGACCTGAACTCGGTCAAGTCTGGTCAGGTCACCGGCAGGGCACGCCGTGCATGCGGAACAGGGTCCGCAATCGCTCCGGGTCGACGAGGTGCCACCAGGTCACGCGGATGAACCCGCGGACGTCACCATCTGCTCGGATGTCGTCCTCGCGCAGCTTCTCGCTCCACAGGACGTCGTCAGCAGTACCGGGCACAGCTCCGTGGTCCCGGTACTTCTGACGGCCGTCGAACTCGAGCACCAGCCCGAGCGACGGCATCCAGAAATCGACGCGGTAGGTCTTCCCGCCCGGTCGGACGAACTGCACCTGCGGCTCCATGTACGGCGCTCGGAGTTCGTGGCAGCGAGCCGCGAAGAAGGACTCGCCCACCGATTCATGCCGCTCGTCCGCGACGCCGAGCGCGTTCGCGACGCGGACGCGCCCCCAGTCGGGACCGCTCTCCAGCAGTCCTTCCAGTTCTCGGCGCTGTACGCCGCTCCGCAACGCATGGTCCACCGCCACGACCGCTCCGCTGAGACTCGAACGCCGAGACGTCTCGATGACGGTCTCCGCCAGACTCGCCACCGGTACCCCGTGGAAGCGTCCGGCCTCGGCGGGCCGTCTTCCGGCGTGCAGGGTGAGTCCGACCCGACGACGGTCGGCGTCCAGGGCCGGGACCGTCACGTGCACGTGCTCGGGCCACGAGGTCAGGCGTGGCACGCCGAGAACGGCTGCCGCGGAGTCGCGCGTGAAGACCGCCCCGATCGGGAGCAGCGGCACGGCAGCGCGCATCCGGACGAGGTACCGGGACCGCCCGTCGAGCGCCGCCCAGGCTGCAGCCGGGACGTACACTCCGTGCCGCACCCGGACGAAGTGGCCGTCTGCCGCTCCTCGTTGCAGCGTGCGCGCCCGTGACGGATCGGCCTTCGTCGTCCGCAGGAGTTCGATCGCATCGGCAGGGTGCACGCGGCACAGCATGGCCTCGCCACGAGGCGCGGATCGCACGGCGAGCAGATCTGTGGACGGTCTCGGTCCTCCACACCGAGGCAACAGTTCGTCCGATGCCGCTTCCCAGGCGCCGAACCGACAGATCGGGGGCGAAGGTCGGCGCAGAACTGTCGGTTTCGCGGCCAAGCGCCCGCGCTCGCCCCCGCGCCCGCCCCGCCCGCCCGCCGCCGCGCCGCGCACACGACGAAGGCCGCCGCCCCGAGGGGCAGCGGCCTTCGTGACCAGGAGGTCGGACTCAGACGAGCTCGACGGTGGCGCCAGCGGCCTCGAGGGCAGCCTTTGCCTTGTCGGCGGCTTCCTTGTTCGCACCCTCGAGGATCTTCGCGTCGGCGGTCTCGACGAGCGCCTTGGCCTCGCCCAGGCCGAGCGACGTGAGGCCACGGACCTCCTTGATGACCTGGATCTTCTTGTCACCGGCCGACTTGAGCACGACGTCGAACTCGGTCTTCTCCTCGACCTCCTCGGCGGGGGCAGCAGCGCCACCGGCCGCGGCGACCGCGACGGGGGCAGCAGCGGTGACCTCGAAGACCTCTTCGAACTTCTTCACGAAGTCCGAGAGCTCGATGAGCGTGAGCTCCTTGAAGGCCTCGATGAGCTCGTCCTGCGAAAGCTTCGCCATGATTTTCTCCTACTACTTACTGATGCGTGGTGTGGTTGTGGAACGCGTGCCTGGTCAGGCCGCGGACTCCTGCTTCTCACGGAGGGCGTCCACGGTGCGGACGGCCTGCGAGAGGGGTGCCTGGAACAGGTACGCAGCACCGAACAGCGAGGCCTTGAAGGCGCCGGCGAGCTTGCCGAGCAGGACTTCACGGGACTCGAGGTCGGCGAGCTTGTCCACCTCGGTCGCGGTGAGCGGGTTACCGTCGAAGTAACCGCCCTTCACCACGAGCTCGGGGTTCGCCTTGGCGAATGCACGCAGCGACTTCGCGACGGCGACGGTGTCACCGTGGACGAAGGCGAGAGCGGACGGACCGGCGAGCTCGTCGTCGAACGACGTGATGCCTGCCTCGTTGGCCGCGATCTTGGTCAGCGTGTTCTTCACCACGGCGTACGTGGCGTGCTCACGGATCGAGTTGCGGAGCTCCTTGAGCTGCGCGACCGTGAGACCGCGGTACTCGGTGAGCAGAACGGCGTTCGAGCTACGGAAGGACTCCGTGAGCTCGGCGACCGCAGCTTCCTTGTTCGCCATGGTTCTCCTTGGGGTTCTTGCTGGCAGCCCCGGGTCCCATGGCTGTGGTGAACACAACCCGCACATGAAGAAAGCTCCGGCGCAGAGGCTCGGAGCTGCTCCCGCTCGATGAGTGGGAGTGGTTCTGAACACCTGCGCGGGCTGCCTCGTGACGAGGACCTTCGGCCACTGTCCGAGCTTGAGCACGGCAGCGACGACCAGCGGTCTTTGGCTGAGAAGAACCGTACCACACCAGGGTCACGTGCCGGAACCCGCAGGTGCTCCCACCGGCTGCCGCGTCCGGTCCGGCAGGTGCACCGTGAACACCGTGTCCCCGGGCTCGCTCGTCACACTCACCCGGCCGCCGTGCGCCTGCACGACCGCGTCGACGATCGCGAGGCCGAGTCCCGTCGACCCGGCGGTCCGGGAGCGCGAGCTGTCCGCCCGCGCGAACCGCTCGAAGAGCTTGGGCAGGAAGGCCGGGTCGATGCCCTGCCCGTCGTCGCGCACCGTCAGGTCGACGCCGCCGCCGTCCGCCGGCGGTACCGGAGCGATCCCCACGGTGATCCGCGTGCCGTCCGGCGTGTGTGTCCTGGCGTTCGTGACGAGGTTGACGATCACCTGGTGCAGCCGGGCCGCGTCGCCGAGGACCTCGACGGGCTCGTCCGGCAGGTCGACCTCGATCGGGTGGTCCGGCGACGCGGCGTGGGCGTCGTTGACCGCGTCGAGCACCAGGCCGGTCAGGTCCACGTCCGCGAACTGGATCTCCCGGCCCTCGTCGAGTCGGGCGAGCAGCAGCAGGTCCTCGACCATGGAGGTCATCCGGATCGACTCGGACTCGATGCGGCTCATCGCGTAGACGACGTCCTGCGGCAGGTCCCCGCCGATCCGCCGGGTGAGTTCGGCGTACCCGCGGACGGACGCGAGCGGCGTCCGGAGTTCGTGCGAGGCGTCGGCGACGAACTGCCGCACCTTCTGCTCGGAGCGCTCACGTGCCTGCATGGCCCCCGCGATGTGTCCGAGCATCCGGTTGAAGGCCGTGCCCACACGGCCGACCTCGGTCGCGGGGTCGGCGTCGGGCACCCGCACACCGACGAGCGCGTCGCTGCGCTCGAGCGGCATCTCGGCGACGGCGGACGCGGTCTCGGCGACGCGGTCGAGCGGCCGGAGGGCGCGACGGACGGCGGCCGTCGCGACGAGGGTCGCGGCGAGCAGGGCGAGCCCGGTCACCACGAGCACCACGCCGAACAGCTTCCACACGCTCTCGTAGACCGGGCCGAGCGGCAGCCCGACGACGAGGACGGCCGGGCCGACGGTGGCGGCCGTGACCCGGTAGCGCCCGAGGTCCGCACCGAGGTCGATGGTGTGCGCCCGTCCGTCGAGCCGGAGTCCGCCGAGGGGGTCGACCACGTCCGCCCGCAGCCGGTCGACCCGTCCGGCGTTGTCGAGCACGTTGCCGACGACGACGTTCCCGTCGAGGACGTACACGGTCAGCGTGCCGGCCGCCTGGCCCGAGGGTCGCCCGAACTCGGCACCGTTCGGCCCCTCCTGCTCGACGGACCGCTGGGCGCGGCTCGTCGCGTACTGCAGCTGCTCGTCGATGGCGGAGCGCTGGATGGAGAACAGCGCGATGATGCTGCCGCCCCCGATCACGGCGCTGACGGCGACGACGAGCGCGACGATGCTCAGGACGAGCCGACGACGGAGGGTCATGCGCGGACCCGCGTCAGGAGGTCGGCTTGATGACGTAGCCCACCCCGCGCACGGTGTGGATCATCGGCTGCTCGCCGGCGTCGATCTTCTTGCGCAGGTAGGAGATGTAGATCTCGACGACCGACGACTTGCCCCCGAAGTCGTACGACCACACGCGGTCGAGGATCTGCGCCTTCGACAGCACACGCCGGGGGTTGCGCATGAGGAACCGGAGCAGCTCGAACTCGGTCGCGGTGAGCTCGATCGTCCGCCCGGCGCGCGAGACCTCGTACGACTCCTCGTCGAGGACCAGGTCGCCGACCACGATGCGCGAGTCGCCGGCTTCGGACACCGAGATCTGCGAGCGCCGGATGAGCCCGCGCAGGCGTGCCACGACCTCCTCCAGCGAGAACGGCTTCGTGACGTAGTCGTCCCCGCCCGCGGTGAGGCCGGTCACGCGGTCCTCGACGGAGTCCTTCGCGGTGAGGAACAGCACCGGGGTGTCGTCGTTGTTCTGCCGCAGTCGGCTCAGCACCTGCAGCCCGTCGAGGTCCGGCATCATGACGTCGAGCACCATGGCGTCGGGCCGGAACTCGCGCGCCTTCGTCAGGGCGTCCTGGCCACCGTTCGCGCTCCGCACGTCCCAGCCCTCGTAGCGGAGCGCCATCGAGAGCAGGTCGGTGAGGCTCGCTTCGTCGTCGACGACGAGGATGCGCAAGGGCGAACCGTCGGCACGGGTGAGGCGCGGTGCTGCTGAGGGCTGGGAGATCGTCACGTCTCTGAGTATGGAGAGCTTCCTATGAAGCCCCTGTGGCGCATCCCGATGCGCCCTGTGGATCGAACGGGAGACCGACCCGAGGGTCGGCGGGGGACGGGGCCGAGCCGAACGGCTCCGCCACACCTCCGGCGACGCAACCTCGGCCCCTCACGATCCTCATAGGGCACGGAATGGAGGCCCTTGGCACCCCTTCCTAGGTTCTCCCCGTCGGCCCCCGCCGCGCGATCCGCGTGACCGGTGTTCCCGGAGCCGACCCCCACCGAGGAGAACCATGTTCCTGACCTACCTCAGGCGCGAACTCACGAACCGCAGGAAGCAGACCGTCGTCATCGCGGTCGGGATGGCGTTGGCCATCGCGCTCGTCGTGATCGTGTCGTCCATCGCGAGCGGCGTGCAGTCCGCCCAGTCCAGCGTGCTGCAGTCCGTGTACGGCGTCGGCACCGACATCACCGTCACGAAGACCGAGACTCCGTCGAGCAGCACCGGACGGCCGTCGTTCGACTTCGGCGGTGACGCCTCGAACGGGAACTCGTCAGACGGCGGGTCCACCGACGACAGCGGCTCGACGGACCTGTCCCAGTCCCGCCTGGCCGTCTCCCGCGGAGCCGGGACCCTGAGCGCCGCGGATGTCGAGACGGTCGCCGGCACCGACGGCGTCGCGGCCGCGACGGGCGTGCTCACCCTCGAGAACAGCACGTTCTCCGGGCAGGTGCAGCAGAGCGACAGCAGCGACAGCAGCGGCGCGGCGCAGGGTGCCCCGCCGAGCGACGGTGGCCAGGGCGGTGGCGGGTTCGGCGGCGGCTCGTTCAGCGTCGACTCGTTCACCGTGACCGGCATCCCGGTGTCCGGCGACACGGTCGGCCCGCTCACGAGCACCGAGACCACGAAGGGCCGCACCTTCACCACGGCGGACGCCGGCGAGGACGTCGTCGTGCTCGACTCCTCGTACGCGACGAGCGAGTCGAAGGCCGTCGGTGACACGATCTCGATCGGCGGCGAGGACTTCGACGTCATCGGCATCGTCGCCTCGACCGGTTCCGCGTCGACCACGGGATCGAACACGTACGTCCCGCTCGACACCGCGCAGGAGCTCGCCGACCTCGACGGCGAGGTGACCTCGATCTACGTCTCCGCCGGGTCGTCCTCGGACGTCGCGACCATCAAGACCGCGCTGCAGGACGAGCTCAGCAGCGCGACCGTGTCCACCGAGTCCGACCTCGCCTCGAGCGTCTCCGGCTCCCTCGCCACGGCATCGACCCTCGTGTCGAACCTCGGTCGGTGGCTGTCGATCGTCGTCCTGGCGGCGGCCTTCCTCATCGCGATCCTGTTCACGATCTCCGGCGTCACCCGACGGACGCGTGAGTTCGGCACTCTCAAGGCCATCGGCTGGTCGAACGGCCGCATCACCCGACAGGTCGCCGGCGAATCGCTCGTGCAGGGCCTGATCGGCGGCGTCATCGGCGCGGCAGCCGGACTCGTCGGCATCCTCGTCGTGAACGTGATCGCCCCGACGGTCTCGGCGAGCGCGGCCGGCAGCAGCCGGACCGGTCCCGGCGCTGGCGGCGGCATGCCGGGCAACGCGGCGAGCGCGGCGGCGGGCAGCAGCACGAGCGGGGGCGCTCCAGCCGGCGGGTTCGGCGGCGGCGGTCAGAGCGCCGCGACCACCGACGTCGTCCTGCACGCACCCGTCACGGTCGAGGTGATCCTGCTCGCGATCGGACTGGCGGTCCTCGGCGGGCTGCTCGCCGGCGCGATCGGGGGGTGGCGGGCATCCCGGCTCCGCCCGGCGGAAGCGCTGCGGAGCGTCGCCTGATGTCGCGACCTCCCAGCACCCCGACCTCCCCACCAGCACCCTCGACGACTGCCCCAGGAGCATCCATGACCACCACCGAGAGCGCACCCGCCACAGGCGACGTGCCCACCGCCTCCCGGCCCGCGTACCGCCTGTCGGGCGTGACGAAGACCTACCGCCAGAAGAACCGGACCGTCACCGCCCTGGCGGGGGTGGACCTCGAGATTCCGCAGGGGCAGCTCGTCGCCGTGCAGGGGCCGACCGGTGGCGGCAAGTCGACGCTGCTGCAGATGCTCGGCGCGCTCGACCGGCCGAGCACCGGGTCGGTGCAGCTGGGCGACCGGGACCTCGCGACGCTCGGCGACCGGGCACTCACGGACGTCCGGGGCACCGAGATCGGCTTCGTGTTCCAGGGCTTCAACCTCATCCCGACGCTGACGGCCCTCGAGAACGTGGAGACCGCGTTCGCCGGGTCCCTCGCGAACCGCTCGCGCGCCGAGGTCCGCGAGCGGGCGACCGCCGCACTGCGCGAGGTCGGCCTCGGTGAGCGCCTCGACCACCTGCCGGCCGAGCTCTCCGGCGGGCAGCAGCAGCGGGTCGCGATCGCCCGCGCGCTCGTCAAGGACCCGAGCGTGCTCCTCGCGGACGAGCCGACCGGGGCGCTCGACGAGGGGACGCGCGACGAGATCATGGGCCTCATCGAGCGGCAGTGGCGGGACCGCGGGCTGACGGTCGTCATCGTGACGCACGACTCAGGGGTGGCGCGGCGCGCGGAGCGCCGGTTGCACATCGCGCAGGGCCGGGTGCGTGACGCGTATCCGAGCGTCCGGGCGGTGGGCAGCGCTCAGTCGGCGACCGGGTAGTCGCAGTAGGCGAACCACGACGAGTCCGGCGCCCACGGCGGCACGTTGACCGTCCCCTGCCCGCCGTCGAGTGCCACGAGCGTCTCCGGCAGGACCGCGATGCGTGCCCCGGAGGCCAGGACACCGGGCAGCAGTCGGAGCTCCACGCGGTGGTCGGCCGGGTGCCCCTGCACGCCCGGCTCGTACGACAGGTAGAGCAGGTGCGCGCCGTCCGGGGAGACGTGCGGGAACCAGTTCACCCGCTCGTCGCCGGTGATCGGCACGGGGCCGGTCGATCCGGCTCCGTCCGGTCCGGTCCGGAGCGCCGCGATCTGTGCGGTGCCGGGCGTGAACCGCTCGGTGTTGAACAGGAGCGTGCCGCCGTCGGGCGTCCAGGCGCAGCCGTCGTCGGGGTGCTCGTCGCGGGTCACGAACGTCGTCGCTCCGGTACCCGGGTCGACGACGGCGACGTCCGTCGTCCACACGCCGGCCTCGGTCCGTTCGCCCACGATCGCCGCCAGGGCGGAACCGTCGGGAGCGATGCCGTGCAGGTAGTACTTCCGCACCACGGGCAGGGCCGCGGCCGTGTCGGTGATGCGGGACCCGGGACCGCCGGCCGGCAGCGGCACGCGGTACAGCTCACCGTCGCGGGCGCTCACCACGACCGACTCCCCCGACGGATCGAGCACGTGGTCGTTGTTGATCTCCGGCACGCCGTCCATCGGCACCGGCACGAGTGCGGTCTCGTCGAGCACCGTCCCGGGCGGCGGCACCGGCAGGAGCCACAGGTCGCCGTCGCCGTTCAGCACGAGGGTGTCCGCGTCGAGGACGTTCGGCGCCTCGACGAGCACGGAACGGGACTCGAAGACGAGGCGGGCGCTCCGACCCTCGACGTCGTACACGTGCACGCGGCTGGTCTGTCCGGGCAGCAGCTGCCGCCCGCGGGTCTCCGTCATGCGTCCATCCTGTCGTCTCGTCGGGCAACACGGACGGGAGGTGCGGTGCGGGCAGACCCACACGGCACCTCCCGTCAGGGGGTCGCGGCTACTTCACCGCGCCGGCGGTCAGGCCGGCGACGAACTGGCGCTGGACCACGAGGAACGCGATCACGACCGGGATCGACACGACGAGCGAGGCCGCCATGATCTGGTTCCAGTACACGTTCGTCTGCGTCGAGTACTGCTGCAGACCGACGGCGAGCGTCGACCCGAGGCCGTTCGTCATGACCGAGGCGAAGAGCACCTCGCCCCACGCGGTCATGAAGGAGTAGATCCCGACCGCGACGAGACCCGGGCGGGCCGACGGCAGGATGATCCGGAACAGGGCACCCATCGGGCCGGACCCGTCGACCATCGCGGCCTCGTCGAGCTCGCGCGGGATCGTCTCGAAGTAGCCCGCGAGCATCCAGATCGAGAACGGGAGCGTGAACGTCAGGTACGTGATGATGAGCCCGAGCCAGCTGCCGACGAGCTGGATGCCGAGCGAGTTGCCGAGGTTCGTGAAGATCAGGAACAGCGGGAGCAGGAACAGGACGCCGGGGAACATCTGGGTCGACAGCACCGTCGTGGTGAAGGCGCTCTTGCCCTTGAAGTTCCAGCGCGAGACCGCGTAGGCGGCGAACGTCGCGATGATGAGCGAGAACACCGTGGCGACCGTGCACACCACGAGGGAGTTCACGAAGTACCGCGCCAGTGGGACCGTCGACCACATGTCGATGAACGGCTGGATGGTGATGTTCGACGGGATCCAGGTGAAGTCGTCCTGCACGTCGCCGAGCGGCTTGATCGCGGTCGTGACCATCACGTAGAGCGGCACCACCGTGAAGACGGTGAGCAGCGCGATGACGATGATCTTGAAAGACTTTGCGCCCACTGTTTCACGCACGGACGGACCTCCGGTTGGTGACGGCCAGGTAGATGCCCGTGACGACGAGCAGGAAGAGGAGCAGCAGCACGCTCATCGCGGCGCCGGACCCGAAGTTCCAGGTGATGAACGAGGCGTTGTAGATGTGGAAGCTCAGCAGGTCCGCGGCCGGGGGCTGCGCGGTCGACCCGAACAGCACGAACGGCGTGTTGAAGTCGTTGAACGTCCAGAGGAACATCACGAGCACGAGGGTGACGTTGACCGGGCGGACCATCGGCAGGGTGATCGAGCGCCACTGTCGGAACGGCTTCGCACCGTCGACCGAGGCGGCCTCGTACACGTCGGCCGGGACGGACTGCAGGCCCGCCATGAGCATGAGGAACGCGAAGGGCCAGGTCTTCCAGATGGCCACGACGACCACGGCCACGAAAGCGTTGTTGCCGATGAGCCAGAACGGGGCACCGCTGCCGAACAGGTGCAGCTGGTCCACCAGGACGTGGTTGATGGCACCGGAGTCACGCTGGAACATGAACTTCCACGTGATGACGCCCGCGTACATCGGCAGGGCGTAGGGGATGAGGAACAGCGTGCGGAAGAGCCCGCGGCCGGCGAACGGCTTCTGCAGTGCGACCGCGGCGGCCATGCCGAAGCCCCAGGACAGGCCGACGACCAGGATCGTGAACGCGCAGGTGATGAGGAACGAGCTGAGCAGTCCGCGCCCGATGGCCTGGTCGAAGTCCACCGCGACGGAGTAGTTGCGCAGGCCGGCGAACGGGGCGGCACCCCAGTTCGCGATGAAGTACTTGGTGAGCTGCACGAAGCTGATCCAGATGCCGACGAGCATCGGCACGATGTGGATGAGCAGCTCGAAGAGGATCGCGGGACCGACGAGCGCGTACGGGAGCCACGTGACGCCACGCTTCCCGCGGGGCGACGGACCCGAGAGGGTCGGCGCCTTGGTGTGCGTCAGGTCGATGGCCTCGGAGTCTGGCAGGACCGTCGTGGACATGGGCAGGCCTTCCGGCTGGGTGGGAGGGTTCGAGGAGGGGGGCGGGAGGCCCGGACGCGACCTGTCGGACGCGTCCGGGCCTCCCGTCAGGTCAACCTGCGGCCTGGGAGACCTGGTCCTGGGCCGTCTGCAGGGCGTCCTCGATGTCCTTCTCGGACACCGTCGAACCCGTGGCGATCTTGGCGAACATCTCGTTCATCGCCTTGCCGACCGTGGACTCGAACTGGTCCTCGGCGGGGACCAGCGGGAGCGGCTTCGCCTTGTTGTTGTAGATGTCGAGGAACGTCTTCGTCTGCTCGTCCGAGACGGAGTCAGCAGCTTCGGCGAGCACCGGCAGGGCCGAGTACGGCTTGTCCAGCGTCGTCTGCGTGTCCATGCTCGTCATGTACTTGACGAACTTCAGCGCGCCGTCCTTGTTGTCGGTGTTCTTGAAGATCGACAGGTTGATGCCGGCCGGGAAGCTGGCGATGTCCTCGCCACCGGTCGGCGCCGGGAGCGGCACGACGCCGAACTCGTCGGACTTCATGCCGAGCGACTCGATCGTGGTGTTCGCGTTGTTCTGGTTGAGGATCATCGCGGCCTTCTTGTTCGCGAAGTCCGCGACCGACTGGTTCGCGTTGTCGTACTGCGCGTTCGACGGGTTGGCCGCCTTGCTGTCCTGCATGAGGTCGAGGTAGCGCTTGATGCCCTCGACGTTCTCCTTCGACGTGAAGGTCGGCTTGCCGTCCTTGTCGAACCACTCGCCGCCGTTCTGCGCCGAGTTGATGAACGCGAAGTGCGCGTTCTCGGTGTAGGACCCACCGGCGAGGCTGAAGCCGTACTTGCCGTCGGTCGTCAGCTTCTCGGCGGCCGAGACGAGGTCCTCCCAGTTGGTGGGCGGCTCGACGCCGGCGTCGGCCAGCATCTGCTTGTTGTAGAACAGGCCGTACGCGAGGCCGTAGAGCGGGACGCTCGTGACGGTCTGACCCGGTGCGCCACCGGTCGAGAGCGCGACCTTGCCGAACTTGTCGGCACCGCCGATGGCCTTCATCTCCGCGTCACCGAACTCCTGGAAAGCGCCGGTGGCCTGGAGCGAAGTCGCCCACGTGTTGCCGATGTTGACGACGTCCGGGCCCTGGCCCGAGGTGACGGCGGTCTGGATCTTCGTCTGCAGGTCGTTCCACCCGATGACCTGGAGGTCGACCTTGATCCCGGTCTCGTCGGTGAACTTCTTGAGGACGGGGGTCAGCACCTCCTTGTCGTTCTCGAGGGAGGTGCCCTGGTTCGACGCCCAGTAGGTGAGCGTCTTCGAGTCGCCCGATGCGCCGGAGGACCCGGAGGAGCAGGCGGCGAGGCCCGACACGGTGAGTGCCGCGGCCGCGGTGATGGCCAGTGCGCGGATGGCAGTGCGCATGACTCTCTACTTTCTCGTCGTTGAGATGGTGCAGGAAGTGGTGCTGGATCGTGCTGGGTGGTGCTGGATCGTGCTGGGTGCTGCTGTGGAGGGTGGGGCAGGCTGGTCAGACCAGGGTCTGCTCCGCGGGGTCCCAGCCCTCGGGGAGGGTCGGGGAGGGTTCGACGGTGCTCTCGACGAGCACGGTCTCACCACGTTCGGCGGCCTCGGCGATGGAGACCATCACGTCGAGGACGTGGAAGGCGAGGGCGCCGGGGACCCGGTTCCCTTCGCCGGCACGGAGGGAGCGGGCCAGGTCGACCACGCCCGTCCCCCGCGAGTAGGTGGACCCGACGGCCGGGATCGTCTCGGGTTCCTCGGCGCCGAGCGCGTACAGCTTCGTGTCGCCGTCGAACTCGTTCGGGTCGGGGAACACGACGGTGCCGGTCTCCCCCGCGATCTCGACGAAGCCGGTGCGGCCGCGGTCGGACTCGAACGAGAACACGCTCTGCGCGCTCCCGCCGTTCTCGAACTGGATGAGCGCGGAGTGGTTCGTCGGGACCTCGACGGGGAACTCGGTGCCCGCCTTCGGCCCGGAGCCGATCGTGCGGGTGGCGCGGGACCTGGACGCGGTGGCGGTGACCTTCGCGACGGGTCCGAACGCCTGCACGAGCGTCGTGATGTAGTACGGACCGATGTCGAAGAGCGGGCCGGCGCCGTATGCGAAGAGGAACTCGGGGCTCGGGTGCCAGGACTCCGGGCCGGGGCTCTGGAAGAGGGTCAGCCCGTTCAGCGGCGTGCCGATGCGACCGTCGCGGATCGTGCGGAGTGCGGTCTGGAGGCCCGCCCCCAGGAACGTGTCCGGCGCGACCGACACGGTGCGGCCGGCCGCGACCGCGGCGTCGCGCAGCTCCGTCGCGCTCTGCCGGTCGAGCGCGTAGGGCTTCTCGCCCCAGACGTGCTTGCCGGCGCGGAGCGCCTGCAGCGCCACCTCGACGTGCGCCGCGGGGATCGTGAGGTTCACGACGATCTCGATGTCGTCGATCGCCAGGAGCTCCTCGACGGTGCCCGATCCGGCGACGCCCCACTTCTCGGCCTGCGAGGCCGCCCGGGGCAGGTCGATGTCGGCGATGAACAGCACCTCGACGTCGGGGAAGACGGTGAGGTTCGACAGGTACTGGTCGGAGATGACCCCGGCGCCGATGACGCCGACGCCCACGCGGCCCGCGGCGCTCATGCGTCCGCTCCGGCGAGGAAGGCGTACGAGTCGCGGACGGCCTGCACGACGTCGCCGTCGTGGTCGTCGAGCTCGATGACCTGCTGCGCCTGGGGCGCGGCCGCGATGATGTCCCGGACCGGCATGACGCCGTTGCCGACGGCGACCTGCTGCTTGTCGTCGTGCGAGCCGTCGCCGTCCTTGACGTGCAGGAAGCGGACCTGGTCGCCGAGCCGCCCGAGGACGGCCACCGGGTCGTCCCCGCCGACCTTCGCCCAGTAGGTGTCGAGCTCGAGGACGACGTCGTCGGCGAGGGCGCCGGCGAAGACCTCGAAGGCGCTCGTGCCGTCGATGCGGTTCGAGAACTCGAAGGCGTGGTTGTGGTAGCCGAGCACGAGGCCACGGTCGGCGGCGCGCGGGACCAGTTCGTTGAACTGGCGGGCGATCGCCTCGACGTCCTCGCGGGTGGTCCAGCGGGCCTCGTCCACGTGCGGGTCGATGAGCGTGCCGAGGCCGACCGTGACGCTCGCGGCGAGGATGCGCTCGAGGTCCTGCTCGTCGGCGTCCAGGAGACGTGCGTGCCCGCTCGGCGCGACCAGGCCGGCCTGCTGCAGGGCGGCCGCGTACTCGTCCGCACGGTCGACGAAGCCGAAGAGTTCGACGTTCGTGAAACCGATGTCGGCGATCGTCGCCAGGGTTCCGGGGAGGTCCGCCGACAGCGCGTCACGCACTGTGTACAGCTGGACCGAGAGCGGTTGGGTCACCGTGTGTTCTCCTCATCGAGACGTGGTCGTCACTGACCGATCGTCACACTATGGGTGCTTCTGTCGGCGGTCAAGCAGAAGTTCGAACGAGTTCGACGACCTTCGTTGCGTGGCTCGGAGGATGTGTGGTTCACTCCGGACATGGTCGACATGACTCGGACGGCAACGTCGCCGCCGGTCGGGACGAGTGAGCTCTTCCAGATCCTGCGTGACGGTGTGCCGCGGACCCGTGGCGAGCTCGCCGCCCTGACGGGGATGGCCCGCTCGACCATCGGCGTGCGGCTCGACGCCCTCGCCGACGTCGGACTCGTCGGGGCGGTCGACACCGCGGCGTCCACGGGCGGTCGTCCACCCGCCCAGATCGCCCTCCGTCCCGCCGCGCGGCTCGTCGTCGCGGCCGACCTCGGCGCCTCGCACGGCCGGGTCGCGGTGACGGACCTCGTCGGCACCCCGCTCGCGACGCGTGACGCGAGCATCGACATCGCGGCCGGACCCGTTCCGACGCTCGAGTGGCTGATCGGCGTCGTCGACGAGCTCCTCGACTCGGTCGGCCGGGCACGCGACGACGTCATCGCGATCGGCATCGGCCTGCCGGGTCCCGTCGAGTTCTCCACCGGTCGTCCTGCGAACCCGCCGATCATGCCGGGCTGGGACGGCTTCGACGTGCCCGGTTGGCTCCGGCAGCACGTCCGCGCGCACGTGCTCGTCGACAACGACGTGAACATCGCCGCACTCGGCGAGCGGGCGCACGGCTGGCCGGACCTCGACCACCTGCTGTTCGTGAAGGTCGCCACCGGCATCGGCTCGGGCATCGTGTCCGAGGGACGGTTGCAACGCGGCGCCGAGGGCACCGCCGGGGACATCGGGCACGTCCGGGTCTCGCGCGCCGGGGACGTGCCGTGCCACTGCGGCAACACCGGGTGTCTGGAGGCCGTCGCCTCCGGCCCGGCGATCGCCAGGGCCCTCCGCGCCAAGGGACACGACGTGCACACCAGCGCGGACGTCATCGACCTCGTGGGCCGTTCGGACATCGACGCGATCGGTGCCGTCCGGCAGGCCGGCCGCGACATCGGGGAGGTGCTCGCCACGTGCGTCTCGCTCATCAACCCGTCGGTCATCGCGCTCGGTGGCTCGATCACGCAGGCCGGAGAGCACCTGCTCGCGGGTGTCCGGGAGGTCGTGTACTCCCGGTCGATGCCGCTCGCCACCGAACACCTCGTCATCGCGCAGTCCCGCGCCGGCTCGATCGCCGCGCTGCAGGGCGCGGCAGCCCTGGCCATCGCGTACGCCCTCTCCCCCGCCGGCGTGGACGAACTGGTCACCCTGTCCGAGGGGCGGCAGCTCGTTTCCTGAGCGCGGTGACCTGCCAGCGCGCCGGATCGGCCGCGCGCCGGTTTCGCCGGTGCCGGTGGTCGGGTGGACAATCATCCGGTGACGATCGTGCAGCCCACCCTGTGGGGCGACCTGGATGACGGGTGGGAGGCCCAGCCCGGCTCCGGCACGTCACCGTCCGCGCCGGCACGGCCGAGCCGCAACGCGTTCACGTCCCTGCGCGGGCACACCGAGCGCATCGTCGCGCATTCGTCGGACCGGGTCGCCTGGCTCCGCGCGCGGGCGATGGGGATCACCGCCACCGACGTCGCACGCCTCGCCTCGCTCCGCGCCGTCGACGCCGTCGTCGCGGACAAGCGCTACGGCTCCCGGTTCGCCGGCAACGTCTACACCGAGCACGGCAAGGAGCGGGAGCCCATCATCGCCTCGTGGGTGGCCGCCACGCACGGGATCCTGCCGTCGGCCCACCTGTTCCACGCCGCCACGAACCGAGCGCACCTGGCGACGCCCGACGGTGTCGGACAGGACCGTGACGGCCGGCTCCTCCTCGCCGAGATCAAGACGACCTCGTCCGGCTGGAAGCGCGTCCCACGGCACTACATGCGACAGGTCTGGTGGCAGCAGTACGTGCTCGGCGCGGACCGCACGCTGTTCGTCTGGGAGACGCACGACGACTTCGTGCCGGTCGCCGACGAGCCGGAGTGCCGTTGGATCGACCGCGACGACGACGCGATCCGCGGGCTCATCGTGCTCGCCGACCTCGTGCTCGACCGCCTGCGGGACGCTCGCTGACCCGCACCACCCGGAGCCGACTCAGCGCCACGACGCCGAGTCCCATCAGCCCGATGAACACGGCCACGCCGAGGCAGTACAGCGCCACGGCCCCGTAGCCGGATGCGGGGTCGAGGAACGGGTACGGCACCCAACCGTCGGTGGCGCCGCGTGTGACGACGACCACGAGCCAGACCGCCGGGTAGACGAGGAACCACCACACGTCCCGGAACAGCAGCCGACTCCGGTCCGAGAACAGCACCCAGTCGAGCACCACGATCAGCGGCACCCAGCGGTGCACGACGTCGTTCGACCAGGACGCCCCCAGCGGTTGACCGACCTCTGCCAGGAGCGTGTTGTAGACGAGCCCGGTCGTTGCGATGTACACCGTGGCCGCACCGCGGAACAGGTCGAGTCGACGGCCGGTCGGACGGTCGCCGAACGCCGCCACGACGGTCAGCGTCCACACCACCGCGACGAGCAGGTTCGACTGGTTCGTGAAGTACCCGAAGAAGTCCCAGAACACGAAGTCGTCGCGCAGCGCCCCCTGCAGGTCCGTCACCACCGCGGCGACGGCGACGACGGCGACCACGAGTCGCAGGCTGTTCACGAAGGTCCGCACCCCACAACGGTAGCGGGGACGCCGAGGGCGTGCGGAACGACGAACGGCCCGCACCTTCCGGTGCGGGCCGTTCGTGTGGAGCCGTGGATCAGGCCAGGACGTTGACGTCCAGCGGGATGCCCGGGCCGAAGGTCGTCGAGACGGCGCCCTTCATGATGTAGCGGCCCTTGGCAGCGCTCGGCTTGAGGCGGACGACCTCGTCGAGCGCGGCGGTGATGTTCTCGTCGAGCTGCTCCGGGGTGAACGAGGCCTTGCCGACGACGAAGTGCACGTTCGCGTGCTTGTCGACGCGGAACTCGATCTTGCCGCCCTTGATGTCGTTCACGGCCTGGGCCACGTTCGGCGTCACGGTGCCGGTCTTCGGGTTCGGCATGAGACCGCGCGGGCCGAGGACCTTGCCGAGACGACCGACCTTGCCCATGAGCTCCGGGGTCGAGACCGCGGAGTCGAACGAGGTGTAGCCCTCGGCGACCTTCGCGATGAGCTCGTCGCCACCGACCTCGTCGGCGCCGGCGGCGATGGCGGCCTCAGCGGCTGCACCCGTCGCGAAGACGATGACGCGGGCGGTCTTGCCGGTGCCGTGCGGGAGGATGACGGTGCCGCGCACCATCTGGTCCGCCTTGCGGGGGTCGACGCCGAGCTTCAGCGCGACCTCGACGGTGGAGTCGGTCTTCGCCGAGCCGGTCTCCTTCGCGAGGGCGACTGCCTCGGTCGGGGTGTAGAACTTGTCGGCCTCGATCTTCGCGGCCGCGGCGCGGTACGCCTTGGACTTCTTCGCCATGGTGGTCTCCTTGCGAGATACGTGGTTGGCGAGCCGGCGCGGCTCTCCCACGGTGAGTACTGGGGTGTGTGGGGTGAGGCTCAGGCCTCGACCGTGATGCCCATCGAACGAGCGGTACCGGCGATGATCTTCGTCGCCTGCTCGATGTCGTTGGCGTTCAGGTCGGCCTGCTTGGTCTCGGCGATCTGACGGATCTGGTCCGCCGTGATGCGTCCGGCCTTCACCGTGTGCGGCGTCGCGGAACCCTTGTTCACACCCGCTGCCTTCTTGATGAGCTCGGCGGCCGGCGGGGTCTTGAGGATGAACGTGAACGAACGGTCCTCGTAGACGGTGATCTCCACCGGGATGACGTTGCCGCGCTGCGACTCGGTCTGGGCGTTGTACGCCTTGCAGAACTCCATGATGTTCACGCCGTGCTGACCGAGCGCCGGACCGATCGGCGGTGCCGGGTTGGCGGCGCCCGCGTTGATCTGCAGCTTGATCAGGCCCGTGACCTTCTTCTTCGGTGCCATGTTCCGTTTCCTCCTGGATTCGAACGCACGGGGACCCGTGCACTCTCCCGCGTCTCCGGCGGATCCGGATCGCGGTCACGGATCCGCAGCGCACGAGGCGCGCGGACCCAAACTCAGACAGTGTACTGGACGTTCGCCAGTACTAGAGCTTCGTGACCTGGTCGAAGCTGAGCTCGACCGGGGTCTCGCGCTCGAACAGCGAGACGAGGACGGTGAGCTTGCCGCTCTCCGGCTTGATCTCGGAGATCGAACCCGGCAGGCCCGCGAACGAGCCTTCCTTGATGGTGATGGTCTCGCCGACCTCGAAGTCGACCTCGGCCTGCGGCTGGGCCTGCGCGGCTCCGCCGGACTTCGAGCCGCCCTTGGTCGGAGCGGCCTCGGCGACCTGCACCAGGGACTTCAGCATGCCGAACGCCTCGTCGAAACGGAGCGGCGTCGGGTTGTGGGCGTTCCCCACGAAGCCGGTGACACCCGGGGTGTGCCGGACGACGGACCACGAGTCCTCGTTGAGGTCCATGCGGACGAGCACGTAGCCGGGGATCCGGACGCGGGTGACCAGCTTGCGCTGCCCGTTCTTGATCTCGACGACGTCCTCCATCGGGACCTCGGCCTGGTAGATGTAGTCCTCCATCGACATCGAGACCATGCGGTTCTCGATGTTCGCCTTCACGCGGCGCTCGAAGCCCGCGTAGGAGTGGATGACGTACCACTTGCCCGGCTTCATCCGGAGCTCGGCCTTGAAGGCGTCGTACGGGTCGGCCTCGACCGGCTCGGCGTCCGCGTCGTCCTCGAGCGCGTCGGCGGCTTCCTCGGCCGCGATCGTGGCGTTCGCCTCCGCAGCGGTCTCGTCCTCGAGCTCGGACTCTTCCTCGTCCTCGACGGCCTCGACGGCGGCCTCTGCCTCGTCGGCGGTGTCGATCTCGAGCGCGTCGTCGACCACCGCGTCGGCCTCGGGGTCGCGGGCCTCGGCCAGGGCGCCCAGCGTCTCGTCGAGCTCGGCGGCGACGGTGCCGTCGTCCGGCGCGTCGCTCAGGCCGAGGGACTCGTCGTCCTCGTCGTCGACGGAGATCGCGCGCTCCTCGGCGGAGTCCGTCGAACGGAGCTCGCTCGTCTCGACGTCGCCTTCCTGGTTCTCCTCGACCTCGGAAGACTGCTCGGCAGCGGTCGCGAGGTCGATGTCGTCGCGGGAGTAGTCAGACACAGTCGGTTCTTTCCGTTCGATGGTGCGGATCGGGTTGGCACTCGCGTTCCGGGCGGGGAACGGGTCGCCGTCTCCGGGAGACCGTACCCCGAGGAGGACCGGAACGGTCGGACCTGCGGTCAGTCCGGGCGCGCCGGGGATGCGGTGCGCCGGGGTTCATGCCGGCTGGGTCAGGCCGTGGGGCCGTTGCCGAACACGTAGCCGACGCCGAGACCGAACACGAAGTCGAGGACCGACACGAGGATCATCATGACGACGACGAACACGAGCACGACGCCCGTGTAGCTGAAGAGTTCCTTGCGGGTCGGGGTGACGACCTTGCGCAGCTCGCCGAAGACCTGGCGGATGAACAGCGCGATCGCGGCGAACGGACCGCGCCGCTGAGCGCGATCGACCTTCGCCTGGGCGACGACGTCGTCCGTCGTCTCCACTTCTTTGCTCGCCACTTCTACCCTTCCCGATGTGCAGGGCGGACAGGACTTGAACCTGCAACCTGCGGTTTTGGAGACCGCTGCTCTACCAATTGAGCCACCGCCCTTCGGAACGACCCACCCCTGGGGGTGCCGGATGTTCCTGGTGGCGAGTCCGTCGACCCGGGAGGGGCCTCCGGATCTGCGACGGAGCGCATGATCCGGCGGACTTCGACCGCCGCAGGACAGTGTACGGGAGTCGCGGCGACGGTGTCCACTTGGCGGGTGCTCCGGCGCGGCGCGTCGCTAGGCTGGCCCCGTGAGCACCGACGCCGTCAACCCGCAGCCCACCGACCGCCCGACCACCGACGCGGCCCCGACCACCGATCGGCCGCGCATCGCGTCGCGGATCGCCGCCATCGCGGAGTCGGCGACGCTGAAGGTCGACTCCAAGGCCAAGGCGCTCAAGGCCGCCGGCCGTCCGGTCATCTCCTTCGCTGCCGGTGAGCCGGACTTCGCGACCCCGCAGCACGTGGTCGACGCGGCCGTCGCGGCGGCACAGGACCCGGCGAACCACCGCTACACACCGGCGACGGGCCTCCCGGAACTCAAGCGTGTGATCGCCGACAAGACGGCCCGCGTCTCCGGCGTCACGGTCGACCCCGCCCAGGTGATCGTCACGAACGGCGGCAAGCAGGCGGTGTACCAGGCGTTCCAGACCGTCGTGGACGAGGGCGACGAGGTCCTCCTCCCCGCGCCGTACTGGACCACCTACCCCGAAGCGGTCCGTCTCGCCGGTGGTGTGCCCGTCGACGTCTTCGCCGGCAGCGACCAGGGCTACCTCGTGACCGTCGAGCAGCTCGAGGCCGCGCGCACCCCGCGGACGAAGGCCCTGCTGTTCTGCTCCCCCTCGAACCCGACCGGCGCGGTGTACTCCGCCGAGCAGACCCGCGCCATCGGCGAATGGGCGCTCGAGCACGGGATCTGGGTGATCAGCGACGAGATCTACCAGGACCTGGTCTACGACGGCATCCGGTTCTCCGGCGTCCTCGAGCAGGTGCCCGCGCTCGCGGACACCACGATCCTGGTGAACGGCGTCGCCAAGACCTACGCCATGACCGGCTGGCGGGTCGGCTGGATGATCGGCCCGGCCGACGCCGTGAAGGCCGCGTCGAACCTGCAGTCGCACCTGTCCTCGAACGTGTCGAACGTCTCGCAGCGTGCGGCGATCGCGGCGCTCACCGGGCCGCAGGAGCCGGTCACCGCCATGCGCGACGCCTTCGACCGCCGCCGGAAGGCCATCGTCGCCGGGCTCAACGCCATCCCCGGGTTCGTGACGCCGGAGCCGGAGGGCGCCTTCTACGTCTACCCCGACGTCACGGCACTGCTCGGTCGTGAGTGGGCCGGTTCGACGCCGACGACCACGCTCGAGCTGGCCGATCTCGTCCTCGAGCACGCCGAGGTCGCGGTCGTCCCCGGCGAGGCGTTCGGTCCGTCCGGGTACCTCCGCCTGTCCTACGCCCTCGGCGACGACGACATCGCCGAGGGCGTGGCGCGCCTGGCCCGGCTCTTCGGCTGACCGTCGGGGACGCGCTCGTTCAGTCGAGCAGGTCCCCGACGACGACCGGCTCCGGCACCAGGGTGACGCCGAAGCGGTTCGCCACGGTCACCTGCACGTAGCGGGCGAGCTCGGCGACCTGGGCAGCCGTCGCTCCCCCGCGGTTCGTCAGGGCGAGCGTGTGCTTCGTGGAGATCGCCGCGGAGGAGCCCGGCACGCCGTAGCCGCGGTGCACGCCGGCGTGTTCGATGAGCCACGCGGCACTGAGCTTCACGTCGTCCCCGGCGGGCCACCGCGGCGCGTCGAGCGGCATGGTCTCGGCGAAGCCCCGCGAGACGATCGGGTTCGTGAAGAACGACCCGGCGCTCCAGGTGTCCGGGTCGGCGTCGTCGAGGACCATGCCCTTCGAGGAGCGCAGACGGAGGACCTCGGCCCGGACGTCGGCCGGCGCGACCCGGGTGCCGAGCTCGACACCGAGCGACCCGGCGAGCTGCGCGTAGCGCACCGGCACACCGTCCGCGGTCGCGGTCCCGAGCCGGAACTCGACCGTCAGGACGGCGCCGCGCCGCCCGTGCTTGAGCGTGCTCGTGCGGTAGCCGAGCGCGAGCTCGGCCGCCGGGACCCAGGACCGCTCGCCGGTCTCGGCGTCGAGGAACTCGACCGCGGTGAGCACGTCGGACAGCTCGACCCCGTAAGCACCGATGTTCTGCACGGGGGACGCGCCGACCGTGCCCGGGATGCCGCTCAGGGCCTCCAGTCCGGTCCACCCGCGCGCCACGGTGGTGGCGACGAACTCGTCCCACGGCTCCCCCGCCGCCACGCGCACGGTGACGCCGTCCTCGTCCGCCTCGTGCGTGACGCCCCGCGTGCGGACCACCACGACGGTCCCGGGGAAGCCCCCGTCGGCCACGAGCAGGTTGCTGCCGCCGCCGACCACGAGCCAGTCGTCGTCCGACCAGGCGTCGACCACGTGCGCGACGAGGTTCTCGGTGGTCTCGGCGACGAGCAGGCGGCCGGCGGGACCGCCGACGCGCAGGGTGGTGAGCTCGGCGAGCGTCGTCTCCGCCACGGTCAGTGGAACGCCACCGTGACCTGCGCCTTGCCGAGCACGGTCTGCCCGGCGGCGGTCACGGTGAGGTCGATGCGGCGGGGGCGGCCCTGCTCGTCGAGCGTGCCGACCTTCGCGACGACGCCGACGTCGGCACCGTCCCGCGGGTCGACGACGACGGGGCGGGTGAAACGGACGCCGTAGGAGGCGACCCAGCCGCGGTCACCGAGCCACTCGGACACCGGCTGGACCGCGAGGCCCATGGTCAGCATGCCGTGCGCCAGGACACCGGGGAGGCCGACCTCCGCCGCGACGTCGTCCCGGTAGTGGATGGGGTTGAAGTCCCCCGAGGCCCCGGCGTAGCGGACGAGCGAGTCGCGGGTGAGGTGGACCTGCCGCTCGGCGACGACCGCACCGACCTCGAGCCCGGACGTGGTGTCGGTCATGCGTCATCTCCTCGGACGACCAGGGTGGACGTGGCGGTGACGACGGGCGCGCCGTCCGCGTCGACGACCGCGGACTCGGCGGTGACCATGGCGTTGCCGCCGAGGGTCTTCACGCTCGTCACCCGCAGTGTGGCGGTGAGCTCGTCCCCGGCGACGATCGGACGCTCGTAGGCGAACTCCTGCGCACCGTGCACGACACGGGAGAAGTCGATGCCACCGTCCGGCTCGGCGAGGAGCTGTGCGAGCGTGGCCTCCTGCACGACGACCGCGAAGGTCGCCGGCGCGACCACGTCGGCGTGACCCGCAGCACGGGCGGCCTCGGGGTCGGAGTGGATCGGGTTCGTCGCGAAGACGGCACGGGAGAACTCACGCACCTTCTCACGACCGACCAGGTACGGCGGGGCCGGCGGGAACGTCCTGCCGACGAGCTCGGGGTTCACTGACACCACGGCAGTCTACCGAGCCGCTCGGACACGGGGCTTAGATGAGTTTGCATCGGTTATGCTGGCGACACCGGTCGGGGGGCGGCCGGGCGGGTCCGGCGGGAGTGGCCATGGAGACGACGACCGAGTACGCGGTGCGCGAGGACGACCGGGGCACCGCCGTCGAACTCGTCGGGACGGCCCTGCGCGCCGACGGCCATCGTGTCACCCACGGGGGCGACCGACTCGTCGTGTCGAGCGGCGACCGTGTCCTCACCGCGCTCCTCGGCGCCCTCGTGCACCCCGCGCGGCAGTACCGCCGGTACGAGCTCGCGCTGTCGTCGACCCCGGGGCACGCCGTGCTGACGCTGCGGCACGCCGACCACGGCGCCGCGGTGGCCGGCGGACCGATCGGCGCCCGACGTCGCCACGCAGCCTGGCACCGGACGGCCGCCCTGGTCGAGGCGAGCCTGCACGACGGCGGGGTCCTGGTGCACCGGACGGACCGGCTGGACACCTCCGGCATCACGGTCCGCGACCACTGAGCGGCGACGCGCCGGCGCGACCTGGGGTCGGACCGCCGGCAACGACGAAAGCCCGGCGCTGGTGCGCCGGGCTTTCCGTCGTTGCGATCGTTCTGCACGGTACCGACCGTGCCGGTACCACTGGTAGCGAGGGCGGGACTTGAACCCGCGACACCACGATTATGAGCCGTGTGCTCTAACCAACTGAGCTACCCCGCCAGGGATCCGCGGTGATCAGCACTGCGGGAGTGATCACACTGCGAGTCGGAGCCCCGAGTCAGGATTGAACTGACGACCCCTTCCTTACCATGGAAGTGCTCTACCACTGAGCTATCGGGGCGAGTACCGCGAGCGGCACCACACGAGGATAGCAGACCCCCGGCGCTGGTCTGGAACCGACCGTGACGCCCGGGCGCGCCGTCCTCGTGGACACCGACCGCGTGCACGTCGTGCGTGCGGACGGCGTCCGTGCGGACTACTCCGCGTTGGCCTCGAGCCACGCCAGCGGGTCCACGGGGACGCCGTCGATGCGGATCTCGAGGTGCAGGTGCGGGCCCGTCGAGTTGCCCGTGCTGCCGACGAGACCGAGGATGTCCCCGACCTTCACCTGCTGGCCCTGGACGACCTCGAACGAGTTGTCGAGCATGTGTCCGTAGACGCTGACGAACTTCTTGCCGGCGACGTCGTGCTCGACCCACACGTCGTTGCCGAACGCACCGTCGTTCGCCTGGACCTTGATGACGGTGCCGTCCGCGACGACGCCGATCGGCGTGCCGGCCCCGGGAGCGAAGTCGACACCCTGGTGGAAGGTCGAGCAGAACGAGCAACCGGCGACCTGGCGACCGCCGAAGCCGGAGGAGATCGGCACGGCCGTCGGGAACGGCCAGCGGATGGCGCCCGACGTGTCCCCGGCGACGCTCGTGCCGGGAGCGGTGGCCACCCCCGCTGCGCCGGCGACCCCGCTCGTGGCAACGCCGGACTTGGGGCGGACGACGCGCTGCACCTGCGAGACCGTGTAGGCGTCGCGGTCGACCGAGCCCTCGACGGCGTCGCCGACGGAGAGTGACTGGACCTCCTGCACCGAGGCACGGACGGTCGCGGTGCCGGGCTGCGGCACGTAGAGCGCCTGCGCGGGGAGCGAGGTCGACACGACGAGCCCCGCGGTGAACAGGAGCGCACCGACGACCGTGACGCCCGAGGCCGTCCGGCGGAACGAGGCGCCGTGGCCCGGACGCGGGGTCGCCGCGGTGGAGCGGGCGATGTGCCGGGTGGCCCGGTCGACGCGGGCACCGGCGGCGGGCGTCGTCCGAACCGCTGCACGCGCCGTCGTGCTCGCGGCGCGCTTCGGTCCGACGGGACGTCCGGCACGCTTCGCTCCGGGGGAACGCTGCGCGCCGACGCCGCGCTCCCGGGCGGCGGACCGCTCCGAGGACGTCGGGCGGTCGGACACGGCACCGAGCGGAGCCGTGGCGGCACGACGGGACACCGGGGCGGCCTCCGCCAGCGGAGCGACCACCGGGGACGCCGGCGCCGGCGGGGTGCGGGGTGCCGCACTCGAGGCGGGGAGCACCGGGGACGAGGGAGCCGGCGGGGTCACCGGACCGGAGTCCTGCGAGGTCGACCCGTTCGACGCGGTCGCTGCGGGACGGACAGCATCGTTCCGACGACGGCTCGGCTTGGCGGCAGCGCGTTCGGCTTCGATCCGAGCTCGTCTCGTCAGGTGCACGGACGGCGTCGCCTGGGAGGCGTCGCGGTCGATGGTCGTGGGCGTCTGCGAGGAGTCGAGCATGTGTTCGGTAGCGATCCTGAGTTCGAGGCACGGGCGCTCGTCGGTAACGAGCAGGTAACGGGACTCCAGAACGCTAGCAAAGGTCGGTGCTCCCCGCCAGTCGTGTGGTCGTCCGTGCAGGACCCCCAGAGCGGGTGGCGTCGCTCAGTCCCCGAGGACGTCCTCCTCGAGCGTGCGGACGAGGGTGACGAGGTCCTCCGCGATGCTCGGCGCGGCGAACAGGAAGGACCGCGTGTCGCCGGCCTCCCACGTCCGGACGACGGCCCCCGCGGCAGCGGCGACGATCGAGCCGGCCGCCATGTCCCACGGGTTGATGCCCCGCTCGTAGTAGGCGTCGACCGTCCCGGCCCCGACCGCGCAGCAGTCGAGCGCGGCCGCTCCCCCGCGGCGCACGTCCCGCACCTCGGTGATGAGCCCGGCGAGGACCGCGGCCTGCTCCCACCGCCGGTCCGCGGTGTAGCCGAAGCCGGTCGCGACGAGGGTCTCCGCCAGGGACGCCGGGGCGGCGACCGCGAGGGGCCGCCCGTCGAGGGTCGCTTCGCCGTCGGCCACCGCGCGGTACACCTGCCCGGTCGCGGGCGCGATGACGACCCCGGCGACCGGTTCCCACAGTGCCGGGTCGGGGACACCGCGCACGACGGCGATGCTCACCGCGTAGGCCGGGCTGCCGTACAGGTAGTTGACCGTGCCGTCGATCGGGTCGACCACCCAGGTGAGACCGGACGCACCGGCGGCGGCCCCGGACTCCTCGCCGAGGAAGGCGTCGTCGGGCCGGGCCTCGGCGATGCGTCGCCGGATGAGGGCCTCGACCTCCCGGTCGGCGGCGGTGACGACGTCGGCGATGCTCGACTTGCGGTCGGCGACCTCGACGCCTTCCGCGCGTCGACGCACGGCGAGCGCGGCGGCCTCGCGGGCGATCGACTCGGCCAGGTCGGCGAGGGCGTCAGGGGCGTCGGTGACGATCTGGGCGTCTGTCATGCCCTCGATCCTGCCCCAGGCCGCCCGCGGACCGGCCGTGCCCGGGCCACGGACCGCACCGGGACACGGACCGCACCGGGACGCGGACGGACCGCGATCGAGGAGAGCCGCGGGGACACGGATGGCACCGGGATCACGATCGGGGGCGGGAACACGAACGGCCCCGTCCGGAGACGGGGCCGTGCTCCCAGCTTCCTGCTGGACGGTGGCGAGTGAGGGATTCGAACCCCCGGAGGCATACGCCGGCTGATTTACAGTCAGATCCCTTTGGCCGCTTGGGTAACTCGCCATGTGCGCACCCGGCCCGTGTCGTCACCGACCGAAGGCGCGGTGAAGAGCATAGCCGATGTCCGGCAGTGCTCGCGACCACGGTCGCCGCCGCAGCCGCGAGGCGGGGGCGGACCGGGCCTCCAGGCGGCCCGTCCGGAGATGTGCCTGGCCACCACGCCACCGGTCGCGGACCGGACCGACGTCCTCCACAGCCGTACGGCCCGGAGGAACGCGGCGTCCTGCTGCCGGATAGGCTGTCGGGCATGGCAGACAGCTCCTTCGACGTGGTCAGCAAGGTCGACAAGATGGAGGCGGAGAACGCCCTCAACCAGGCGGCGAAGGAGATCGAGCAACGCTACGACTTCAAGGGCGTCGGCGCATCGGTCGCGTTCAGCGGCGAGGACGTGCTCATCAAGGCCTCGACCGAGGAGCGTGCCCTGGCCGTCCTCGACGTGCTCCAGACGAAGGCGATCAAGCGCGGCATCAGCCTGAAGAGCCTCGACGCGGGTGACCCGTACCCGTCCGGCAAGGAGTTCCGCATCGACGTGTCGTTCAAGAACGGCATCGAGCAGGACGTCGCCAAGAAGATCGGCGCCTTCATCCGGGCAGAGGCGCCGAAGAGCGTGAAGAGCCAGGTGCAGGGCGACGAGCTCCGCGTGTCCTCGAAGAGCCGCGACGACCTGCAGCAGACGATCCAGCTGCTCAAGGGCGAAGAGTTCGACGTGCCGCTCCAGTTCATCAACTTCCGCTGACCGCCCGCCCCTCCCCGCACCCGACACCGTGGAGCACTGGCTCGTCGTCGCACTCGTCGTCGTCCTCATCCTGTTGGACCTGGCGATCCGGGCGTTCTCGCTCGTCTACGTCCCGATCGACCGCAAGCCGCAGACCGCGACCGGCTGGCTGCTCGCCATCTTCCTGATCCCGTACATCGGGTTCATCCTGTTCCTCGTCCTCGGGTCGACGAAGCTGCCCCGCTCCCGTCGGGAGAAGCAGACCGAGATCAACCGCTACATCCTCGAGCAGACCGAGGGCATCGAGCGCGTCCGCCGCGACCACCTGTGGCCGGCGTGGCTCGAGAGCATCACCCGCCTGAACCGTCAGCTCGGAGCGATGCCGCTGGTCGGTGGCAACCAGGCCGAGCTGTACCCGCACTACGACGACGCGTTCGCCGAGATGACCAACGCCGTGGACGACGCGCGACGGTTCGTGCACGTCGAGTTCTACATCGCCTCGCTCGACCCCACCACGCGGCCGTTCTTCGAGTCCCTGGCGCGGGCACGGGCTCGCGGCGTGACCGTCCGGTTCCTCATGGACCACTGGGCGAGCAAGAGCTACCCGCACTTCAAGGAGACGCTCGCGTTCCTCGACGCGGCCGGTATCGAGTGGAACCTCATGCTGCCGCTGCAGCCGCTGCAGGGGAAGTTCCAGCGTCCCGACCTCCGCAACCACCGCAAGATCCTGGTCGTCGACGGTTCGGTGGCGTTCACGGGGTCCCAGAACCTCATCGACCGGTCGTACGACCTCAAGGCGAACATCGACCGTGGCCTGCGCTGGCGCGACCTGTTCGCCCGCTTCGAGGGTCCGGTCGTCGCAGGCATCAACGCGCTGTTCGTCACGGACTGGTACAGCGAGACCGACGAACTCCTGCTGCGCGAGAGCGATCCCGTGCACCGTGCCGATCGCGCGGACGCCCTGGACTGCCAGGTCGTCCCGTCCGGTCCCGGGTTCGACGGCGAGAACAACCTCCGCCTCTTCAACGCGCTGCTGTACTCGGCGCAGGAGCGGGTGACGATCACGTCCCCGTACTTCGTGCCGGACGACTCGATGCTCTACGCCATCACGACGACGGCCCAGCGCGGGGTGCAGGTCGAGCTGTTCGTCGGGGAGATCGGCGACCACGCCATGACCTGGCACGCCCAGCGCTCCTACTACGAGGGGCTGCTGCGTGCGGGCGTGCGGATCTGGCTGTACCGCGCGCCGACGGTGCTGCACGCGAAGCACTTCACGATCGACGACGACGTCGCCGTGATCGGGTCGAGCAACATGGACATGCGCTCCTTCACGCTGAACCTCGAGATCTCCGTCATGGTGCGCGGCCGCACGTTCGTCCAGGCCCTGCGCGGGGTGCAGGACGACTACCGTGCGGCGAGCCGCGAGCTCACGCTCGACGAATGGCTCGCGCGGCCCCGCCGGTCACGGGTCTTCGACAACATCGCACGGCTCACCGCAGCGCTGCAGTAGCGGGGCGGAGGGGCACCACCGACGCGACGGCCGCGGTCAGCCGTTCGAGCGGTCCGCGGCCGAGGAAGGTCCGCCAGGCCATCGCGAACAGCACGGCCCCGACGGTGAACGCCCACCAGGTCGTCGGCCCGTGCGGCAGGTCCGGCCACGCCGCGATGACGACGAGGTGCAGCGCGTAGACGCTGAGCGGCATCGACCCGACGGCGGCCAGCGGGAACGCGACCCGCGCGAGGACCGGACCGAGTCCGTCGAACACGAGGCGGCACAGGGCGATCACGGCGACGGCGACCGCGGCCGTGCCGACGACGTCGACGATCGACGACGAGTGGTCGCGTGGGGACAGGAACACCTGCGCGACCGCCTGCCCGGTGTCCGAGCCGGCCGGCACGAAGGGCACCCCCGGGAACGCACCGGTGGTGTCCGCGGGCACGGGCGCGGCCACCGCACCGACGACGTACGCGGCAGCGGCGACCCCGGCGGCCGACAGGAGGAGCACGACCTGTCGCACCGTGTCGGTCCCGTCCGCTCGTGAGCGGGTGCGCGCGACGGCGAGGCCGACGAACACGTACGCGGCGAACGTGACCACCGGGTAGACGAGTCCGAGCTGCACCCCGGCCATCGCGGCATCCGCGTACACCGGCAGGACCGCGATCACGACCGGTGCGGACGCGAGCGCACACGCCGCGGCGAGCACGAGCAACGCCCACGGCCGCCAGCGGAGGACGGGCAGCGCGAGCAGGAACAGCGCGCCGTACGTCGGCAGGACCACGTAGACCGGCGTGCCGAGCATCATGAGCAGCAGCCCGACGGCGACCACGACCACGGCCCGGAGCGCCAGGCGTGCCCGGATGCGTCCGATCGTCGGCGGGCCGGGAGGCGCCTCCCGGCCGCTGACGAGTCCGATCGACACCCCGGCGAGGACGGCGAACAGCGCCGCCGAGCGCCCGTTCACCACGGCGCCCCAGCTCGCCGGGTCGGCCCAGTCGACCTGCTCGGCCACGTCGCCGACGTGCGCCGCCATCATGCCGAGCAGCGCGACCGCACGGGCGACGTCGACACCCACCAGGCGCCCGGACGACGGCGCGCCCGGCACCCCGGTGTGGGGTGCCGGGCGCGTTCCGGTCATGGTCAGCCCTGGGACCCGGCGCGGCTGCGGCGGAGCGAGACGTCGATCATCTCGTCCCGCGGCACGACCTTGACGCGTGCGCGGCCCTCCGCCTCGCCGAGCGCGATCTCGTGCTCGTCGAGCGCGTGCCATCCGTCCAGGTCGGTGAAGTCGACGCCGCGTTCGCGGAGGAGCGCCGGGACGGCCTCCTCGGACGGGTCCTCCGGCGTCCACCAGCTGCCCTGGTCGGTGACGATGTGCTGCACGGTCTCCATCGCGTCGGACTTCGTGTGGCCGATGAGGCCGACCGGACCACGCTTGATCCAGCCGGTCGCGTAGACGCCCGGGATCGGGGTGGCGTCGGCGTCGAGCACCTGACCCTCGTGGTTCGGGATGACGCCGTAGCGCCCGTCGAAGGGGACGCCGGGCAGCGGCGAACCGACGTACCCGACGGCGCGGTACAGCGCCTGGATCGGCAGCTCCCGGACCTCCCCCGTGCCCTCGACGCCGCCCTGCCCGTCCGGACGGGTGCGCTCGTAGCGGATGGCGCGGACCTTCCCGTCCTCGTCACCGAGCAGTTCGAGTGGCTTCGCGTAGAAGTGCAGGTGCAGGCGGCGGCTGGCCGTGCCGACCTCGCGCTTCCGCCACTGCTGCAGGACACGGTCGATGACGGTGACCTGCTTGTTCGTCTGGATCGCGAGCTTCGAGGCCTCGTCGTGGTCGAAGTCCTCGTCGTACACGACCATGTCGACGTCGCGGAGTTCGCCGAGCTCGCGGAGCTCCAGCGGCGTGAACTTCACCTGCGCGGGTCCACGGCGACCGAACACATGCACGTCCGTGACCGGCGAGGAGCGCAGCCCCTCGTAGACGTTCGCCGGGATCTCGGTGGGCAGCAGGTCCTCGGCGTGCTTCGCGAGGATGCGGGAGACGTCGAGGGCCACGTTGCCGTTGCCGATCACCGCGACGCTCTCCGCCGTGAGCGGCCAGGTGCGCGGGACGTCGGGGTGCCCGTCGAACCAGCTGACGAAGTCCGCGGCTCCGTACGACCCGTCCAGGTCGATGCCCGGGATGTCGAGGTCGGCGTCCTTGATGGCGCCGGTCGAGAATACGACCGCGTTGTAGTGCCGCTTCAGGTCGTCGAGGGTGATGTCCTGACCGAACCGCACGTTGCCGAAGATCCGGATGTCACCCCGGTCGAGCACGTCGCGGAGCGCGTTGACGATGCCCTTGATGCGCGGGTGGTCGGGCGCGACGCCGTACCGGACCAGCCCGTACGGGGCCGGGAGTTGCTCGAAGAGGTCGATCGAGACGTCGAAGCCACGTGCCTCCCGCAGGAGGATGTCCGCGGCGTAGATGCCGGCCGGACCGGCGCCGACGATGGCGAGTCGGAGGGTGGGCACTGATCGGTCTCCAGTTCGTTCAGGTCAGCGGACGCGGCCGAGGACCGCCGCCGCGGGTCAGCGGCTGCGGTCGACGACCGTCTCCGCGAACCGGGTGAGGGCTCGTTTCACCGTGCCGTCCGGCAGCGGGGCCAGTGCGGCCACCGCCTCGTCGGCCCAACCGGCGGCGAGGGCCCGGGTGGCCCGTGTCGCCTCGTGGTCGTGGAGTTCGGCGACCGCGCTCTGGTACGCCTCCGAGTGGACGGCGTCGTCGGGGGCGTCCCGCACGTCGCGCTCGATGCGCGCGAGCAGCGCCGCTGCGCCCGGGTCGGCCGAGGCGCGACGGCGGAGCTGGAGCAGCGGCAGCGTGTCGACACCGGCGCGGAGGTCGTTGCCGGCGATCTTGCCAGTCTTGTCCTTCGCCGGGGCGAGGTCGATGACGTCGTCGACGAGCTGGAACGCGACGCCGACCTTCTCCCCGAACGTGCCGACGGCGTCGAGCAGCGAGCGGTCCGCCCCGGAGAACATCACGCCGGCCCGGGCTGCGGTGGCGATGAGCGAGCCGGTCTTGTCGCTGAGGACCTGGATGTAGTGCTCGACCGGGTCGTCGTCGGGCTGCGGGCCCGTCGTCTCGTGCAGCTGCCCCATGCAGAGGCGCTGGAAGGTCTCCGCCTGCATGCGGATGCCCTCCGGCCCGAGGTCCGCCGTGATGAGCGAGGCGCGGGCGAAGAGCAGGTCGCCCGTCAGGATCGCGATGTTGTTGCCGTACGTGACGTGGGCGGCCGGGACACCGCGGCGCACCGGCGCCTCGTCCATGACGTCGTCGTGGTAGAGCGACGCCAGGTGGGTCATCTCCACGCTCACCGCGGCCTTCACGACGTGGTCGGTCACGCCGTCGCCGAGCTGGGCGATGAGGAGCGTCAGGGTCGGGCGGATGCGCTTGCCGCCGGCGGAGAGCAGGTAGCGGCTGGTCGTGTCCGCCAGCGTGTCGGCGGAGCGCATGGCGTCCTCGAGCCCCTGCTCGACGAGCTCGAGACCGTCGTCGACCGCAGCGATGAAGCGCCGGTCCGCGGGGGTGGCGAACAGCCGCTCCCCGATGCCCAGGGAGGCTCGGAGACTCGGCGCGCGTCGTGCGACCGGGACACTCGGGTTCAACTGCTGCTCCGTACTCGCAGGTGGCGGTGGGGACCTGGGCCGCGGGGCCTAGGCCTGGGCCTCGGGCTCGACGCGGGGCTGCTCGCCCGTCGGCTGGTGGTCCCGACGCGCCTTCGCACGACGGGCAGCCGACTCGCGGACGCTGCCGGCGACGGGCTTCCGGCCGCGGTGCAGCGCGACGATCCCGGCGGTCAGGTTGCGGTGCGCCACCATCGTGAAGCCGACGCCGCGGAGCCACTGGCTGAGGACCTGCTGCTCGGGCCATGCCTCGATCGACTCGGCCAGGTAGCGGTACGCGGCCGGGTTGCTGCTGGAGAGCTTGGCGATGCCCGGCAGCACGCGCTTGAGGTACGTGTTGTAGCCGAACCGGAGTGCGGCGAACGGCGGCGTCGAGAACTCGCAGATGACGAGCCGGCCACCGGGCTTGAGGACGCGGAGCATCTCGGTGAGTGCCTGCATCGGGTCGTTGACGTTGCGCAGCCCGAACGAGATCGTGACCGCGTCGAAGGACTCGTCCTCGAACGGCAGGTGCTCCGCGTCGCCCTCCACGAAGGTGATCTCGGGGTGGCGCTCACGACCGACCGCGATCATGCCGGACGACAGGTCGAGTGCCGTGACCTCGGCACCCTTCTTGGCGAGGGCCGCCGAGCTCGTGCCCGTCCCCGCCGCGAGGTCGAGCACGCGCTCGCCCGGCTGGGGGTCGACGGCCTTGACCGTCGCGACGCGCCACAGCGGGGCGTTGCCGGCCGACAGGATGTCGTTGGTCAGGTCGTACTTCGCCGCGACGTCGTCGAACATGGCCGCCACTTCGTCCGGCCGCTTGTGCATGTCCGCTCTGCTCACCTGGTCATCCTAGAGCCCGCGACCCGGCGCTTCCCGGCAGCCGTGCAGGAGTGGAGCACCCCGGGCGCGTCCCGCACGGGCGCGGCGGTGTGCACACCCGCCCCGGGACCCGGCGGCCGCCGTGCGGGTCGGCGCGTAGCATCGGTCCGTGACCCGTCCCGCCACAGCGGTGCAGCCGCTCACGGTCTCGACCCGGATCCTCGACGACCCGGGCGCCGTGCTCCGCCACACCCTCGCCGAACACCCGTTGGCCTTCGTGCGGAACGGGGACGGGATCGTCGGCATCGGCGAGGCGCTCCGGTTCGAGTTCTCCGGCCCGGGTCGGATGCGCGAGGCGTCCGCCGTCTGGCGCGACGTCACCGCCGCCGCCACCGTCGACGACCCGGTGCGCATGCGGGGTAGCGGACTGGTGGCGTTCGGGACGTTCGCCTTCGCGGACGACTCCGACGCGACGAGCGTGCTCATCGTGCCGCGTGTCGTGGTCGGCCGTCGGCGGGGTCGCGCGTGGATCACCGCGATCGACACGACGGACTCCCCCGCACCCCTGCCGTTCTCGAGCACGTCGGTCCCGGTCCCCCGCGTCGGCCCGCACGTCTCGGTGCCGCTCCGCCCGGGTGCGGTGGACGAGGACGCGTACGCCGCCTCGGTCGCCGCCGCGGTCGGTGCCATCGCGGACGGCCGCGCGCAGAAGGTCGTGTTGGCGCGGGACCTGGTCGGGACGCTGCCGCCCGGCGCCGACCGCCGCGCGGTCCTGCTCGACCTGGCGGCCGCGTACCCGTCCTGCGTCACCTTCGCGGTCGACGGGCTCGTCGGCGCCACCCCCGAGACGCTCGCCCGGACCGAGGGCCGGACGCTGACCGCACGGGTGCTCGCCGGCAGCGCTGCCCGCGGTGCCGACGCGGAGAGCGACCGCGTGGCCGCGGAGACGCTCGCCGCCAGCGCGAAGGACCTGCAGGAGCACGCCTTCGCGATCTCGAGCCTCGTCGCCTCGCTGCGTCCGATCGCAGCCGACCTCCGCGTCGACCCGCAACCGTTCCGGCTGCAACTGCCGAACCTGTGGCACCTCGCCAGCGACGTCGAGGCCGTGCTGCCCGCCGGGGTCACCGCGCTCGACGTGGCCGACGCGCTGCACCCGACCGCCGCCGTCGCGGGCACCCCGACCGACGTCGCCGTCCGCCTGGTCACCGAGCTCGAGGGCGTGGACCGCGGTCGGTACGCCGGTCCCGTCGGCTGGCTCGGGGCCTCCGGTGACGGCGAGTGGATGCTCGCCCTGCGGAGCGCGCAGATCGAGGACGACGGGACCGTCCGTGCCTGGGCCGGTGCCGGGATCGTCGCCGGTTCGGACCCGGCGCGCGAGGTGGCGGAGACGCGGCTGAAGTTCCGACCGATCACGGACGCCCTGGCCTGAGCGCCGGGACGACCGGCCGGACAAGCGGACGTCCGGACGACCGTCCGGTCCGCAACGCTCAGTCCGCCAGCGGCACCTCGATGACCACACGTCCGGCGGGGTCGGTCAGCACGCGCTCCAGGTCCCCCCACGTCGCCGCGCGCCGGTACTCCCACCCGAGCCCGGTCACGACGCGCTCGACGTCGACGTGCTGCGGCGTCGTCATCATCCGCCGCATGTCCTCGGGTGCCGTGGTCGCGGCGACCTCGAGTCCGCGGAAGATCGCGCCGCCGCCGTCGTTCCCCACGACGACCTGGAGTCGTGGGCGGTGTTCCTCGGTCCCGGTGACGAGACCCCCGAGGTCGTGCAGGAACGTGAGGTCCCCGACGACGACGCGGGTCGTGCCGACCGTGCCGGCCGCGGCCTCGAGCGCGGTCGCGATGCCGAGCGCTGTCGAGATCGTCCCGTCGATGCCCGCCAGACCCCGGTTCGCGTGCACCCGGATCTTCTTGCCCGGGACGGTCATGTCGGCCTCGCGGATGATCTGGGACGCCCCGAAGACCAGTCGGTCGTGCGGCCACGTCGCTCCCCACACGGCCTCAGCGAGCATGGCCCGGTCCACCGGACGACGGCGCAGCGCGACCTCGTCCTTGAGGAACCGGTTCCGTTCGGCGCGGTCCGCGGACCGCTTCGCGTCGAGGTCCGGTCCGGCGTCGCCGCCGCCGAGCAGCGACCGGCTCGCCGCCACCCAGCGTCCGACCCAGGCGCGGTGCGCGGGGCCGGTCGGTCCGGTCACGCGGACGTCCGAGACGACCTGCGTGGACGCCGACGGCCGGGAGGCCCGTGCCGGGTCGTACACGTCGGCACCGGCTCCGCGGACTACGATCGTCTCGACGTCCGCGCGCTGCAGGAGCGCCGGCACCTCGCGGCTCAGCGTCGGGTGCCCGAGCACGACGGCCCGACGCACACGACCGCCGAAGGACTCGTCCCGGAGGAGGTCCCGGTAGGCCGCTACGGCGTTGCGTCCGAAGCGCGCCCCGCTGGAGACCTCGGCGAGCAGTGGCGCTCCGAGCTCCCACGCGATGCGCTCGGCGTCGACGCCGGCGTCGTGCCCGGCGATCACGACCGTGGCCGGCTCGTCGTCGGGGGCGAGTTCCGCCGCCGGCAGCGCTGCGGCCGTGCGGCGGAGCGCGTACTCGCGGTCGACCTCGTCGTCCGGGACGCCCTCGACGCCGTCGAGTCCGGCGGAGAGCGGTTCGCGGAACGCGAGGTCGAGCTGGACCGGGCCGGGCTGCCCCGCGTGACCGGCGGCAGCGGCCACGGCCTCCCGGACCAGGGCCCGGACGGTGGCGCGCACGTCGTCGTCCACCCCGTGGGTGCTCGGCGCCTGCACGTCCCGGACGAAGTCGACGGCCGACCCGAACATGCCCGGCTGAACGGTGGTCTGGTTGCTGCCGATCCCGCGGAGTTCGGCGGGCCGGTCGGCCGAGACGACGATCATCGGCACGCCGGAGTGGTGTGCCTCGAGCACGGCAGGGTGCAGGTTCGCGACCGCGGTGCCCGAGGTCGTGACGACCGCAGCGGGTCGACCGGACTCGACCGCGAGACCGAGCGCGAAGAACCCGGCCGTCCGCTCGTCGAGGCGCACGTGCACGCTGATGCCGCCCGCGCGCTCGAGGGCGACGGCCGCGAGTGCCAGGGCCTGCGAACGGGAACCGGGACTCACGACGACATCGGTCACGCCGGCCCGCGCGAGCTCCTGCAGGAACGCGAGTGCGAAGTCGGTCGCGGGGCTGCCGGACGCGACGCTGCCGTCAGCGGACGGTCCGTCAGCGGACGGTCCGTCAGCGATCGGGGCGGCCGTCGTCGTCGCCGTCGTGGAACTGTTCTTCGAGGGATCGGAGGGTCGCGTCGTCCTGGTCCTTGTCATCGCTCAGCAGCCCGGGAGGCGTCGTGCCCCCGAGGAAGTCCGGGTCGTCTTCGGGACCACGGTACCCGGCACCGCCGCCCCCGCCACCGCGCTGCCCGCGCGCCGACGTCCGGCCGAGCAGGAACCACAGCACGCCGCCGACGACCGGGAGCACGAGGACGAGCAGGACCCAGATGCCCTTCCGCAGCGACCGCACGCGGGACCGGGGCATGGTGGCGCAGTCGATGAGCGCGAACACCGTGAACGCCACGGCGGCGACGACGATGACGAGCCACAGTCTGACCATCTCCGGAGTCTAGGTCGGCAGCCTGTGACCGCCCTCCGACCGTCACGGCGACGCCGAGCCGTGCGTCCGTACACTTGCAAGATGAAAGCGTGGCTCGTCTACACCCTCGCCCGGCTCGGCATCTTCGCGGCGGCGCTCCTCCTGCTGCTGCTGGTCGGCCTGCCCTGGTACTGGGCGGCGATCGGCGCAGCCCTGATCGGCCTGCTCGTGTCGTACATCGCGCTGCCCGGACTCCGGAGCGCCGTGACGTCGTCGATCGCCCAGCGCCGGGCCCGCCCGGAGCGCGACGCCGACAGCGACTTCGAGGACGACTTCGTCGACGCCGCCGACACCGACCCCGCTCACGAGGCGGGCCGCACCGGCACGGGCGGCACCGACACCGCGAAGCAGTAGCGGCAGCGCAGGCGTCCGGCCGCTACGGCTGGACGGCGAGCGTCGCGGCGAGCACGACCCCGAACGCCAGCGCCGAGAACGACGACAGCTGCAACGCCGTGATGAGTTCCCGGGGCTTGCGCGAGGACACGCCGATCGCCAGCGCCGGCAGCGCGAGCAGGAGCGAGAAGTACGTGTACCCGCTCCGGAAGTAGAGCAACACGAACCAGACGAGCACGACGTACGGCAGCATCAGGAAGAGCGCGAACAGCACGCGGGCGACCGGCCGACCGACCACGACCGCCAGGGTGCGCTTGCCCGCCGCGGTGTCCTCGTCGATGTCACGGATGTTGTTCACCATGAGGACGGCGCACGCGAACAGGCCCGCGGCGACCGCTGCGGCCCAGCCGCTCAGGGTGACCTGACGGATGAGCACGAACTGGGTGCCGAGCACCGCGACCAGCCCGAAGAACACGAAGACGAAGACCTCGCCGAGCGCGTTGTACCCGTAGGGCTTCTTCCCACCGGTGTAGAACCAGGCGGCGACGATGGCTGCTGCTCCGACGAAGAGCAGCCACCACAGCTGGGTGAGCAGCACGATGACGAGGCCGGCGACCGCCGCGAGACCGAAGAACGTCAGCGCCACCGTCAGGACCGTCCGCGGTCGGGCGAGCCCCGATCCGGTGAGCCGGGCCGGACCGACCCGGAACTCGTCCGTGCCGCGGACCCCGTCCGAGTAGTCGTTGCTGTAGTTGACGCCGATCTGCAGGAACAGCGCCACGGCGAGGGCGAGCAGCGCGATGGCGACGCGTCCGTCCGTCGACAGGAACGAGCCGAAGTCACCGGGGACCCGGCTGTCGACGTAGGCCACCCCGGTTCCGAGGACCACCGGGACGACGCCGAGCGTCAGGGTCCGCAGCCGTGCTCCGCCGATCCAGTCGCTCGCGGTCGCGCGGCGGGTGTTCCGCTGCGGCGCTGCCGCCTTCGCCGGGTTGCCGGACCTGCCCTTGGGACGTGTCGTCTTCTTCGCTCCTGCCACGACCGCCCATCGTATCCGCGCGTGGTGCGTCCGTCGCACGACCACCACCGGCGGGACGACCCGGCGGGTCAGGAGCCCGGGCTGCTCAGGCGTCCGGATCGGCCAGCGCGCGGACGGCTCGTCGGTCGGGCTTGCCCGACGGGAGCATCGGCATGCGGTCCACGACGAGCACCACGGCGGGACGGGCGGCACGGCCGAGTGCGTCGCCGACGCGGGCCCGGACGACCTCGAGCGGCACGGCCCGCTCCGTCACCACGACCGGCACCTCGCCCCACTCCCCCGACGCCCGGCGCGTCACGACCGCGCCGTCCTGGCCCGGCAGCTCGCGCACGACCCGCTCCACCGCGCCGAGCGGGACCTTCTCCCCGCCGGAGACGACCACGTCGTCCAGTCGACCGGACACCCGGACGCGTCCGTCCTCGATCGTCGCGGCGTCACCGGTGCGGTACCAGCGACGGCCGTCACGCTCGGTGAAGACGGCCGCTGTCCGCTCGTCGTCACCGAGGTACCCCTCGGCGAGCATCGGTCCGGTCAGCTGCAGCTCGCCGTCGAGCACCTCGGCGTGGACGGTGTCGAAGGGGACGCCGTCGTAGACGCAGCCCCCGCTCGTCTCGCTCGCGCCGTACGTCGTCACGACGCGGACACCGGCACCGCGCGCCCGGTCGGACAGTGCGGCGGGGGTCGCCTGCCCGCCGACCAGCACCGCGTCGAACCGCGCCAGGGCCGCGGTGGCCCGGGGGTCGTCGAGCACGCGCGCGAGCTGGACGGGCACGAGCGAGGTGTACCGACGCGGGCCTGCCGGGCCGACCTCGAGCCGGTCCGCTGCGTCGGCGAACGCCCCGGCGTCGAAGTGCCCGGGCGGGACGACGACCGGGGTCGTGCCCGCGACGATCGACCGGGTCAGCACGTTGAGGCCCGCGATGTAGTGGGTCGGCAGGGCGAGCACCCAGCCGCCCGGACCGCCGAGGGCCGCGTCCGCGGCGGCGGCACCGGCGACCAGCGCCGCCGCAGACAGCGCCACGCGCTTGCCCGTCCCGGTGGAGCCGCTCGTCTCGACGACCAGGGCGACCCCCTGCGGGACGTGGGTCGGCGCTCGCGTCGGCAGCGGCGGACCGTCCACCGCGACGGGGAGCAGTGCGGGGCCGCCGGTCAGGGCGGCCTCCAGTCCGCGGAGCACGACCAGCGGGTCGGCCGCGCTCGTCGCGACCAGCGGACGCGGCATCAGTAGTGCCAGGGGAACGCGGTCCAGTCCGGCGAGCGCTTCTCGAGGAAGGAGTCGCGGCCCTCGACGGCCTCGTCCGTGCCGTACGCCAACCGCGTGGCCTCGCCGGCGAAGACCTGCTGACCGACCATGCCGTCGTCCACCGCGTTGAAGGCGTACTTGAGCATCCGGATCGCGGTCGGCGACTTGCCCAGGATCGTCTCGCCCCAGCGGATGGCCTCGCGCTCCAGGTCCTCGTGCGGCACGACCTTGTTCACGGCGCCCATCTCGTAGGCACGCTGGGCGGAGTACTCCTCGGCCAGGAAGAAGACCTCACGCGCGAGCTTCTGGCCGATCTGCTTCGCGTAGTAGGCGCTGCCGTAGCCACCGTCGAAGGAGCCGACGTCGGCGTCGGTCTGCTTGAACTTCCCGTGCTCCGCGCTCGCGATGGTGAGGTCGCAGACCGCGTGCAGCGAGTGCCCGCCGCCCGCTGCCCATCCGGGGACGACCGCGATGACGACCTTCGGCATCATCCGGATGAGGCGCTGCACCTCGAGGATGTGCAGCCGTCCCATCGACGCCTGGGCGGCAGCGGGGTCGACGCCCTCCGGCGGAGCGCCCTCGTCGCCCACGTACTGGTAGCCGCTCCGGCCCCGGATGCGCTGGTCGCCGCCGGAACAGAACGCCCACCCGCCGTCCTTCGGGCTCGGTCCGTTGCCGGTGAGCAGGACCACGCCGACGCGGGGGTCCTGGCGGGCGTCGTCCAGTGCCCGGTGGAGCTCGTCGACCGTACGCGGGCGGAAGGCGTTCCGTACCTCGGGGCGGTCGAACGCCACCCGGACGATGCCGCCGGAGACGTGCTTGTGGTAAGTGACGTCGGTGAACCGCTCGGCGATCGGAGCAGCGGTCCAGACGTCGGGGTCGAACAGGTCGGAGACGGCAGAGGGCATGTCCCGAACCTACCGCGGGCCCCGGTGGCCAGGTCCGCTCCCGCCCGGTCGGACCGCTCCTACTGCATGCCGGCGAGCATCTCCGGCGCGACGATGACGACGAGCACGATCAGGATCACCGGGTTCGCGAAGAAGGCGAGCACGACCCCGACGACCCCGTACCAGCGGCCGAACGACCCGACGGCCGAGATGAACCCGAGGACCGCCGCGACCAGGGTGAGGAAGACGACCACGAAGCAGATGCCGAACGCGAACGTGGTGTCCCCGCCCATGAAGACGGCGAAGGCGCTCGCGTCCACCGCCGCGGCGACGACGGCCAGGCCGAGCGCGATCTTCCCGATGACGGGGTTGCGGCGACGGCGGTCGGCAGGTTGACGGCGGACGTCGACGGTGCCCTGGCGCATGAGCCGCGCGAACTCGTCGGTCGCCACCGGGCCTCCTCGTCGATCCACCTCGTCGCTCCACGGTCGGCTCCGTGGACGGTGCCGACCCGGCCGACCGGTGGTCGACCGGAGCGATGGTAGTGCGCTGCCCTGGCGGTCCCCTCGGAACAGCCGGGAGGACACATGGAGCGTGCTGCGAGGATGGCGGCGTGCCCGATGTGACCCCGCCGACCGCTCCGTCATCACCGTCCGACCGCGGCGCGCCGCCGTCGTCCACAGCCGCCGTCCCCGACCTGGACGACTTGCTCGCGACCGCCAGGGTCGTCGCCCTGCCGATGCGGGTCCGCTTCCGCGGCATCACCGTGCGCGAGGCACTCGTCCTCCGCGGCCCCGAGGGGTGGACCGAGTTCTCCCCCTTCGTCGAGTACGACGACGCCGAGGCCGCCGCGTGGCTCCGCGCCACCATCGACTTCGGGTGGACGCCGCACGGACCGGCGGCCGACTCGGTCCCGGTCAACGCGACGGTGCCCGCGATCGCCGCGGCGGACGTCCCCGACCTGCTCCGGCGCTACCCCGGGTGCACCACCGCGAAGGTGAAGGTCGCCGAGCCCGGGACGGGCATCGAGGACGACGTCGCCCGGGTCGCCGCCGTCCGCCGCGCGATGGGCGAGGACGCCGCCGTCCGCGTCGACGCGAACGGGCTCTGGTCGCTCGACGACGCGACCCGCGCCCTGGAACGGCTCGCTCCGTTCCGCCTGCAGTACGCCGAGCAGCCGGTCGCCTCGGTCGCGGACCTCGCCGCCCTCCGGTCGCGCGTGGCGGGCCTCGGTGTCCTGATCGCGGCCGACGAGAGCGTCCGCAAGGCCGCGGACCCGCTGGCCGTGGCCCGGGCCGGAGCCGCCGACGTCCTCGTGGTCAAGGCGCAGCCACTCGGCGGCGTCACCGCGGCACGCGCGGTGATCGCCGAGGCCGGCCTGCCCTGCGTGGTCTCCAGCGCGCTCGACACCTCCGTCGGGCTCGGGATGGGCGCGTTCCTCGCCGCCGCCGCGATGGCCCCCGGCTACGCCGCCGGACTCGGCACGGGCGTGATGCTCACGGGCGACGTGACCGCCGACCCGCTGGTGCCCGTCGACGGGCGGATCGCCGTGCGCCGGGTCAAGGCGGACACCGCCCTGCTCGAGCGCTGGGCTGCGGCCCCCGACCGCACCGCGTGGTGGGAGGCGCGACTGCGTCGGGTGCACGCGCTCCTGACCGCGCGGTGACCACGCCGCCCACACGACGGACGGGAGGCCCGACACCAGCTGGTGTCGGGCCTCCCGTCCGTCCGGAGCCGCGTCGTCGACGCGCCGGTGTCAGAGCCCGGAGTAGCTGTGCAGCCCCTTGAAGAAGACGTTGACCACCGAGAAGTTGAACATCACGGCCGCGAAGCCGATGAGCGCCAGCCACGACGAGCGCGCACCACGCCACCCACGGGTCGCGCGGGCGTGGATGTACCCGGCGTAGAGCACCCAGATGATGAAGGTCCAGACCTCTTTGGTGTCCCACCCCCAGTACCGGCCCCAGGCGCGCTCGGCCCAGATCGCGCCGGCGATGAGCGTGAAGGTCCAGAGCACGAAGCCGACCAGGATCACGCGGTAGCTGAGGACCTCGAGGCGGTCCGCGTCGGGCAGCGTCGCCATGAAGCGCAGCTTCCGCGACTCCGGACGTCCCAGGCGGTACGTCTGAACGAGCTGCGCGACCGCGAGTCCCGCGCCGAGGGCGAAGAACCCGGTGCCGGCGATGGCGACGAAGACGTGGATGACGAGCCAGTACGACTGCAGCGCGGGCTGCAGCGGCACGACGGGCACGTAGTAGTTCACCGTCGCGATGCCGAGCAGGATGATCGTCAGGCCGGTGATGAACACACCGAGGAACTTGAGGTCCTGCCAGAACTGCACGAGCAGGAACACCAGGATGATGAGCCCCGTGCCCGTGAGCGAGAACTCGAACATGTTGCCCCACGGCACCCGCTCGGCCGCGATGCCCCGGAGGACGATCGCGCCGACGTGCACCACGAGGGCGAGCACCGTCATGGCCATGCCGACCCGTTCGAACCGGGATCCGCGCTGACCGCCGCCCGGGCTCTGCTGCTCGACGCGCTCGAGGACGACGGTGCCGCCCTGGACGGTCGCCACCGTGGCCGCTGCCCCGTCACGCGAGGCGGTTCCGGTCGCCGAGCCGGCCGCGCCGACGTCTCCGGCGCGCTTGGCCATGTCGAGCGCGAACGAGATGAACGCGATGACGTAGACCGCCATCGCGGAGTACGTCAGGACCACCGAGTAGGTGGCGAGGGTTGTCGTGTTCACTGGGCGATCCTAACTCCGAGGTCCGACATGTGCCGCTGGGCGATGTCCGCCACCGCCCGCTCGAGGTTCGGGTCCTCACCGCGGGCCAGACCCGCGTACTCGAGGTCGAACTCCCCGTGCTCCGCACCCGTCCGCCGCACGGCCTTGACCCACACGCGTCGGCGCGGGACGAACAGCGAGGTGAGCAGGCCGAGCACGGAGAGGATCGCGAAGGCGGCGACCCAGAGCTGCGACGGGTCGTGGTGCACGTCGAGGGACACGTAGCGCTTCACCCCGTCGAAGGTGATCGACCCGGCGCCGTCCGGGAGCTGCTTCGTCTCGCCGGGCTTCATCGAGATGCTCGGGGTGTCCGCCTGCCGGCCCGCGATCTGCGTCAGCCCCTTCGTCGAGAGCTGGTAGACGCTCTGCGGGACACCGTCGTCCAGGCCGAGGTCGCCCGTGTAGACCTGCAGCGACAGCATCGGGTTCTCGGTGTCCGGGTACGCCGATGCGAAGGCGCCGGTGCTCTGCTTCACCGCGGTCGGGTAGAAGAACCCGATCATACCGAGCTGGTCCGGTGACGCGTCCGGGACCTTGATGACGCCGGTCGAGGTGTAGTTCGCGTCCTCGGGCAGGAACGGCACGACGTCCTGGAACGCCACGTCGCCCTCGCCGTCCCGCACCGTGACCTGCATCGCGTAGCCGTTGCCGAGCAGGTACACGTTCGTCCCGCCGATCGCGAGCGGCTCGTTCACGCCGAGTCGGCTCGTCTTCTCCGCGCCGTCCCGGGTCCGGCCGGTCACGGTCGCGGAGTAGTCGGTCGCCTGCCCGAGTGCGTCGAGGTTGGTCTCCTCGTACTTCGTCTCGAAGTCGTCGAGCGTCAGGTTGTAGCCCTGCAGGTCCGACTGCGAGAACCAGCGGCCGGGGTTGAACGAGTCGTACGAGCCGAGGACGTTCGTGAAGGTCTGCCCCTCGACGAGCAGTCGCTGGCCGGTGTAGCTGAACCCGCCACCGAGGCCGACGGCCAGGAGCACACCCACGAGGGCCGCGTGGAACACCAGGTTGCCGGTCTCGCGGAGGTACCCGCGCTCGGCGCTGACGGAGTCCCCGAACCGCTCGACGCGGTAGCCGGAGCGCTTCAGCTGCGCCATCGCGGACGTCACGGCGTGGTCGACGGACGGGAGGCCCGGGGCGGCGTCCGCCCCGGCGGTCGCGGCCACGCCCTCCGCGCCGGCACCGGTCGCGGTGGCACGGACCGTCTCGGGGGTCACCGCGACGGTGCGGAAGCCGGCGAGCCGACCGAGTCGCGCCGGCGTCTTCGGGGGCCGTGTCCGCAGCGCCTGCCAGTGGTGGCGGGTGCGCGGCACGATGCAGCCGATGAGCGAGACGAAGAGCAGCAGGTAGATCGCCGAGAACCAGACGGACGTGTAGGTGTCGAACACCTGCAGCTTGTCGAGCACCGGGAAGAGCGTCGGGTGGTCGTTCTCGTACTGCACGACGCCGTTCGGGTCCGCCTGCCGCTGCGGCACGAGCGACCCCGGGATGGCCGCGAGGGCGAGCAGCATGAGCAGGAAGAGCGCCGTGCGCATGCTCGTCAGCTGACGCCAGGCGAAGCGGAGGTACCCGACGACACCGAGCTTCGGCTGCGCGATCCCGTCGTCCCGGGCGCTCGACGCGGCCGGGGTCCCGTCGACGTGGTCGGACGGTCGCTGGGGGTCCGACGTGCGGTCGGCACCGGTCCCGGCCTCGTCGACCAGGTCGTCCTCGTTGCGCTCAGACCGCGGGGACAAAGCTCTGGATCACCGCCCCGACGCTCGACATGACGGCCGACCAGATGCCGGTGACCATGAGCAGACCGATGACGATCAGGATCGCTCCTCCGATGATGTTGACGGTGCGCATGTGCCGCTTGACGACGCCGATCGCGCCCGAGGCCCATCCGGCGCCGAGTGCGACGAGCAGGAACGGGACGCCGAGTCCGATGCAGTACGCGATGCCGAGCACGACGCCCTGCCAGGCGCTGCCGGACTGGAAGCTGATGAGGTTGATCGCCGCCAGGGTCGGGCCGATGCAGGGCGTCCACCCGAGCGCGAACACGATGCCGAGCAGCGGGGCGCCGAGCAGCCCGGTGCGCGGGGTGAAGGACGACTTGACGGTCCGCTGCAGGAACGTGAACCGTCCGATGAAGACCAGGCCCATCGCGATCACGACGATGCCCATGAGCTGCACGATGAGGTCCCGCCAGCGCACGAGCCAGAAGCCGACCACGCCCGCCGCGGCGGACCCCAGGACGAAGACGACGGTGAAGCCGAGCACGAACAGGAGCACGCCGAGGAGCACGCGGCCGCGCGAGTGCCGCGAGCCGTCGGCGATCCCGCCCACGTACCCGAGGTAGCCCGGCACGAGGGGCAGCACGCACGGCGACAGGAACGAGACGAGCCCGGCGAGCGCCGCCACGGGCAGCCCGACGAGGAGCTGCCCGCTGAAGATCGCGTCGGCGAAGGGGTTGCCGCTGGACACCGGTCAGGACGCCTTGCCGGTCAGTTCGTCGTCCACCAGGGTGGTGAGGATGCCCGGTCCGTCGACCGCACCGAGGACCCGCGCTGCGACCCGGCCCTGCTCGTCGAGGACGATCGTCGTCGGCACGGCGTTCGGGGCGATCTCACCGGAGAGCGCGAGCTGCATGGTGCCGGTCCGGGCGTCGAGGACCGTCGGGTAGTCGACGCCGAACTTGCGCTCGAAGGCCTCGGCGGTACCGGCCTCGTCACGGACGTTGACGCCGATGAACTGCACGTCGTCGTCGGCGAACCGGTCGTGCACGGTGTTGAGGTGCTTCGCTTCTGCCCGGCACGGCGGGCAGCCGGCGTACCAGAAGTTGATGACGACGACGTCGCCGCGCATCGCCTTCGACGACAGCTCGTCGCCCGTGATCGACTCAGCGGTGAAGTCGACGGGGTCGGAGCGGTCGGCTGCCGCGACCTCGGTCACCGCACCGGTCCCGGAGATGTAGTTCTGGGTGCTGCCGTTCCCGTACTGCTTCGACAGGGAGTCGTTGCTCGAGGAGCAGCCGACGAGCACGAGCACCGTCGCGATCGCGATCGCTGCAGCACCGGCGGTCCGGGTCCGGGTGCGGGTTGTGCGCATCACACTGCTCCTTCGTCGGTGGCCGAGGCGCGGAGCTCTGCCGCCGGGTCCGCGTACCCGACCTCGGTGAACCGGACGGCCGCGGTGCCGGGGGTCCGCACGAGGGTCGTGATGCTCGAGAGGTCGCACCGGCGCTTCCGGGGGTCGTGCCAGAGGGGCTCCCCCGCCAGCCGACGGTGCACCATCCAGATCGGCAGCTGGTGACTCACGAGGACGACGTCGCCCTCGTCGACGCTCTCCCACGCGGTCGTGACGGCGGCGAGCATCCGGTTGGCGATCGACTCGTACGCCTCGCCCCAACTCGGGCGCATGGGGTTCGCGATCCACGGCCACTCACTCGGCCGACGGACCGAGCGCTTGGTGAACCCCGGCGGCTGGCCCTCGTAGCGGTTCGTCGGCTCGATGAGCCGTTCGTCGATGCGGACGTCGAGGCCGTAGACCGCCGCCCACGGCGCGGCCGACTCCTGCGTGCGCTGCAACGGCGAGGCGACGATCGCCCGGACGTCGATGCCGGCGTCCTTCCAGGCGGTGGCCGAGGCCTGGGCCATCCGGGTGCCGAGCTCGCTCAGACCGAAGCCCGGGAGCCGCCCGTAGAGGACACGGTCGGGGTTGTGGACCTCGCCGTGCCGCACGAGGTGGATCTTGGTCGCGGGCATGGGTTCCAGTGTAGGTCGGTCCCGCTCGTCCACCGGCCCCACAGCGGATCCACGGACTTCGGGACCGTTCAGTCGAGGTGCCCGGACAGCCGACCGTGCAGGGCGGTCGAACCGGTGTTCAGGTTGACCACCTCCACCGTGGACCCGTGCTTCGCGAACCGCTGCTCGACCCCGTCCAGGGCGGCCACCGTGCTCGCGTCGAACACGTGCGCCTCGGACATGTCGACGACGACGTGCTCGGGGTCCTCGGCGTAGGAGAACCGGTTGACGAGGTCGTTCGAGGACGCGAAGAACAGTGCCCCGCGCACCCGGTAGCGGACCGTGCGCTCGTCGACCGGTTCGCGCACGACCTCGACGACGTGGGCGACCCGGCGGGCGAACACCAGTGCTGCGACGACGACCCCGACGAGGACCCCGGTGGCGAGGTTCTCGGTCGCCACGACGACCAGCACGGTGATGACCATGACGGCGGTCTCGCCGAGGGGCATGCGGCGGAGGGTGCGCGGCCGGATGCTGTGCCAGTCGAACGTGGCGACGCAGACCATGAGCATCACCGCGGTGAGCGCCGCCATCGGGATCTGTGCGACCAGGTCGTGCAGGACGATCGTCAGGACGAGGACCGCTGCCCCGGCGACGAAGGTCGAGACCCTGGTGCGGGCACCCGCGGTCTTGACGTTGATGACGGTCTGCCCGATCATCGCGCACCCGCCGGTGCCGCCGAAGAAGCCCGAGGCGACGTTCGCGATCCCCTGACCCCACGACTCCCGCCAGGCACTCGAGCGGGTCTCGGTGACGGCGTCGACGAGCTGCGCGGTGAGCAGCGTCTCGATGAGGCCGACGATCGCGACACCGAAGGCGTACGGCGCGATGATCCGCAGGGTGTCCAGGGTGAACGGGACCGTGATGCCGGTGAACCCCGGCAGGGCGGTGGGGAGCGAGCCCTCGTCGCCGACGGTGGGGACCGCGATGCCGAACACCATCGTGATCGCCGTCACGACGACGACGGCGATGAGCGGTGCCGGGACGGCCTTGGTGAGGAACGGGACGCCGACGATGAGCGCGACGCCGAGGGCGGTCAGGGGCCACACGACGGGTGGCACTCCGTCGCCGAGGAGGTTCGGCAGCTGCGCGGTGAAGATGAGGATCGCCAGCGCGTTGACGAACGCCAGGTTGACGCTCCGCGGGATGAAGCGCATCAGCCGCGCGACGCCGAGGAACCCGAGCACGAGTTGGAACACGCCGCCGAGCACGATCGCCGGGACGAGGTACGCGACGCCGTGGTCCCGCACGAGGGGTGCGATCACGAGCGCGACCGATCCGGCAGCGGCGGAGATCATCGCCGGCCGGCCGCCGACGACCGAGATGACGATCGCGAAGACGACGCTCGAGAAGAGGCCGACCGCGGGGTCGACGCCCGCGACCACGGAGAACGAGATCGCCTCCGGGATGAGGGCGAGCGCCGTGACGACCCCCGCCAGGACCTCCCGGGTGAGGAGGCGCGGGGACCGCAGGGCGGTGCGGACGCTCGGCGTGACGGGAGCAGCGGTGGAGATCGACATCGCCGCAACCCTACCCTCACGTGAGGGTAGGGATGACGAGGCCCCGACAGCAGGAGCGCGGCGACCAGCGGGAGGGCAGCGCGGCCGGGCGTCCCGCTGGCGGGCGCGGCCGCGCGGTCAGCCTCCCACCCACCGGGCTCTGCCACGATGTCGGACATGACCGTTCCCGACGTCCCCGCGACCATGCACATCGGCGAACTCGCCGAGCGCACCGGGATGTCACTCCGGTCCATCCGGCACTACGACGAGGTCGGGCTCCTCGTCCCGAGCGGCCGCACCGCCGGCGGATTCCGCGTCTACACGGCCGGTGACCTGGAGCGGTTGCTCGTCATCCGGCGGATGAAGCCGCTCGGGTTCACGCTCGAGGAGATGGCCGGGCTCCTCCGCGTCGTCGACGGACTGACGGCCGGCGACCCTGCCGAGGCCGCGGACCTCGCCGCCCGGCTCGACGCGTTCCTCGAGGACGCCACCGCCCGGCACGCGAAGCTGTTGGAGCGGGCGGCCATGGCCGAGGAGTTCATCGGCACACTCGGGTCCTTGCGCGCCTCGCTGCCCTGATCCGTCCTCTCCCGTCTGCTGGGACGTCCGCCTGACGCGGGCGCGCTCGTCCGGCACGAGCGGGAGGGGTGACCAGGTCGCAGCACCTTCCCGGACCCTCCGTCACGGGTACCGCCCCGTTCGTCCTACGACCTGGCCACGACGACGACGCTACGGACGTCGCCAGGCCGGCACGGGCCTCCCGGCCGGACTGTGGACAGCCGAGCGACGAGTCGCGGCTGTGGGCGGAAGGCCACCTCCCGGACCCGGGTTCTGCACAGGCGACGCCGTTCCCGCGCCCGGCCGGTAGACTCGACGACCGTGATCGAACGCACCCGCATCGCCGACCTGGCAAGCCTCCCCGACGGCCCCGTCTCCGTGGCCGGATGGGTCGAGACCGTCCGCGATCAGAAGAAGGTGCAGTTCGTCGTGCTGCGCGACGAGACCGGCGCCGTCCAGCTCGTGAACCCCGCGACGCGTGAAGCGACCGAGGGCGACGACGCGTCCGCTGCGGCCCTCGCGACCACCGAGACGATCTCGGGCCTCGCGCACGGCTCGTTCATCCACGTCGCCGGCACGCTCAAGGCGGACGAGCGCGTGAAGCTCGGCGGGCTCGAGGTCAAGGTCGGCGAACTGACCGTCGTCAGTGCCGCCATCCCCGAGACCCCGATCGCGGACGACTCCTCGCTCGACAAGCGCCTCGACTGGCGCTTCCTCGACCTGCGCAACCGCAAGCAGAACCTGATCTTCCGCATCCAGACGACCCTCGAGCACGCGTTCCGCACGTACTGGGTCGAGCGCGACTACATCGAGATCCACACCCCGAAGCTGATGGCCTCCGCATCGGAGTCCCGCGCCGAGCTCTTCCAGCTCGAGTACTTCGAGACGACGGCGTACCTGGCGCAGTCGCCGCAGAACTTCAAGCAGATGGCACAGCCCGCGGGCTTCGGCGCCGTGTTCGAGATCGCTGACGCGTTCCGCGCCGACCCCTCGTTCACCAGCCGGCACGCCACGGAGTTCACCAGCGTCGACGCCGAGTTCTCGTGGATCGAGTCGCACGCCGACGTCATGGCGATGCACGAGGAAGTCCTCGTCGCCGGCATCACGGCCGTCAAGGAGAAGTACGGCACCGCGATCGAGGAGGTCTTCGGCTTCGAGCTGCAGGTCCCGACGACGCCGTTCCCCCGTGTGACCCTCGCCGAAGCGCGGAAGATCGTCGCGGACAGCGGCTACGAGGTCGTCCGCGCCGACGGTGACCTGGACCCCGAGGGCGAGCGCCGCGTCTCCGCATGGGCGAAGGAGCACCACGGCTCCGAGTTCGTCTTCGTCACCGACTACGACGCCTCGATCCGGCCGTACTACCACATGCGTCACGCCGACGACCCGACGCTCACGAACAGCTACGACCTGCTGTTCAACGGTGCCGAGATCTCCACGGGCGCGCAGCGCGAGCACCGCGTCGACGTGCTGACCGCGCAGGCGGAGGAGAAGGGCCTGGACCCCGCCGAGCTCGGCTGGTACCTCGACTTCTTCCGCTACGGCGTCCCGCCGCACGGTGGGTTCGGCATGGGCCTCGCGCGCGTGCTCATGCTCATGCTCGGCGAGCCGTCCATCCGCGAGGTCACGTACCTCTTCCGCGGCCCGACGCGCCTCACGCCGTAGCCCGGCGCCGACCGACGCCGACCGGCGCGGGAGCGGCGCCGACCGGCGCCGCACAACGAGAACCGGCTCGAACCACGGACGTCCGTGGTTCGAGCCGGTTCTCGTTGGGCCTGTCCGACGCGCGCCGGCAGCAGCGGCGCACCGGCAGCGGCGGCGCACCGGCAGCGGCGGCGCGCCGGCAGCGGCGACCCGCGCCGCTCAGTCCTGCCAGTCGATGGCTGCCCGCGCGGTGACGAGACCGCGGATCTCGGCGGCGGCCGCCTGGTGGTCGGGGTGCACCTGGTACTCGTCGAGACCGGCCAGGTCGTCGAACTCCGCGACGACGGCGACGTCCTGGTTCTTCCCCGGGTACGCGACGTTCTCGACCACCTGGAGCGACCTGATGGACGGGATGACCCCGACGAGCCCCGTCAGGAGTTCCCGGATCCGGGCCACGGCGTCGTCGCGGTCCAGGTCCTCGCGCAGGGTCCAGGAGACCACGTGGCGGATCATGCGCGGGCCTCCGCCTGCTCGAGCGCCCGGGCGAGTCGCTCGGGATCGACGTGCCAGTTGCTGTGCACCCGTCCGTCGACGAGCACGACGGGGATGTCCTCCGCGTACTCCATGCGGAGGGCGTCGTCGTCGAGGATCGACCGCTCCTCGAACGTGACCCCGGGACGGGCGGCGACGACACGTTCGACGATCGGACGGGCGTCGTCACAGAGGTGGCATCCGGGCTTGGTGAGGAGCGTCACGGCTGGCATGCGACCAGGCTACCCGCGCCGGTGCGGGCACTCCCGACGTGCTGACGGGCCTCCAGGCAGCGTGTCCGGCGGCGACGTCCCGGTGCGGTCGTCGACGGACCCGGGAAACGCAAGAGCCCCGGCGAACCGGGGCTCTTGCTGCGGGTCTCTCGACCTACTTCTTGTTGCGACGCTGGTGGCGCGTCTTGCGAAGGAGCTTGCGGTGCTTCTTCTTCGCCATGCGCTTGCGACGCTTCTTGATGACAGAACCCATGTGGACCTCGCTCGGACTGATGCTGATGTACGGACACCGGGCCGATGAAGCCGCGGAAAATCAACCTGCCCGAGTCTACCGGCTGGCTGCTGCGATGTCGAACGGCGCCGGAACGGACGGTGGACGCCCGGTGTGGAACGGTCGTGCTGCGTGCGGGTCAGCCGACGTCGGCGATGCCGCCGCGCAGGAGTTCCGCGACCGCCGACTCCGGCACCCGGAAGGACCGGCCGAAGCGGATGGCGGGGAGCTCCCCCGCGTGGACCATGCGGTAGACCGTCATCTTGGAGACGCGCATCATCTCGGCGACCTCCGCGACGGTGAGGAAGCGCACGTCGTCGAAACTGCCGGTCATGGTCCGCCTTCGGGCTGGCTCGTGGTGTGACCTGTGTGGTCCCTGGTCACTGTAGGGGCGCGTGCAGCCCGGTGTCCAGCAACCGTTCAGTCGTCCTCGGGCCGCTTCGTGAAGCGACGCCGGCTCCGGTCGACGACCCGCTCCCAGCCCTGCTGCGCACCGGTGATCGCGACCGTCGCGCGGTGCGACGCCTCGGCCATCACCCGACCGAGTTCGGTGCCCACCTCGACGGTCGCCTTGCCGGCCGCACCGGTCCTCCGGACGGACACCGGCTGACCGTCCGGCGTCCACGACGTGGTCGCGGGCGTGCCGTCGGCGTCCACGGCGGTCGTGAAGGGGACGACCCACTCCTCGATGCCGAGCAGGGGCTCCGGGTCGAGCCGGTAGTAGCGGTGCTGCCCCTCCTCGCGGCTGGTCACGAGACCGATGTCGCGGAGGACGCGGAGGTGCTTCGAGACGGTCGGTTGGCTGACCCCGAGTCGCAGGACGAGTTGCCCGACGCTCAGTTCGCCACCGGTCGCGTCGGCACCGAGGGCGGTGAGGAGCTCGCCCAGCAGCGCCCGGCGCGTCGGGTCCGCGACGACGCTGAAGATGTCGGCCATGCGGCAAGGCTAACGGCGGCCGTGCGGATGTACCATGACGAACCGTCCCGCCCATGTCCCCGGAGGCATACGATGCTCGACCGCACCGAGCCGGTCCCCACCGTCGGGGACCTGTCGGGTCAGCGCCGCCCGGGGAAGCTCGTGACGGCCCTGCGCTCGTCGCCCTCGCGGCTAGCGATCCTCGTCTTCATCGTGCTCATCTTCCTGTTCACGGCGCTGTTCATGACCCCGATGGCGTCGGCGGATGGGACCGTGACGCACTTCTCCGACGCCCTGTTCACCGCGGCGAGCGTCGTCTGTGTCACCGGCCTGGCGACGGTCGACATGGCGACGCACTGGTCGGTGTTCGGCAAGGTCCTCGTCGTCATCGGGACGCAGATCGGTGCGCTCGGCGTGCTCACCTTCGCCTCGATCCTCGGGCTCGTGGTCACCCGCCGCCTCGGGCTGCGCGCCAAGCTCATCGCGGCCGGGGACTCGAACCCGCTGCGCACGCACCACGGCGCCGTGCCGGAGGGCCAGGCGGTCCGCCTCGGCGACGTCGGCACGCTGCTGCTCACCGTCGCGGTGAGCACACTGACGATCGAGGTGGTCATCGGTCTGCTGCTCCTGCCGAGCGTGCTCGTCACCGGTGTGCCGTTCTGGACGGCGGTCGGCGACTCCTTCTACTACTCGGCGATGGCCTTCACGAACACGGGCTTCGCGCCGAACGCTGACGGTCTCGACCCGTACGCCCACGACTACTGGTTCCTCAGCCTCCTGATGGTCGGCGTCGTGGCCGGGTCGATCGGGTTCCCGGTCATCCGGACCCTGACGAAGCAGCTCCGGTCCCCCCGCCGCTGGCCCATCCACGTGAAGCTCACGCTCGCGACGAGCCTCGTGCTGCTCCTCGGCGGCACGGCGGCGTACATCGCCCTCGAAGCGTCTAACCCCGAGACGTTCGGACAGGAGGGCGCCGGGCGCACCGCGTTCCAGGCGCTCTTCCTGTCGACGATGACGCGGTCGGGTGGGTTCTCGCTCGTCGACTTCGACGAACTGAACGGCTCGAGCCTGCTCGTCACCGACATGCTCATGTTCATCGGTGGCGGCTCCGCCTCCACCGCCGGCGGCATCAAGGTCACCACGCTCGCCGTGCTCTTCCTCGCAGCCGTCGCGGAAGCCCGTGGCCGGCAGAGCATGGAGGTGTTCGGCCGTCGGATCCCGAGCGACGTCCTGCGCGTGGCGGTCGCGATCGTCCTCTGGGGGGCGACCATCGTCGCGGTCGCCACCGTCGTGCTGCTGCAGATCACGCACGAGCCGCTCGACCGCGTCCTGTTCGAGGTGATCTCGGCCTTCGCGACGTGCGGGCTGTCCTCCGGGGTGTCCGCCGACCTGCCGGAGTCCGGGAAGTACGTGCTCGCCGCCACGATGTTCCTCGGTCGTGTCGGTACAGTGACCATCGCCGCCGCGCTCGCCGCCAGTCAGAGCCGGCAGCTGTTCCGCCGTCCCGAGGAGAGGCCGATCGTTGGCTGACCGACACCGTCCGCACGCCCAGCAGGGTCCCGTCAGCCACGACGCCCCGGTCCTCGTGATCGGTCTCGGGCGGTTCGGTGCCGCGACCGCCGGGCAGCTCGAACGGCAGGGGCGTGACGTCCTCGTCGTGGACACGGACGCCGCGCTCGTGCAGAAGTGGTCGGACCGGGTGACGCACGCCGTCCAGGCCGACGCGACCGACATGGACGCGCTCAAGCAGATCGGCGCGCAGGACTTCGCCATCGCGGTCGTCGGCACCGGTTCGGACCTGGAGTCGAGCGTGCTCATCACGGCCAACCTGGTCGACCTCGGCGTCCCGCAGATCTGGGCCAAGGCGATCAGCCGCTCGCACGGCACGATCCTCAGCCGCATCGGCGCGAACCACGTGGTCTACCCCGAGCGGGAGGCCGGCGAGCGCACGGCGCACCTGGTGTCCGGTCGGATGCTCGACTTCATCGAGTTCGACGACGACTTCGCCGTGGTGAAGATGTTCCCGCCGCGGGCGGTCCGCGGGCGGGACCTGGCGACCACGGTCATCCGGACGCGGCACGGTCTGACGGTGCTCGGCATCAAGCCGCCCGGTCAGGCGTTCGTGCCGGCGACGCCGGACAGTGTCATCGGCGAGGACGACGTCATCATCGTCTCGGGCACGGAGACGGACCTCGAACGGTTCGCGGCGCTCGAGTAACCCCGCCGGGGGTCGGGCTCAGAGCCGCGACAGCTCCTCGGCCCTGGCCATCGCGGCCCGGGCGGCGTGTTCGAGCACGTCGGCCAGGTCGGCGTCCTGCAGCACGGCCACGGCACGCTCGGTCGTGCCCTTCGGGCTGGTCACCGCGCGGCGCAGGTCGGCCGGCTCGCTGCCGGACCGCGCGAGGAGCTCGACCGCCCCGCGGACCGTGCCCTGCACCATCGTCCGTGCCTGGTCGGGGCTGAACCCGAGCGCCTCCGCGGACCGCTGCCACTGCTCGACGAACAGGAAGACGTAGGCGGGGCCCGACCCGGACACCGCGGACAGCGCGTCGAGCTGCGCCTCCGGGACGTCGAGGACGTCCCCGGACACGGCGAACACGGACGATGCGAGGGCGACCGCCTCGGCGTCGGCCGACGCGCCGGCACTGATCCCGGTGACCCCGAGGCCGACCCCGATCGGCGTGTTCGGGAGGGCACGGACGACACGGACGCCGGCAGGCACGTGGGCCTCCATGGAGGCGGTGGTCACGCCGACGGCGACGCTCACGACGACCGCGTCCGGCTCGAGGTCGGCGGCGACCTCGTCGAGCAGGTCCACGACGCCGAAGGGCTTCACGCCGAGCACCACGACGCCGGCCCCGCGCACGGCGGCCCGGTTCGCGTCCGGGTCCACCTCGGACGCGACGGCGTGCAGCCCGGTGGACCGGTGTGCCGACGCGGACGCCTCGGACCGGGTGGTGACGGCCACGGAGTCCGGCGAGACCCCGGCGGCGAGGAGCCCCTGCAGGACCGCGCCGGACATGGAACCGACGCCGAGCATGGCGACGCGGGGCAGTGCGATGGTCATGGCCCGACCCTACCGACGACCGGGACCGTCCCGACGGCCGGCGGCCCAGTATCGTGGTCGAGGTCGGTACGAGAAGGGGTCGGACAGCCACATGAGCGCTTCCGGAGGGACCAAGGCGATCTTCGCCGCACTCGGTGCGAACGTCGGGATCGCGATCGTGAAGTTCATCGCGGCGGCGATCAGCGGGTCCGCGTCGATGCTCGCGGAGGGCGTGCACTCCCTCGCCGACTCCGCGAACCAGCTGCTCCTGCTGCTCGGCGGCCGGCGGGCGAGGAAGGCCGCCGACGAGGAGCACCCGTTCGGTCACGGCCGTGAGCGGTACGTGTACGCCTTCGTCGTCTCGATCGTGCTCTTCTCGGTCGGCGGCGTGTTCTCGCTGTACGAGGGCATCGAGAAGTTCGCCCACCCGCACCCGCTCGAGAACTGGTGGCTGCCGATGGCCGTGCTCGTCATCGCGATCGGGCTCGAGGGCTTCTCGCTGCGCACGGCGCTCGGGGAGGCACGGCCGCACAAGGGCGACCAGTCGTGGGTGCAGTTCGTCCGCCGCGCGAAGGCCCCGGAGCTGCCGGTCGTCATGCTCGAGGACACCGCGGCCCTGATCGGCCTCGTCTTCGCGTTCTTCGGCGTCGGCCTCACCGTGCTCACCGGCAACGGGGTCTTCGACGCGATCGGCACGGTGCTCATCGCGGTGCTGCTCATCGCCGTCGCGCTCGTGCTCGGTGTCGAGACGAAGAGCCTGCTCGTCGGCGAGGGCGCCAGCTCCGGTGACGTCGCCCGGATCAAGCAGGCCGTGCTCGACGGCCCCGAGGTCGATTCGGTGATCCACCTGAAGACCCTGTACCTGGGTCCGGACGAGCTCATGGTCGGCGTCAAGGTGGCGGTCGACGGCGACCGTCGTCTCGGGGACGTCGCCGCCGGCATCGACACGGTCGAGGAGCGCGTGCGCGCCGCGGTGCCGATCGCCCGGGTCATCTACATCGAGCCGGACGTCCGACGGGACGGGCCGCACCCGTCGACCGAGGCGATCGTGCTCCGCGCCGCCGACTGACGGACCGGTCCCGGCGGCCGCCCGGCCTCGTCAGCGGCGCCCGGCGAAGAAGGCGTCGAGGAGCGCCGCGCAGTCCTGCTCGAGCACCCCGGCGACGACCTCGGCGCGGTGTGGGAGCCGACGATCACGGGCGATGTCGTAGACGCTGCCGCTCGCGCCCGCCTTGGGGTCCCACGCTCCGAAGACGATCCGTGGCACGCGCGCGGCGAGCAGTGCCCCGGCGCACATCGGACACGGTTCGAGCGTGACGACGAGCGTGTGCGCGGTCAGGTGCCAGTCCCCCGTGACCGCGGCGGCCGCGCGCAACGCCAGGACCTCGGCGTGCGCGGTCGGGTCCTGACGGGCCTCCCGTTCGTTGCGACCCACGGCGACGACGTCCCCCGCGGCGTCGAGCACGACGGCACCGACCGGGACGTCGCCGGTGGCCAGGCACGCCCGCGCCTCGGCCAGCGCCAGCTCCATGGCGGGGACGAACGGTCGTCCGGCCGGGTGCTCCACACGTCCTCCACCCCGACGCCGACGACGGCCGCGACCGCCGGTCGGGGTGCGGCGCGGTACGCTCGACCCTATGCGAGTCCATGTCGCCGACCACCCGCTCATCACCCACAAGCTCTCGGTGCTCCGCGACCGGACCACTCCCTCCCCCACGTTCCGTGCCCTGACCGAGGAGCTCGTCACGCTCCTCGCGTACGAGGCCACGCGCAACGTCCGGGTCACGGCGACGCCGATCAGCACGCCGGTCGCGCAGACCATGGGCGTGGCCATCGCGAAGCCCCGTCCGCTCGTCGTGCCGATCCTCCGCGCCGGACTCGGCATGCTCGAAGGCATGGTCAAGCTCGTCCCCACGGCCGAGGTCGGCTTCCTCGGCATGGCCCGCGACGAGGAGACCTTCGAGCCGCAGACCTACGCCGAGCGGCTGCCGGACGACCTGTCGAACCGCCAGTGCTTCGTGCTCGACCCGATGCTCGCGACCGGTGGGACCCTCGCCGCGGCGATCGAGTTCCTCTTCGACCGCGGTGCGGTCGACGTCACGTGCGTCTGCATCCTCGGCGCGCCCGAGGGCCTCGCCGCCCTCGAGAAGGCGGTCGGCGACCGTGACGTCACGATCGTCCTCGGCGCGCTCGACGAGCGCCTCGACGAGAACGGGTACATCGTCCCGGGCCTCGGCGACGCGGGCGACCGCCTCTACGGTCTGGCCGACTAGCGACCGCACCACGTGACGGACGGGAGGCCCGCCATCCGACGGATGGAGGGCCTCCCGTCCGTCACGTGGCGGCACTGTCCGCGCACGTCACCGTCCGTGCGGACGGTTGACACGGCGTTGGTACACCACGGATACTCGGGCCATGACTGCAACCCCGTCCACCCGAGCCCTCCGCGAGGCCAAGGGGACCGTCGGCATGATGATGCCGACCACGGCGGTCATGCGTTGTCGAATGTGTGCCTGATCGGTACCCGTTCCAGCCGGATCCTCCGCGACACCACCCCCGTCGCGCGAGCGTGATCCCGCGGTGACGACCCCGTCGACGACGCGCACCACCGTCACGAGGTCGGACCCCGTTCCCCCGGATGAGCCCCGGTCCCGCGCAGGGACCGCTGGGCAGATCGGTGTACCGCCGACCCGGGCCGACGCATTCGACACCGGCCGATGCTCCACCACTCCGCTCGGCCGCACCACCCGGAGACCGCACCATGTCGCTCACCATCGCCCAGCCCCGCACCGCCCACACCGACGCCGCCCGTGACCGGAGCGTCGCCGGGCTCCGGACGACCGCGTCCGCACCCACCGACCTCGGCAGCGTGACGCCGATCGGAACACGTCGCACTCCGGTCGCCCAGCCCGTGCGGCCAGCCGCCGACCGGACGGCCGTCCCGACCAGCCCCGTCGTCGCCCCGCAGCGCAACCGCGCACTGCCGGAGGGCACGGAGGCCCGCGGGTTCGCGCTGTACGTCGGACTCGACGAGGCCGCGGCAGCTGCAGCCGGTACGACCCTGGCTGCCGTCGTCGAGCAGCTCAAGGCGCTCACCGCTCAGCTCGTGCCGTCGGCGGAGACCTACGCCGCCGTCGCCGTCGCCGCGGAGGGGTCCGGCGGACGGGACGTCGACGTGGTCCGGCTGGCGCTGCAGGACCGGTCGGCGGTGGCCGCGCGCAAGCAGACCGAGAAGCCGGAACCGGAGGAGACCGGTGTCGTCATCGACATCTCGCGCAAGCGGGTCGTCCTCGACGGCGAGACCGCGCCGCTGACCTTCAAGGAGTTCGAGCTGCTGCAGTTCCTCGTCCTCCGCGAGGGGCGCACGGTCGACCGTTCGGCGATCATCGAGGGCCTCTGGTCCGCCGGCGACGACGAGACGCCGAACGAGCGCACCATCGACGTCCACGTCCGCCGTCTGCGGGCGAAGCTCGGCGCCTTCGAGGAGATCGTGCGGACGGTCCGCGGTGTCGGGTACCGCTTCGACCGGCACGCCGACGTCTCCGTGCGCTACGCCTCCACGCCGTCGCCCGACCTCTTCTGAACCGACGCTCGACGAGCGCTCGGGCAACTCGCAGGAACAGGCGGCGTGGCCGCCTTCCCTGGCGTTACCGCTTCGTTATACAGTCGGACGTGCAGTCGGTGTTTGCTGTGGCACCGGCTGTGGAATGTGATTGCAGGAATCTCCCGGTGCAAGGGAGCGGGCCGGTCGTCCACTCGGGCGGCCGGCCCGCGTTCCTCGTCGGTACCCCTCGGTAGGGTGGGGGTCCATCGACCGGAGGGACACAACCGTGAGCGATCACCGCAGCGAGAAGGCCACCGCGGTCGCGGCGTGGGAGTCACTGTTCCGCGCGCAGGTCACCGTGATGCGGAACCTCAACACCGAGTTCCCCTCGGCCGAGATCTCCTTCAACGAGTACGACGTCTGCTTCAACCTGTCGACCCAACCCGGCCGCCGCTGCCGGATGCGCGACCTGACGGGCCACCTGCTCCTGACGCAGCCGAGCGTCAGCCGCCTGGTCGACCGCCTCGCGTCCAAGGGGATCGTCGAGAAGCAGCCCGACCCGACCGACGCGCGGGGGGTGATCGTCGCCCTCACCGCGCACGGCTACGACGTGTACCGCACGGTCGCCGTGCAGCACGCGGCCACCATCGCGGCGCAGGTCGGCGCCGGGCTCGACGACGCCGAGCTGCGGACGCTCACCGAGCTCTGCACGAAGCTCCGCGTCGCCGCCGCCGCCACACCCGCGACGCGCAGGTCGGTCGCGACCGTGCCGGATCGGGCGTCGGCATGAGCGGCTCGGTCGTCTGGCTGCGCGACGACCTCCGGATCGCGGACAACCCGGCGCTCCGCTCGGCGGTGGACCGCGGGGGCCCGGTCACGGTCGTCTACGTGCTCGACGAACAGAGCGAGGGGATCCGCCCGCACGGCGCCGCGGCCCGGTGGTGGCTCCACCAGTCCCTGGCCGCACTCGACACCGACCTCCGCGCGCACGGCACCGCGCTCGTGCTCCGGCGGGGTGCCGCGGCCGACGTGATCGCGGACCTCGTCGCGGAGTCCGGCGCGGACGCCGTGTTCTGGAACCGTCGCTACGGCCGCGTCGAACGGGAGATCGACGCGGGCATCAAGGCCGGCCTCGTCGCCGGCGGCGTCGAGGCGCACAGCTCCGCCGGCACCCTGCTCTGGGAACCGTGGACGATCCTGACCGGGAAGGGCGAACCGTTCAAGGTGTTCACGCCGTTCTGGCGCGCCGCGCAGGCGATGCCGGAGCCGCGGCACCCCTGGCCCGAGCCGGAGACGATCGCCCCGCCTGCGGACGTCGCCTCGGACACGCTCGAGGACTGGGCACTCCTGCCGACCGCGCCGGACTGGGCGGGTGGCATGCGCGATGCCTGGACGCCCGGCGAGCACGGCGCGTGGGACCGGATGGAACGGTTCATCGACGAGGCACTCGCGGACTACGACCAGCGGGACGAGCCCGCGCAGGCAGCGACCAGCAGTCTCTCGCCGCACCTGCGCTGGGGCGAGATCAGCCCGTACCAGGTCTGGCACCGCCTGCACGAGACGCTCGAACCCGACCAGCGCCGCGCGGCACCGGCCTTCCTCCGGCAGCTCGCCTGGCGGGAGTTCAACTGGAACGAGTACTTCCACTGCGACGACATCGCCCGGACGAACGTGCGGCGGGAGTTCGACGCGTTCCCGTGGCGGGAGGCCTCGGACGCCGAACTCGACCGATGGCGACACGGCACGACCGGCTTCGACCTGGTCGACGCAGGGATGCGTGAGCTCTGGCACACCGGCGCGATGCACAACCGGGTGCGCCTGGCCACGGCGAGCTTCCTCGTCAAGAACATGCTCGTGGACTGGCGCATCGGCGAGCAGTGGTTCTGGGACACCCTGGTGGACGCCGACGCGGCGAACAACGCGGCGAACTGGCAGTGGGTGGCGGGCTCGGGCTTCGACGCCGCGCCGTACTTCCGGGTGTTCAACCCCGACCGTCAGCTCGAACGGTTCGACCCGCACCGCGAGTACGTCCGCCGGTGGGTGCCCGCGGACGAGGACCGACCGGAGCCGATGCTCGACCTCAAGACGAGTCGGCAGCGGGCACTCGACGCCTACGCCGAGATGCGCCGCGCATGAGCCGGCCGAGCGCAGACGTGCTCGGCACCGTCGACGAACTGCACCGGCAGCGCGTCCTGGACGGCATCGCTCCGAGCAGCGTCTGGGGCGTGTTCGACCGGGACGGGCTCGTCGCCTCGGGCGGACACGGGGACCGCGGGGACGGCCGGGCACCCGATGCCGACACCGTCTACCGCATCGCGTCGTGCACGAAGAGCGTCACCGCCGCGACCCTGCTCGGCCTCGTCGCGGACGGCCTGGTGTCCCTCGACACCCCGGTCACGGAGTTCGTCCCCGCGTTCGCCGCGGTCCGGCTGCCCACCGCGGACTCCCCCGTCCCGACCCTCCGGATGCTCCTCACGATGTCCGCGGGCTTCCCGACGGACGACCCGTGGGCGGACCGACAGGAGGCGCTCCGGGACCAGGACCTGGACGACGTCCTCCGCAGCGGTCTGCTGTTCGACTCCGTGCCGGGGACCGGGTTCGCCTACTCGAACCTCGGCTACGCACTCCTCGGTCGGGCGGTGTCGGTCGTCGCCGGGGCGCCCTTCCCGACCGTGGCGACGGAACGTGTGCTCCGCCCGCTCGGGCTCGACGACACCGTGTTCGCCGCGGCCGACGCCCGTGGTCTCGTGGTCACCGGCCACCGCCGTGTCGGCGACGACTGGGAGGCGCTGACGACGACCGGCCCGGGCGCGTTCTCGCCGATCGGCGGCCTGTTCTCGACCGTGCGGGACCTGGCCCGGTGGGGTCGGTGGCTCGCTGCGGCGTTCGACGGGACCGCCGCACCGTTCGCAGAGGGGGGCAGTGCCGGATCCGACGCCGGACCCCTCACCACGGCGGAGCGTCGCGCGATGCAGCAGGCGATGCGGGTCCTCCCGCCCGGGACCCTGCCCGGGTCGACCCGGACCGCCGGTTACGGCTTCGGCCTGTTCGTGGAGCACGACCCGGCGGTCGGCCCGATCGTGTCGCACTCCGGCGGCTACCCGGGGTTCTCCGCCCACATGCGCTGGTCGGTCACGACCGGACTCGGCGTGGTCGCGTTCGAGAACGCCACGCAGGCGAAGGTCTCCGCGGCCGCGACGCGGGCACTCGACCTGCTCCTCGCGGACGCCGTCCCGGGTGTCGCGGTCCCGCACGCGGTCCCCGCCGCGACCGGCATGCCCGTGACCCGGTCGCGGGACGACGAACGAGGCCCCGGCAGCGAACCGGTCCTGCCGTCGACGCGTGCTGCGCAACGGTCCGTGACGCGTCTGCTGGCGGACTGGTCCGATGCGGAGGCCGGCGCGGTCTGCGCCGAGAACGTCCCGCTCGACGTCCCGTGGCACCGGCGACGAACAGCGATCGACCGCGCCGTGGCGGAGGTCGCCGCCGACCTGTCCGCACCGCCCGTGGCCGAACGGTCCGCGACGCCGACGCACCTGCGTTGGTGGGTGCCGGGCGCCCGCGGGCGGCTCCGCGTGGAGATCCGACTCGCCCCGCTCGCGTCCGGCCTCGTGCAGACCCTCGTCGTGCGGGCGGAACTGGACGAGGTGGTGCCCGCGGAGGCCGCGGCAGTACCCGCGCACACGGCGGCAGCACCGACCGACCCAGCGGCAGCACCGACCGACCCGGCGGCAGCGCCGACCGAGCCGGTGGCACCAGACCCGACGGCCTGATCCCGTCGTCTCGGAGCCCCCCCTCCCGCAACCGGTTCGAACGCGGCCGCGGACGTGTCCGGTAACATGCTGCATGTCCGCTCGGCCTCGTGGCGGTCGTCCGCCTGTTCCTCGCTCGGGAGAGACCATGCCTCGTCAACCGGACCCGTCCCTGAAGCCGGCGATCGTCGCCAAGGTCACGGACCACCTGCACGGCACCTGTCTGCAGGACGTGTCTGTGCGGAGCCTCGGTCGCGTCCTCGGGACGAGCGCGTACCCGATCGTGTACCACTTCGGGTCGCGTGACGGCCTCATCGACGCCGTGGTGGAGCACCTCAGTCGGCACGTGTCCGGCATCGGCCTCGACCCCGACGCCGACGAGCAGGTGCTGACGGAGTACCTGCTCGCGGTCTTCGGCGGCCTCGAGGACCCGGACCGCTTCCTCGCAGCCCGGCTGACGTTCGAACTCGGCGCCGTGGAGGCACTGACCGGGCACGACCGGCACCGGTGCCAGCACCGGGCACACGTCGAGACCATCGCGTCATGGTGCCGGGCGCACGGAGCGGACGGCTGTACGGCGCTCCGGGCCGCGAGCGCGGCGGTCCTCGCCTGTCGCGGGGCCCAGTGGGGTGCCGTCCTCGACGGCGACGTCACCGCCGTCGAGGTCACCCTCCGGGAGGTCGCGCGCCGGTTGGCAGCGGAGATCGGCGCCCTCGACCCGTGCACCCGTCCCGGCGAGGCCGATCACGTCGGCGAGACCGTGGCGTCCCGGGTCGGCACAGTCCGCTCCTGAATCCGGGTGCAGGGACGGGGACGACGGACGGGAGGCCCGGTACCAGCTGGTACCGGGCCTCCCGTCCGTCGTGGGGTCGCGTTCCGCGACCCGCACCGTCACGTGAGCACGTGGTCCACGAGGTCCCGGTGCTCAGCGTGGTGGTGCTCAGAGCGTGACGAAGCTCTGCGACTTGGCGTTCTCGAAGCGGGCGGCGACGTTCTCCCAGTCGACGATGTTCCACACGGCCTTGACGTAGTCCGCCTTGACGTTGAGGTAGTCGAGGTAGAAGGCGTGCTCCCACATGTCGAGCATGAAGATCGGCACGAGCCCGAACGGGATGTTGCCCTGCTGGTCGAACAGCTGGAAGGTCGTCAGCTTCTGGCCGACGACGTCCCAGGCCAGGACGGACCAGCCGGAGCCCTGGATGCCGTTGGCGACCGCGGCGAACTGCGCCTGGAACTTCTCGAACGAGCCGAAGAACTCGTCGATCGCGGCGGCGAGCTCGCCCTCCGGGACCTTCGTGTCCGGGCCGAGGTTGGTCCAGAAGATCGAGTGGTTGACGTGGCCACCGAGGTGGAACGCGAGGTCCTTCTCGAGCTTGTTGACGTTCGCGAAGTTGCCGGACTCGCGGGCCTCGCCGAGCTGCTGCAGCGCGGTGTTGGCACCGGTCACGTAGGCCTGGTGGTGCTTGTCGTGGTGCAGCTGCATGATCTTGCCGCTGATGTGCGGCTCGAGGGCGGCGTAGTCGTAGGGGAGCTCGGGCAGGGTGTACTCAGCCATGTGCGGTCCTTTCGATCGGTGATGTGCGGTGCGGGGTTCCGCGGCTCACGAGAGCCGGGAACGATCGGTCAGGGAGTGGAATTCCCGGTTGTGGTAGACCAGCGGCTCGCCGCGGTCGAGGCCGACGACGATGTCGAGCACCTCGGCGACGACGACGGTCGAACCGCCGATCGGGGTCGTCGACATCGGACGGCAGCGCAGGGCACTGGCGGCGTCGGGCAGGTAGCGGTCGCCGCTCGGGAGCGCGCCCCAGATCGGGTCGTCCGCGGCGGGGCTGCCGGTCGACGCGAAGCGCTTGGCCAGCGCGACGCCGCGGGCGTCCATCAGGTGCACCACGAAGACCGGGGCACCGAGGACGACGCCGGCGGACCCGGAGTTCGTGGAGAGCGAGAAGACCAGGACCGGCGGGTCGACCGCGACGGAGGCGACGCTCGAGGCGGTGAGACCGGTCGGACCGTCCGGGCCTTCCGCGGTGATGACCGCGACACCGGCGGGGTGTCCGCGGAAGGCCGCCTTGTACGCGGCGGCCATGTCGGCCTGGGGGACGTCTGCCTGCGGGAGGTCGGCGGCGTCGGGCATGTCAGTCGTGGTCGTTCCTCGTTCGGGGGGACGGCCACGGACGTCGCGGCCATCTCCCAACGTAGGACCTGCGGCATGGTGCGGGTCCATGATTCACAGGTTCGGCCCATCCCGGGCGTGCCGTCACGCGGCCGTGCCCGCTCGGGACCGCACCGGACGACGGCGCGGCGCGGCGCGGGCCGACGGCTCGGGCTGCCCGCTCGGGCCCGCACGAGCCGACGGGGCTCAGTGCCGCCGCAGCATCACGACCGCACCGGCGGCCGCGACGACCATGAGCGCCGCGGCGACGCCCGCCGTCGTGGTCACGCCGGAGTCGAAGGCGGCCCGCGCGGACTCGAGCAGCGCCTGCCCCGCCGGTCCACCGAGTTCGGCGGCCGCGGCGACCGCTCCGCCGAGGGTCTCCCCCGCCGCGGTGTGCGCGGTGGACGACAGCCCTTGGGGGACGACGACGTTCGCCCGGTACGCCGACGCGAGGATCGTCCCGAGGACGGCGGTCCCGAGCACGGCGCCGATCTCGTACGCGGTCTCCGAGATGGCCGATGCCGCTCCGGCCTTGTCCGCCGGGGCGGTGGAGATGATCAGGTCGTTCGTGACCGTCTCGGACGCACCGATGCCGATGCCGAGCAGCACGAAGGCGAAGGCGAGCGCGGCGATGGTCGCGTGGTGCCCGAGCCCGGCGACGAGGGCGTAGGCGACCGCGGAGAACAGCAGCGACACCGAGACGACCCAGCGCGGCGCGACCCGGGCGACGACCGGTACGACGACGAGCCCGGCGACGATGGTGAGCACCGCACCCGGCACGAGGACGAGCCCGCTCGCGAAGGGGTCCAGGCCGGCGACGAGCTGCAGGTGCTGGGCGACGAAGAACAGGAAGCCGGTGAGGGAGAACATCGCGGCCATGTTCATGAGCACGCTGCCGGTGAAGGCCGTGCTGCGGAAGAGGCGCATGTCGAGCATCGGCGTGCGGGTGCGCAGTTGCCGCCGGACGAACGCGATCCCGCAGAGCACACCGACCGCGACCATGGCGACGGCCAGACCGCGTTCCTCGGGGTGCACGAGCGACTTGATCGCCCAGACGAGCGGGCCGAGGGCGCCGAGGGAGAGCAGCATGCTCGGGACGTCGACGGGCCCGGGCTCGGGGTCGCGGGACTCCGGCACGCAGAACGGCACGGCGACGAGCATCACGACGAGGATCGGCACGGCGACCAGGAACACGCTGCCCCAGTGAAAGTGCGCGAGCAGGACGCCGCCGACGAGCGGGCCGAGGGCGTTGCCGGCGGCGAACATGGTCGACCAGACGGCGAGCGCGAGGCGCCGCTCCCCCGCGTCCGGGAAGACGTTCCGGATGATCGAGAGCGTGGCGGGCATGAGCATCGCGCCGAAGACGCCCATCGCGAGCCGGGCGGCGACGAGCATCCATGCCTCGGTCGCGAACGCGGCGGCGACGGAGAGCACCGCGAACCCGGTCGCTCCGGTCACCAGGATCCGACGGCGACCGATGCGGTCACCGATGCTGCCCATGACGACGAGCAGGCCGGCGAGGACGAGCGGGTAGGCGTCGACGATCCAGAGCTGCGTGGTCGCATCGGGGTGCAGGGCGCGCGCGATGGAGGGCAGCGCGAAGCTCAGGACGGTGTTGTCGACCGAGATGAGCAGCACCGGCAGCATGAGCACCGCGAGCGCCGCGAACCGGGAGGCGCGGCTCGCGGTGATCCGGGTGGCGACGGGGCTGGTGAGCAGTGCGGACATGGCGGACTCCAGGACTTCGAGCATGTCGCGCCGCTGGTCCTCCCGGACCGGCGCAGACGAGACGGGACGCGGAAGTCGTCACGCGTCCCGTCAGGGTCCCGTTAGTGTACCGTCCGGACGGTCACGGTTGCAAATGCAACCAGCCGCCGGACGGGAGGCCCGGTGGCGAGCCGGTCCGTGCCTCCCGTCCGGCAGGCGGTCGCGCCCACGGCGTCAGCGGACCGTCAAGCCTCCCCAGCCGCGGGGGTGTCCTCCGCCGCGGGGGTGTCCTCCGCCGCCTCCGCTTCGAACGGGTACTGCAGCCCGATCGCCGCGCGCCAGCGGTCGAGCGTCCGCGCGGTGGCCAGGGTCTCGTCGGTCGTCATCTGCGGTGCGTCGACACGGCCGGCCAGCAGGGCGTCGATCGTGGCCGCGGCCTCGAGTCCGTACGGGGCCACGTCCGGGAAGGACCTTTCCGTGCCGGCGTCGTCGACGGTCTGCACGACGATGACCGGCTCCCCGCCGATGGTCCACGGATCCCGGAGGGTGATGGTGCCCCGGCTCCCGTGCACGACGACGGCGTTCGCGTCCTCGACGCGGATGCCGGTGCGGAGGCTCGCGGTGATGCCCGACGCGTACGTCGCATTCGCCGCGGTCCACTCGTCGACCCCGGTCGGACCGATCGTCCCGACGGCGGAGAGCTCCACCGGCTCGGCGGCCGCCGTCCCCGTGGCGGCCTGCACGATCGCGGCCGTCATCGTCACCGGGTAGCACCCCACGTCGAGGATGCCGCCGCCGGCGGTGGCGACGTCGAACAGGCGCCCGGAGCGTTCCTCGACCCGGAACGCGAACGCGGCGTCGACGTGGGAGACCGTACCGACCGCGCCGTCCCGCACGAGGTCGAGCAGCGCTGCCGTCTGCGGGTGGAAGCGGTACATGAACGCCTCGACGAGCGGCAGCCCGGCACGGCGGGCCGCGTCGACGAGCACCGTCGTCGTGCGGTGGTCGGGCGTGAGCGGCTTCTCGCACAGCACGGCCTTGCCGGCCCGCAGCGCCGCGAGCACCAGGTCGGCGTGCCCGGTGTGCACGGTCGCGATGTACACGGCGTCGACGCCGGGGTCGGCGAGGACCGCGTCGTAGGTGCCGGCGGACACGTCCGGGAAGCCGTGCTCCCCGGCCTCTGCCGCGAAGGCCCTGGCACGCTCGACCGAGGAACTCCCGGCGGCGACGAGCACCCCGCCGCTCGCGGAGAGCTGGGACAGGAAACGTCGGGCGATGCTGCCGGGACCGAGGACGGCCCATCGGGGGTCCGCGGGCGGGGTCGGGCTCGGGGTGGTCGCGGTCTGCGCTGACATGCGGCTCCTGTTCGTGGTGGACCTCGACGGTCTCGGTGAGGCTATCCGCCCCCGACCGGCACGGCCACGGCGTGTGTCCGTCTCCGGGCGCCGCGGAGCGCCGGGTGTCCCTAGACTCAGCGCATGGCCAGTGCTCGCGACCGCGTCCTCGACAGCTTCGTCGCCATCGTGTGCGAAGAGGGTGAACGTCCCGCGACGCTCGATGCCGTCGCCGCACGCGCCGGTGTCTCGAAGGGCGGACTGCTCTACCACTTCGGGTCGAAGGCCGCCCTGGTCGAGGGGCTGTGCGAGCGGCTCGCCGACCTCTCCGCACTCGACGTCGAGCGCATGCGTGCGGCCGAGGACGGACCCGCCCGCTACTTCGTCGAGAACTGCCAGTTCGTCGGCAGTGAGCTCGACCTCGCGCTGTTGGCCGCGTCCCGCCTGCAGCAGGCCGGGTACGAGGAAGCCGGCCGCACGCTCGACGAGACCGAGAACGCCTGGCTCGCGACCCTCGTGGACGCCCTCGGAGACGTGCCGACCGCGCAGGCCGTGAAGCTCCTCGGCGACGGGCTGTACCACGCCGCGTCACTCGGGGCGGCGAGTGAGGTCCGGCCCGACCGCGGCACCGTCGACATGGCTGCCCTCCTCGAGGTCGTCGACCGCCTGATCGCGACGAAACCGTCCCGGTGAACCGTCGCGCCCGGTCCTGGGGATAGACTGGGTGCGATCCACCCGCTGATTCCCGGAGGTACCACCGTGGGCCGCGTCCTCGCCGCTGTTTTCTCGATCCTGCTGCTGCTGGTGTCGATGTACCTGTTCGGGTTCGCGTTCCAGCTCGACTCCGGGCAGGGCTTCGTGTTCATCGCCGGTGTGCTCCTGATGAGCCTCTCCTTCTTCCTGCCGATCCACGTGTTCGGCAAGCGGTAGTCACCGCCCGCAGCAGAACGGCCCCGCACCGGACGGTGCGGGGCCGTTCTGCGTCGTCCGGACCGGAGTCCAGGTCCGGAGCCAGGTCCAGGCCGGGACCGGCGGCGCTACGCGGGCGTGCGCAGCCCGCGCAGCGTGACGGCCGTGGCGACCGCGGCGTGCGCGGCCTCGGCGCCCTTGTCCTCCTTGGACCCGGGCAGCCCGGCGCGGTCGATCCCCTGCTGCTCGTCGTCCAGGGTGAGCACCCCGAATCCGACGGGCTTGCCGGTGTCGATCGCGACCCGGGTCAGGCCGCTCGTCGCCGCGTCCGAGACGTACTCGAAGTGCGGGGTCCCGCCGCGGATGATCACGCCGAGGGCGACCGCCGCGTCGTAGCCGGCCTCGAGGGCGGCCTTCGCGACGACCGGCAGCTCGAAGCTCCCGGGGACGGGGAACACCTGACCGGTCGCTCCGAGCCGTTCGATCTCGCGCTGGGCACCGTCGAGCAGCCCCGCCGCGATGACGTCGTGCCACTGGCCGGCGACGATCGCGACCCGGATGCCGCTGCCGTCGACGTGCTCGCGCTCCGCCGCTCCTGCTCCGCTCATGCGTGTGTCCCTTCGGTGTGGGCGGCGTCGTCCGCCGCCCGGTCGGCCGCGTCCAGCCAGGAGGCCAGCGCGGCGATGGTGATGACGGGGACGCCCTCGCGTGCCCCGAGTCCGACGAGCTGCGGCAGACGCATCATGTCCCCGCGCTCGTCGACGATCTCGCAGATCGCCGCGGCCGGCCGCAACCCCGCGGCGGTGACCAGGTCGATGGCTGCCTCGGTGTGCCCCGCGCGCTCGCGGACGCCGCCCGGTCGCGCACGCAGCGGGACGATGTGCCCCGGGCGGTGCAGGTCGTCCCGGACGGACGCCGGGTCGGCGAGCACCCGGAGCGTCCGTGCCCGGTCGTGGGCGCTGATGCCGGTGGTGACCCCGACGGCGGCGTCCACGGTCACGGTGTAGGCGGTCCCGCGGACGTCCTCGTTGTGCTCCACCATCGGCGGCAGGTCGAGGGTGTCGGCGATCGCGGCGCTGACCGGCGCGCAGATGAAGCCGGACGAGTGCGCCACGGTCCAGGCGATCCACTCCGGGGACGCGAGCTCGGCGGCGAGGACGACGTCGCCCTCGTTCTCGCGGCGCTCGTCGTCGGCCACGATGACCGGCCGGCCTGCGGCGATCGCGGCGAGGGCGTCCTCGACGGTCGACAGTCCCGGGTTCGGCCGGGATCCGGTCGGGCGCGCGCCCGTGGTCGGCCCGGCGTTCGTGACGGGGGCGGTCTCGGCGGTCATCACCGGGCCTCCGCTCCGGCGCCGGCCACGCCTGGTGCCGCCGCGGCGGCGTCGAGGCGCAGCATGCGGCGGACGTGCCGTGCCAGGACGTCGGTCTCGATGTTGACCCGGTCGCCGGGCACCCGTGCGCCGAGGGTCGTCGCCGCGAGCGTCTCGGGGATGAGGCTGACCTCGAACCACGCGGCATCCGGGGCGGACGACTCCGGGGACACGGCGCTCACGGTGAGCGAGACGCCGTCGATCGCGACCGATCCCTTGTCGACCACGAGCGGGCTCAGCTCCGGGGTCAGCGCGAAGCGCACCCGTCGCCACCCGTCGCCGTCGTCGGTCTCGAGCACGGTCGCGGTGCCGTCGATGTGTCCCTGCACGATGTGTCCACCGAGCCGGTCCCCCACCGAGGCCGCCCGCTCCAGGTTGACGCGGTCGCCCGACCGCAACGACCCGTGCGCGCTCATGTCGAGCGTCTGCTTCATGACGAACGCCGTGAAGGTCTCCGGGGTCTGCTCGACGACGGTCAGGCACACGCCCGAGACCGAGATCGAGTCGCCGTGCCGTGCGTCGGAGACGACGAGCGGACCGCGGACGGTCAGGGCGACGGAGTCGCCGCGTTCGTCGACGGCGGTGACGGTGCCGAGTTCCTCGATGATGCCGGTGAACACTGGTGTCCTCTCAACGGGACTCCGGGTGCGCGCGACGGTCGTCGGCGGACGGGAGGCTGGGGTCGCGGAACGACCGTCACCTTCCGTCAGCGCTTCCTCCCATCCGGACTCTCACCGTCGGTCCTGGGATTGCACCAGGTCAACCCCGCACCGGGCGGACCCGGCGCGTCGCTCGTGGACTGTCACCACCGGTTCGGACTTGCACCGACCCCGGAGCGCTTGCGTGCTCCCGACGATACCCCAGGCCTCCGACCGCTGCCTCCGGCGCTGCACCGAACGTCACACAGCGTCGCGGGCGGCGGCCGGATCTGCCGTCCTCGACGTGTGTCCCGCCTCACGTGCGCCGGTCCGAGCGACCGTCCTGGAGGCGCGACCCGCTGCCACGCACCCGGGTCGCGCCTCCGGACGACGTGACCCGGCGGCACGTTCGGTCGCGATGCACCGGACGCGGTATCGGCCGGAGCGCAGGTGGGTGCGGAGCGCCGGTCACCCGGCGCTCCGCACCCGCTCTCATCGGGCCGTCAGTGGCGGCGTCGCAGGGCGAGCGTCCCGAGGCCGGCGAGCAGCAGCAGGAGCGCTGCCAGTGCCGGGAACGCCGGGTCGTCCGCGCCCGTGTAGGCGAGGGCACCGTCGGCGTCCTCCGTCGCACGGTCGGCCGTCGCTGCCGGTGCCGCCTGACCTGCGGTGACCAGCGTCGCGGTCGACCGGAGCCCGTCGGTCACGAGCACCGGGGTGGTGCCGGCGTCCACGATCGGGACGGTGTCGACGACGGGGGTGGTGCGGACGCCGGGGGTGGTGCGCACGACCGGGTCCGTGCCGGCGTCGGGCGTGCTGCCCGTGCCGCCGGGGGTGGTGCCGGTGTTCGGCGTCGAACCCGGGACGGTACCCGGCGTCGTACCCGGGTCTGTGCCGGGCGTCGTGCCCGGGTCGGTGCCGGGCGTCGTGCCCGGGTCGGTACCCGGGTCGGTGCCCGGCGTCGTGCCCGGCGTCGTGCCCGGCGCCGTCACGATCGGGGTCGTGGAGCCGCCACCGATGATGCCGATGCCGTTGTCGCCGATCGTGATCGGGACGTCCACGACCGGGATCACCTGGGTGCCGGATCCGATGCCGCCGTCACCCGAGGTCGTCCCGCCAGCCGCCGGAGCGGTACCGGTCGTCGGGGTCGAACCGGTCGTCGAGCCACCGGTGCTCGTACCGTCACCGACGACACCGATCCCGTTGCCACCGACCGTCACCGGGACCGACACCACCGGCGAGACCTGCGTGCCGGAACCGATGCCGTCCTCACCCGAGGTCGACCCACCGGCCGCCGGAGCAGTACCGGTCGTCGGGGTCGAACCGGTCGTCGAGCCACCGGTGCTCGTGCCGTCACCGACGACACCGATCCCGTTGCCACCGACCGTCACCGGAACCGACACCACCGGCGACACCTGCGTACCGGA
>NZ_QKLB01000036.1:0-754 GCF_003224295.1 Curtobacterium sp. MCPF17_046 | reverse complement strand
GACCCGGAGGTCGAGCCGCTCGTCGTGCCACCGGTCGGAGCTGCCGGGGCCGCGGAGGTCCCGGTGGCCGATCCGTCCCCGAGCACGCCGATCCCGTTGCCCGAGACCGTGACGGGGACCGTGACGTCCGGCAGGACCTGGGTGCCCGAGAGCACGCCGTCCTCCCCGGAGGTCGAGGCGGTCGTCGTGTCACCGGCCGGAGCTGCCGGAGCCGAGGACGACCCGGAGCGCGAGCTCGTGGCGGCAGCGTCACCGAGGACACCGACGGCGTTGCCGGTCGCCGTGACCGGCACGTCCACCGCACCGGCGACCTGGGTGCCCGAGAGCACGCCGTCCTCGCCGGACGTGGTGGGCGAGGAGGCCACCGGAGCAGCCGGCGCGGGAGCGGGAGCAGCCGGCGCGGGAACCGGGGCAGCCGGCGCTGGGGCCGGTGCCGCCACCGCATCCCCGACGACACCGACCGCGTTGCCGGTCACGTCGACGGGAGCGCTGACGTCGGGTACGACCTGGGTCCCGGACGCGAGGCCGTCGGCCCCGCTGGTGGTGGGCGCTGGTGCTGCCGGCGCGGGCTCCGCGGGTGCCGGTGCAGGTGCAGCCGGCGCAGGTGCAGCCGGCGCAGGCGCGGCCGGGGCGGTCGTGGAGACCGCGTCGCCGACGATGCCGAAGGCGTTGCGGGCGACGGAGACGGGCGCGTCGACGGTCGGCGCGACCTGGGTTCCGGAGACGGTGCCGTCCTCACCGGTGGTCGTCGCCG
>NZ_QKLB01000035.1:0-782 GCF_003224295.1 Curtobacterium sp. MCPF17_046 | reverse complement strand
GGTGCCGAATCACTGTCACAAGCCGGGAACGGCCCGCAAGCGCTCACCAGCCGCACATCGCTGGTTCTCCACCCCTTTCGCGGGGTGTGTTCGGTGTGCATCCCATTCCAGATCCGCGCCGAGCGCGACAAGCAAAGGAACGAAGACATGCGCAAGTCCCTGAAGACCTCGATCACCCTCGCCACGACCGGTGCCCTCGTGCTCGGCGGTGCAGCGTTCGGCGTCAGTGCCGCGAACGCCTCCACCCCGGCCGTGCACACCGTCTCCAGCTCCGCGTCGAAGATCCCCGCCCCGGTCGCGTCGGTCCCCGAGGTCCTCGGCGGCGACACCTCCGTCGCCCTCGACAAGGGCTTCACCGACGCCCTGACCTCGCTGAAGCTCACCCCGGGTGTCTCGGGGGATGCGACCCTGGAGGACGGCGCCGTGTCGTTCCCGATCACCTCCGGCTCGGTCACCTACTGGAGCCCGGACGGCAACTACCGCCCCTACGTCCAGGGTCTGCTGAACCACGACGACTCCGGCCTGACCCTCAAGGCCGGCGACACCACCGTCACGCTCGAGAACTTCGTCGTGAACCCGGGCTCCTCGAAGCTCTACGGTGACGTCCTCGTCAACGGGGAGGTCGCCGCCCCGAACGCGTTCCTGTTCGAGCTGCACGGCGGCTCCCTCAAGCCCCTCCAGCTCGAGGGCGACAACGCGATCCTGACCGGCACCACCGTCCACATCTCCCAGGACGCCGCGGACCTGCTGAACCAGACCTTCAAGACCGACGCCGTCAAGCG
>NZ_QKLB01000034.1:0-1060 GCF_003224295.1 Curtobacterium sp. MCPF17_046 | reverse complement strand
GTGTAGGATAGGTGGGAGACTGTGAAGCGGGCACGCTAGTGTTCGTGGAGTCATTGTTGAAATACCACTCTGGTCACTTTGGATGTCTAACGTAGGACCCTGATCGGGTTCATGGACAGTGCCTGATGGGTAGTTTAACTGGGGCGGTTGCCTCCCAAAGAGTAACGGAGGCGCCCAAAGGTTCCCTCAACCTGGTTGGCAATCAGGTGGCGAGTGTAAGTGCACAAGGGAGCTTGACTGTGAGACTGACAGGTCGAGCAGGGACGAAAGTCGGGACTAGTGATCCGGCAGTGGCTTGTGGAAGCGCTGTCGCTCAACGGATAAAAGGTACCTCGGGGATAACAGGCTGATCTTGCCCAAGAGTCCATATCGACGGCATGGTTTGGCACCTCGATGTCGGCTCGTCGCATCCTGGGGCTGGAGTAGGTCCCAAGGGTTGGGCTGTTCGCCCATTAAAGCGGTACGCGAGCTGGGTTTAGAACGTCGTGAGACAGTTCGGTCCCTATCCGCTGCGCGCGTTGGAAATTTGAGAAGATCTATCCCTAGTACGAGAGGACCGGGATGGACGAACCTCTGGTGTGTCAGTTGTTCTGCCAAGGGCACCGCTGATTAGCTACGTTCGGACCGGATAACCGCTGAAAGCATCTAAGCGGGAAGCCGTCTTCGAGATGAGATTTCCATGCACCTTGAGTGTGAGAGGCTCCCAGCAGACTACTGGGTTGATAGGCCGGATGTGGAAGCGGGGACTAACGACCCGTGGAGCTGACCGGTACTAATAAGCCGAAGACTTGACACACACTTTTTACCCACACCTTTACGGGTGTGGGGCTCGCGTCCACTTTGTGGTTCCCGACAGACGATCGGGAACAACTGAAACTGAACACCGCGCATGCGCGGAATGGTTTCGAAGCTTCCTTGTTGGAGTGTCGAAATTGTTCCGGTGGTCATAGCGAGAGGGAAACGCCCGGTCACATTCCGAACCCGGAAGCTAAGCCTCTCAGCGCCGATGGTACTGCAAGGGGGACCTTGTGGGAGAGTAGGACGCCGCCGGACTTCTTTT
>NZ_QKLB01000033.1:0-1181 GCF_003224295.1 Curtobacterium sp. MCPF17_046 | reverse complement strand
CATCGACCCGTCGAAGGTCGGGTACGGCAAGCAGGACTTCACCGTCACCCAGACCATCGACGGCACCGAGTCCGACAACACCGCTGTCTCCCTCGACTACGGACAGAACACCCCGGCGTTCACCAACCCGTCCGAGGGCTCCACGATCCCGGGCAATCCGCTCTCCTTCACCGGAACCGGTAACCCGGGCGGCATCGTCCAGGTCAACGGCACCGACTTCACCACGGACAGCCCGATCGGCACCGCGAACGTCACCGACGGCAAGTGGGTCGTGAAGAACTCGTCTCTGACCCTCCCGAACGGTCCGTACCAGCTGTGGGCCAACCAGCGCACCAAGGGCGGCAAGATCGAGTTCACCGGCCTGAACATCACCGTCCAGCAGGCCAAGCCCGCCACGCCCAGCGCCGAGGGGTACTTCCCCAACAACGTCGCGGAATGGGCCGGCATCGCCGGGATCGGCAAGCCCGGTGCCACCGTCATCGTCCGCGACGCCAATGGCACCGAGATCGGCCGCACCACCATCACCGACGCCTCGGGCACCTACAACGTCGGCATCGACCCGTCGAAGGTCGGGTACGGCAAGCAGGACTTCACCGTCACCCAGACCATCGACGGCACCGAGTCCGACAACACCGCTGTCTCCCTCGACTACGGACAGAACACCCCGGCGTTCACCAACCCGTCCGAGGGCTCCACGATCCCGGGCAATCCGCTCTCCTTCACCGGAACCGGTAACCCGGGCGGCATCGTCCAGGTCAACGGCACCGACTTCACCACGGACAGCCCGATCGGCACCGCGAACGTCACCGACGGCAAGTGGGTCGTGAAGAACTCGTCTCTGACCCTCCCGAACGGTCCGTACCAGCTGTGGGCCAATCAGCGCACCAAGGGCGGCAAGATCGAGTTCACCGGCCTGAACATCACCGTCCAGCAGGCCAAGCCCGCCACGCCCAGCGCCGAGGGGTACTTCCCCAACAACGTCGCGGAATGGGCCGGCATCGCCGGGATCGGCAAGCCCGGTGCCACCGTCATCGTCCGCGACGCCAACGGCACCGAGATCGGCCGCACCACCATCACCGACGCCTCGGGCACCTACAACGTCGGCATCGACCCGTCGAAGGTCGGGTACGGCAAGCAGGACTTCACCGTCACCCAGACCATCGACGGCACCGAGTCCGACA
>NZ_QKLB01000032.1:0-1422 GCF_003224295.1 Curtobacterium sp. MCPF17_046 | reverse complement strand
TCCTGTTCGACCTCGCGGCGGTCGTTGTCGGACCAGAGGGTGTGGAACGTGCCGTCCTTGTCGATGCGCTGGTAGGTGTGGGCGCCGAAGAAGTCGCGTTGCCCCTGGATGAGCGCGGCGGGCAGGCGCTCGGACGCGAGGGAGTCGAAGTAGGACAGGGCGGAGGAGAACCCGGGCGCGGGGACACCGGACGCGGCCGCGATGCCCACGATCCGACGCCAGGCGGCTTCGCCCTCGGCGACGGCGTCGGCGAAGTACGGGTCGACGAGCAGCGACTCGAGGTCCGGGTTCTTCTCGTAGGCCTCGACGATGCGGTTGAGGAACTGGGCGCGGATGATGCAGCCGCCGCGCCAGATCTTCGCCATGTCCCCGAGCGCGATGTCCCAGTCGTACTCCTTCGCCCCGGCGATGATGAGGTCGAAGCCCTGCGCGTACGCGACGACCTTGGATGCGTAGAGGGCTGCGCGGACGTCGTCGGTGAACGAGTCCGGTGCCTGGGCGATGTCCGGCCGTGAGGTGACCGATTTCTGGACGGCTGCGCGCTGCGCGGGCCGGGACGAGACGGCTCGGGCGAACACGGCCTCGCCGATGCCGGAGACGGGGATGCCGAGACCGACTGCGTTCTGCACGGTCCAGACGCCGGTGCCCTTCGATCCGGCGGCGTCGCGGATGACGTCCACGAGCGGTGTGCCGGTGTCGGCGTCCTTCTGCTTGAGGACCTCCCCGGTGATCTCGATCAGGTAGGACTCCAGGTCGCCCTTGTTCCACTCGTCGAACACGTCGACGAGCTGGTCGACGCTGTAGCCCCCGATGCGGCGCAGCAGGTCGTAGGACTCCGCGATGAGCTGCATGTCGGCGTACTCGATGCCGTTGTGCACCATCTTGACGAAGTGTCCGGCGCCGTCGGTCCCGACGTGGGTGACGCAGGGCTCGCCCTCGGCGACGGCCGCGATCGACTTCAGGATCGGGCCGAGCGTCTCCCACGCCTCGTCCGAGCCGCCGGGCATGATCGACGGCCCGTGCAGGGCGCCTTCCTCGCCGCCGGAGATGCCGGTGCCGACGAAGTTGATGCCCTTGTCCTTCAGGTCGTGCTCGCGGCGGATGGTGTCGTGGAAGTTCGCGTTGCCGCCGTCGACGATGATGTCGCCCGGCTCGAACCGCTCGGCCAACTGGCCGATGACGGCGTCGGTGCCCTTCCCGGCCTGGACCATGATGATCGCCGTGCGCGGCTTCGACAGCGAGGCGACGAAGCCGTCGATGTCCTCCGACGCGATGAAGCCCATGTCCCCGTGCTCGCGCATCAGGTCCTCGGTCCGGGCGTAGGTGCGGTTGTAGACCGCGACGGTGTTCCCCTCACGCGACGCGAGGTTCCGCGCCAGGTTCGAACCCATCACCGCGAGGCCGATGACCCCGATGTTCGCC
>NZ_QKLB01000031.1:0-1439 GCF_003224295.1 Curtobacterium sp. MCPF17_046 | reverse complement strand
GGAAGCTAAGCCTCTCAGCGCCGATGGTACTGCAAGGGGGACCTTGTGGGAGAGTAGGACGCCGCCGGACTTCTTTTCACAGAACGATCGAGCCCCTGACCGGGGTGAGCAGAAATGCTCACCCCGGTCAGGGGCTGTTTCGCGTCCCCACACGCCGGCTGAACAGCACGCCGTCGACGAGCGTCTTGCCCCACTCGCTGTGTGGGGCTACCCGAGGGCGTTCGTCGCTACCGGAGTGAGTACTTCCGTGCGGGTCGAGGTCAGCTGTCGCGATGGAACCCCTTGCTTCTCAGCGGTCCTGCTGCCGCCTCCGGTCATCCCGGGTCGGGTGGCGCGTTGTGGGCGTGATCAGCAGCTCGAGTGATCCGGAGTAGCGCGACGATGCGTCCTCGGTTTGGATCCGCGGCCAGTGGTGGTGCGGTGTCATGGGGGAGATGCACCGGTCTTGGCTGTCCGGTCATGCTGTCGACGGACACTCGGACGGATGAGCGATGCGCCGGCGCCCCGCGAGCTGGGGCCGGCGATCTCGATCGCGGACGACGGCCATGCCGAGTTGTCGGTCGCTGCGCGCTCGGCCGAGGTGGAGTGCCGCCTCGTGATCGGTGTCCAAGGACGTTGTCTGGTCTCCGGTGCATTCCGGTGCTCTCGTCCCGAAGGTTCGAGATCTTCACCGTGAGAGGAAGGTCCTTGGTTCGGGAGACAGCCGCCCGTTTCATCGGCCGAGAACGCGGGTGCGCTTTGCCCGCTGAGCAAGATCGGGGCCGCAAGTCGAGCGCTCACCCGAGTTGCTCAGCGGTGCAGTGCTCGGCCGATGAGTTGCCTGACAGAACACGGATTCACCAAAGCCGCGCACCACGAGCCGAGCGGGTCGGCATGCAGCGCGAGACGGAACGGGTTCCGAATGGTCGCCATGGTGATCTTGTTCGTCGTCCGTTGTCCGTCGTCCGTTGTCCGTCGTCCGTCGTCCGTCGTCTGTCGTCGGTCGCCAGGGAGACGTCGGATGCGCCGGCTCTCGACGGTCGGATGCCGATGTTGTTCCACGCGGGGCTGCAGTTCGATCCGACGGAACGTCGGAGTTCCTCGGGCGGCAGCCGCGGCGATCATCGCCTGCGCCTGGCGTCTCCTCGAGGAAACGGGCCATCTCGATCCGGAGGCGCAAAGGAGTCGATGCGAACGAGCTCGAGGTGATGCACACTCGCCGTGGGCCGTGGGCCGTGGGCCGTGGGCCGTGGGCCGTGGGCCGTGGGCCGTGGGCCGTGGGCCGTGGGCCGTGGGCCGTGGGCCGTGGGCCGTGAGCCCTGGCCCGGATCCGGCGGGTGATTGCTGGTTGGTAGCGGGGTGCTCAGCGCCGAGCGGCACCGGTGTTGCATGGTGCGACACGCCCGGGATGTGGGGTGGGTTGGTGGTGGGTGTGGGGGCTGCGTAAAGTAATCCCTCGT
>NZ_QKLB01000030.1:0-3166 GCF_003224295.1 Curtobacterium sp. MCPF17_046 | reverse complement strand
GGTCGGAACTTACCCGACAAGGAATTTCGCTACCTTAGGATGGTTATAGTTACCACCGCCGTTTACTGGGGCTTAAATTCAGAGCTTCGCCGTGAGGCTGACCCTTCCTCTTAACCTTCCAGCACCGGGCAGGCGTCAGTCCGTATACATCGTCTTGCGACTTCGCACGGACCTGTGTTTTTAGTAAACAGTCGCTTCCCACTGGTCTCTGCGGCCTTCAACGCTCACGGAGTGAATCCGGTCACGTGTCCGGCCCCCCTTCTCCCGAAGTTACGGGGGCATTTTGCCGAGTTCCTTAACCACGATTATCTCGATCTCCTTGGTATTCTCTACCTGACCACCTGAGTCGGTTTCGGGTACGGGCGGCTGCAACCTCGCGTCGATGCTTTTCTCGGCAGCATAGGATCACTGATTTCCCCTTACGGGTACGCGTCGGATCTCAGGCGTACAGACGACGGATTTGCCTATCGTCAGCCCTACATCCTTACACCAGGTTCACCTTACGGATACCATCGCCTGGCTCAGCTACCTTCCTGCGTCACACCTGTTCATACGCTAACCGCACCAGCATGGGGTCGAGCGTTAGACCGGCCCGTCTCACCCCGAAGGGATCAACAAGTGCCGGGTTAGGACTCTTAGCACCACTGGATTAGCTTGGGCGGTTGTTCGCCGGTACGGGAATATCAACCCGTTGTCCATCGACTACGCCTGTCGGCCTCGCCTTAGGTCCCGACTTACCCAGGGCGGATTAACCTGGCCCTGGAACCCTTGGTCTTTCGGAGGACGGGTTTCTCACCCGTCTTTCGCTACTCATGCCTGCATTCTCACTCGTGTGGCGTCCACGGCTGGATCACTCCGCCGCTTCACTCGCCACACGACGCTCTCCTACCACTCCGCACGACTGAACCACGAAGGCTTGTCCATGTGCGAAATCTACAACTTCGGCGGTGTGCTTGAGCCCCGTTACATTGTCGGCGCGGAATCACTTGACCAGTGAGCTATTACGCACTCTTTCAAGGGTGGCTGCTTCTAAGCCAACCTCCTGGTTGTCTGTGCAACTCCACATCCTTTCCCACTTAGCACACGCTTAGGGGCCTTAGTTGGTAGTCTGGGTTGTTTCCCTCTCGACGATGAAGCTTATCCCCCACCGTCTCACTGCTGCGCTCTCACTCACCGGCATTCGGAGTTTGGCTGACGTCAGTAACCTGTTGAGGCCCATCGGCCATCCAGTAGCTCTACCTCCGGCGAGAAACACGCAACGCTGCACCTAAATGCATTTCGGAGAGAACCAGCTATCACGAAGTTTGATTGGCCTTTCACCCCTATCCACAGCTCATCCCCTCCATTTTCAACTGAAGTGGGTTCGGTCCTCCACGACGTCTTACCGTCGCTTCAACCTGGCCATGGATAGATCACTTCGCTTCGGGTCTAGGACATGCGACTGAATCGCCCTATTCAGACTCGCTTTCGCTACGGCTACCCCACACGGGTTAACCTCGCCACATATCGCTAACTCGCAGGCTCATTCTTCAAAAGGCACGCCGTCACCCCTACAAAGGAGGCTCCGACGGTTTGTAAGCAAACGGTTTCAGGTACTATTTCACTCCCCTCCCGGGGTACTTTTCACCTTTCCCTCACGGTACTTGTCCGCTATCGGTCATCTGGGAGTATTTAGGCTTATCAGGTGGTCCTGACAGATTCACACGGGATTTCTCGGGCCCCGTGCTACTTGGGATACACATCCGGCCATAACACCATTTCGTCTACGGGGCTGGCACCCACTACGGCCCGGCTTTCAAACCGGTTCGACTATGATGCGCTGTAACCGTCCCAGTCCGGCAGAACTGAGCGACGTGTCCCACAACCCCGACCATGCAACGCCCGCCGGCTATCACACATGATCGGTTTAGCCTCATCCGTTTTCGCTCGCCACTACTCACGGAATCACATGTTGTTTTCTCTTCCTGTGGGTACTGAGATGTTTCACTTCCCCACGTTCCCTCTACCCGCCCTATATATTCAGGCGGGAGTCACCAGGTCGACAAGTCGCCTGGCGGGGTTTCCCCATTCGGAAATCCTCGGATCACAGCTCGATTATCAGCTCCCCGAGGCTTATCGCAGATTTCTACGTCCTTCTTCGGCTCCAGATGCCAAGGCATCCACCGTTTGCTCTTAGAAACTTGACCACAAAGATTAAAATTGCGATCCAACGCCATGTTTCACGCCAACCCGAAAGCCGACGATCATCGATGACGCGAATCTAAAGATGCTCGCGTCCACTGTGTAGTTCTCAACATACGATCGGCACCACACTCCACCAGACACAACGCCTAGCCTCATGCAGCCCACCGAAGGACCTTGCGGCCCAACCCCCAACCACCGAACCCGCCTCCAAAAGAGACAACCCGACGATCAGGAAGCCTGGTCCCTCAGGACCCAACAACGTGCACCAGCCAACCCGCTTCCCCCCGACCCGTTCCAACCCAGACACCTCACAAAGAGACACCCGAGCGTACTGAGACCAGAAGACGCGCTCCCGACTGCACTGTCAATGTTCCACCCATGAGCTACCCGTCGGACACGTTCGGTCCGAACCGGGCGCCTGGACCAGCAACCAACCCACCACGACGGTGAGCAGCACTGACCAGATGCTCCTTAGAAAGGAGGTGATCCAGCCGCACCTTCCGGTACGGCTACCTTGTTACGACTTAGTCCTAATCACCGATCCCACCTTCGACGGCTCCTTCCACAAGGGTTAGGCCACCGGCTTCGGGTGTTACCGACTTTCATGACTTGACGGGCGGTGTGTACAAGGCCCGGGAACGTATTCACCGCAGCGTTGCTGATCTGCGATTACTAGCGACTCCGACTTCATGAGGTCGAGTTGCAGACCTCAATCCGAACTGAGACCGGCTTTTTGGGATTCGCTCCACCTTACGGTATCGCAGCCCTTTGTACCGGCCATTGTAGCATGCGTGAAGCCCAAGACATAAGGGGCATGATGATTTGACGTCATCCCCACCTTCCTCCGAGTTGACCCCGGCAGTCTCCTATGAGTCCCCGGCATAACCCGCTGGCAACATAGAACGAGGGTTGCGCTCGTTGCGGGACTTAACCCAACATCTCACGACACGAGCTGACGACAACCATGCACCACCTGTACACC